>JABFVM010000494.1 GCA_013362785.1 Streptomyces sp. | reverse complement strand
GTCGAGAAGGACTTCGTGGCCGCGACCGGCGTCCAGCTGAAGGTCGTGGACGCCGAGGAGCGGTTCCTCAAGGCGCTCGCCGGGGTCTCCGACCCCGAGGAGAAGCGGAAGATCATCGGCCGCGAGTTCATCCGGGTCTTCGAGCAGGCGCAGCTGGAGATCCTCCAGGAGGAGGGTCCCGAGGTCGCCTTCCTCGTGCAGGGCACCCTCTACCCGGACATCGTCGAGTCCGGCGGCGGCACCGGCACCGCCAACATCAAGTCCCACCACAACGTGGGCGGCCTCCCCGACGACATCGAGTTCGAGCTCGTCGAGCCGCTGCGCCAGCTGTTCAAGGACGAGGTCCGGATGGTCGGCCAGGAGCTCGGCCTCCCGGAGGAGATCGTCCAGCGCCAGCCCTTCCCCGGTCCCGGCCTGGGCATCCGCATCGTCGGCGAGGTGAACAAGGAGCGTCTCGACCTGCTGCGCGAGGCCGACGCCATCGCCCGCGAGGAGCTCACGGCGGCCGGCCTCGACCGGGACATCTGGCAGTGCCCGGTGGTCCTGCTCGCGGACGTCCGCAGCGTGGGTGTGCAGGGTGACGGCCGGACGTACGGCCACCCGATCGTCCTGCGGCCCGTCTCGTCCGAGGACGCCATGACCGCCGACTGGTCGCGACTGCCGTACGACGTCCTCGCGAAGATCTCGACGCGGATCACCAACGAGGTGCGGGACGTCAACCGCGTCGTCCTCGACGTGACCAGCAAGCCCCCGGGCACCATCGAGTGGGAGTAAGCCCTCTGGGTTTTACGGGCCTTATGTGCGCTTGAGTGTGCGCAGGGGCTCGCCGGGCTTCCAGATCTGGACGACGAGGTACTTCTCGTCCTCGACGTAGGTCCGCACGACCTCCGTCAGCTCGGTGCGGAAGAGGTGGAACGGCTCCGGTGACTCCGGGGGTTCCACCTCTTCGGTGTATGCGGCCCGCAGCGCCGGGTCCTCGACCTCGATCGCCCGCCCCGAGATCCGTACGTCACCGCCGCCCATCGACTGGCCCTCCCCGGGGTTCGCCTGGAGCGCGAAGCGCGGGTCGCGGCGCAGGTCCAGGGCCTTGAGCGAGTTCGGCATCATGCCGAGCCACAGCTCGCCGTTCAGGAAGCGGACCTCCAGGCCGGTGGTGCGCGGGGAGCCGTCCTTGCGGAGAGTGGCGAGGATGTGGTGGGTGAAGGCGCCGAAGCGTTCCTCGGTGGTGCGGGCGAGGCCGGGTTCGGCCTCGGTGAAGGATGCCCAGTTCGCTGTCATACGGTGAGTGTCGCGCCGATACCCGACATCCGCTGTCCGGATTCCATCCGGCTTCCGGGCGGGTGGGCGTCGGATCTTTACAGAACATGTCTGTTCTCCTGCGCTGACCGAGGGTAACTTCCGCCCCGTAAGCAACCCAGTGCTGGAGGACATATGCACGGGACGTCCCTCGGGCCCACTCCGCCCGCACCGCTGCCGACCGACCGGCTGCAGTTCGCGATGCCGCCGATGCACGAGTCGGTCGAGGACGAGCGCCGGCACCGTAAGGAACGGCTCGCGGGCGCGTTGCGGATCTTCGGGCGGCTCGGGTTCGAGGACGGGGTCTCGGGGCACATCACCGCGCGCGATCCGGAGTTCAGCGACTGCTTCTGGGTCAACCCGTTCGGGATGCCGTTCAGGCACGTCACCGTCAGCGACCTGGTCCTCGCCAACTCCGAGGGGCAGGTGATCGACGGCCGCTACCACGTGAACCAGGCCGCCTTCACCGTGCACTCCCAGGTCCACGCCGCCCGCCCCGACGTCGTCGCGGTCGCCCACTGCCACTCCGTGCACGGGCGCGCGCTCGCGGCGCTGGGCGAGCTGCTCGACCCGATCACCCAGGAGAGCTGCGCCTTCTACGAGGACCACGCCCTCTACGACGCCTACTCGGGGGTCGCCGTCGACGCCGTGGAGGGCCGCCGGATCGCGAACGCCCTCGGCTCCCGCAAGGCCCTCGTCCTGCGCAACCACGGGCTCCTCACCGTCGGCGACTCGGTGGACGCGGCCGCCTGGTGGTTCCTGTCCATGGAACGGTCCTGCCAGGTGCAGCTGACCGCCAGGGCCGCGGGGCGTCCGGTGCTCATCGAGCATCGACAGGCGGTGGCGACGTGGGAGCAGCTGGGCGGGGATCTGGTGGGGTGGATCAATTATCAGCCGTTGTGGCAGGACGTAAGCCGGAGTGAGCCGGATCTGTTGAGCTGACGGTTCGGGCGGTTTGGACGGTTCTGATGATTCGGACGGTGCTGATCGTTCGGACGGCTCTGATGGTTCGGATGGTTCGGGGGCGTCGTGGTCAGAAGCCTCGGAGGACTACCGCCTTCGTCATCGCGAACTCCTCGTCGGTGAGGACGCCGTCCCGGTGCAGTTCGCCCAACTCCCGCAGTCTGCGCAGCAGTACGTCGTGGTGGTCGGCCGGGGGCGGGACGGCTGCCGCCAGCCGGGGGCGGTCGGCGTGGTCGACGCCGGTGCGGGTGGACGGGTGCGGCAGACGGGCGGTCACCGCGGTGGCCACCAGGGCGGTGAGCAGGTCGCGGCGGGCGCTGCCCCACAGGTCCAGGGCGTACGGGTCCTTCTCCGCCGGCAGTTTCGAGAACACCGTCTCCCGGGTCACGAAGCGCAGGAAACCGTCCTCGTAGCCGGAGTTGGGCAGCCACTCGACCTGGGCGAGGTCGCCGACGTTGATGATGCGCGGGCCGGTCGCCCGTTTGACCCGGTCGGAGGTGTCGGACCAGTCGATCCGCACCTGGGTGCCGTCGAAGGAGACCATGCCGTCGGAGGAACGCACGGAGACCGGGACCGGCGGGCCGGGGAGGAGGTAGGCCTTGGTCGCCTCCGTGGGGATCTGGTCCAGGAGCAGCGCGTGGCGGATCTCCTCGGCGACGTACTCGGCGACCCCGGCCCGGTCCACGTCCACCGCCAGCCGGTACGGGTCCGCCGTGTCGGGCAGCCGGCCACCGGTGGCCTGGAGCAGCGGGTCGGCGCCCTCCCGCAGCCTTATGCGCAGCCGGCCGCGCTTGCGTTCGGGTTCGAAGACGATGCTCGCGACGGCTTCGAGGGGCACGGCGATCTCTCCGTACGTCTGCCGGAACAGTGGCACGGAGCGGTGGAGTCCCGGCGTGATCCGGACCGTTGTGCCGTCGAAGGCCCAGGTCCCGTCGCGCTGGATGATCTCGGCCATAGGGAAATTCTCGCAGCCGGGTCAACACGGAGGGCCGATGATCACCCGGGCCGACCGGGACCCGTCGTTGGATGGTGGGGCGAGTGCGGCACAATTCGCCTTTGTCGTAAGGGAGTTGTGGCGGCAGCGGTGGCTGGCCCGGGCGGTGTCCGAAATCCGTGGTGGCCGGTATCTGAGATACCGCTGCCGGTCGTGGGCTGGTGGGGTTATAAGGCCTTGAGGTCATAAAGCCTTGAGGTCATACGGCCTTGAGGGTATTCGGTCACTTGGAAGGCGGGCATCGGGCGTGGCGGTGCAGGAGGCTGGGCAGGGCAGCGCGATGGCGGGCGCGCACGGAGGCGGCTGCACCTGTGGGGACTGTCCGCACGGGGCGCGTGCGGGGCATCGGCGGGCCATCGCCGAATTCCTGCTGAAACGGGACGAATTCGCCGCCGGGCAGGGGCTGCCCGCAGCCGTCGCCCATTCGGCCTCGGCTTCCCGGCAGTGGGTCTCCGAGGAGCTGACGCAGTCGGCGGAGGTCGTCGCCGAGCGTGGCCGGGCCGAGGGCGCGGCCTGGCTGGCGCGGCTGTGGTGGCGTACGACGTGTGTGGTCTGGGTGCTGGTCGTGGCGCTGCTGTTGGTGCAGGCGTTCACGGCGATCGGGGCGGGGTGGACGTCGGCCCGTACGGCCGGGCTGCTGGCGGCGCTGGTGACGGCCGGTGCGCTGACCGCCGCGTCCTGGTTCCACCGGGCTCGGGGTGGGGCGCTGGCGCCGGTCATCGGCGAGGACAACCGGCTGTCCACGTCGCGGGCGGTGGCCGGGGCGTGGGTGCTGTTCGTCGCGTACGCGGTGCTGGTGCTGGTGGGGCGGCTCGCGGCGGCCTCCGGGCACGCGGAGCGCGATGCGCTGATCGCCGGGCTTGAGCTCGGGCGGGGGGCCGGTGTGGTGACCGTGCTCGCGGTGGTGTGCGCGATCGCTGTGCTGGTGCGGCGGGTTGTCGGGGTGCGGGTGCTCGGGCAACGGTTGCAGAAGGTGCGGGCGGATCGGCCTAGGGCGGCTGATCTGCTGACGGATGACGCGGGGCGGGGGACGTTCGCGGACATTCAGTACGTCGTGATCGGTGGGGTCGCGCTGCTGTTCGCGGCGGTGCGGTTGGGGCGGCGGCCGGATCAGTTGCCGGATCTGCCGTGGGGGTTGGCGGTGGTGGTGCTGGTGTCCGCGGCAACCTATGTGGCGGGGAAGTACGCGGAGGGGGGTCGGCCGGTGATTCTGTCCGTGGTGCGGGCGCGGGAGGCGGGGGATCTGGATGCGCCGATCCGTACCGGGGACGACATCGAGATCCGGGGGGCCGGGTTTGTGCCGCCCGGGGCGCAGGGGGCGGATCGGTTGTCGCGGATGGTGGTGCGGATCGGGGCGGTGCATGTGCATGTGCCGTTGGTGCCGGTGGCTGGGGGTTTCAGCAATCCGACGGATGCGGTGTTGAGGGTGCCTGTGCCGGCGGATGTGGAGCCGGGGAGGGTGGAGGTGCAGGTGGTCACTGCGGTGGGGGTGGAGACGAATCGGTACGCGATTGACGTGACCGAGTGACGGTTGCCTCCGGCGGTTGGGCGGGGGCGGCACGCCGTTGCGCCGGGCCGCGCACCCACTCCCGGCCAGCACCGACGCCGGGTTCCTCTTGGCTGGCGGCCACTTGGTGGGACGGTTCGGGCGACGCAGTCACCCCGTGGGGTTTCGCTCAGGGTGGGTGGGTCAGAAAATACGGGGCGGGGCTGGATTGAGCGGCGCAGGCAATGCGTACGTATCGTTTTTTGAGGGGTCACGGCACGGCGGGCGAGAGGCGGCTACGGGCGATGACTCACGGTATGCACACGGACACGCACTCCCCCTACCTCGACGGCGGCCGGGACTGGCGAGATACCGCCACCCGTTACGCACTGCTCCCTCTCCGCGTCTTCCTCGGCGTCACGTTCATCTACGCCGGCCTGGACAAACTGACTGACAGCGCCTTCATGAAGGACTCCGGTTCGGGGTCGATCGGCGACATGATGCGGGCCGTTCACGATTCGTCGGCCATCCCGGCGATGGTGGACATGGCTCTGAACAACCCGGTCGCTTTCGGCTACGCCATCGCCTTCGGTGAACTGGCCGTCGGTATCGGCACCCTCATCGGGCTCTTCGCCCGTCTGGCGGCGCTCGGCGGTGCGCTCATCTCTTTGAGTCTGTGGCTGACGGTGAGTTGGGCCTCCGATCCCTACTACTACGGCAATGACCTGGCCTACTTGATGGCCTGGCTGCCCCTCGTACTCGCGGGTGCCTCCGTGTTCTCCGTGGACGCCGCGCTTCGGGCGCGGCGGCGGGAGCGGGTGGGGGGCTATCGCTAGCCCGTCAGCTCCGGTTGGTGGGGGCGGTGGGGGTGTGCGTGGGGGCCGAGCGGTGGCGTTTGCGTATGGCTCGTGTTATCGCCGCTGCTGTGCCTGCCAGGAACAGGCCGACCGTTAGTAGTGGGATGACCGTGAACCACGGTGCCTCCCAGGCGTCGGCCGCGTCGCCGGCGTAGATGATGCCCGCGAGGGTCAGGAAGGTGCCGGCTATCAGTCTGCCGGGCTGGAACTCATGACGTAGCACGGCTCACCTCCGCCTGTCCGACGCCCACGCTGAGGTCGAGGTCCAGCGTGCCCGTGTTCTTGGTGCCCGTGGCCGGTTTCAGGGTCAGCTCCTTGTGCTTGCCCGGTGCCACGTCCACGTCCTGCTCGTCGTCGCCCGGCAGCTGGATGTCGCCCACCCCCACGTCGATGCTCGCCTTCACGGTCACGCCCTTGGGGACGATCACCTTCAGTTGGCCCACGCCGACGTCGGCTCTCGTGGTGACTGTCCGGCCCTCGGTGAACTTCACCCCGGTCAGGTCCAGGGTGCCGACGCCGGTGCCCAGGTCGTAGTGCTGCTGTACGTCGGCCGCCGTCGCCGGGCGCCAGTCCTTCTCGATCCAGTGGGTGCTGATGTCCTTGGGCAGTGCCGCCGAGGCGGCCAGCAGACCCGCGGTGATGATCGCCAGGAAGACGGAGCCCGCTCCTGTGCGTCCCAGGAACGCGCTGATCGCTATGCCCAGGCCGAGAACGAGCAGTGCGCAGGACAGACCCATCTGCAGGCTGGTGCCCAGGGCGTGGTCCTCCCAGGTCGCGCCGGTACCGACGGCGCCCGCGAGGAGGGCCAGCAGGAAGACCCAGCCGCCGATCCAACGGGGGCCGCGTTGCTTCGGCTGCTGGGGGTGGCGGGTTCGTATGTCCTCGCGGCTGGTCCATCCGGTGCCGAGGCCGATGTTGACCGCTGCCGCGATGTCGCGGTCCTGGGAGTCGCGTGGGCCCCACAGATAGCCGGTGCCGCCCTCGTGGGTGCCGTCCTTGACGATGGGGTCGCGCCACCAGGAGTAGGCGGCGGGGACCGGTGGCGCCTGGGCCTCCGGTGGGGCGTCGGCGACGGCCTGGGCGGCCAGCGGGTCGGGGTCGGGGGTGCCGCGGTGCCGTGACCAGTAGCCGGCGCCCGCGAGGAGGAGGGAGAGGACGACGGCGAAGGCCAGCACGCCGCCGTTGCTCAGCAGCGTCAGGAACACACCGCAGCCGACCAGCGCGAACAGCACGGCGGTCAGCGCGTGACCGTCCACGCGGCCGGTCAGCAGTTTGCGCACCTCGTTCTGCTCCTCGTCGTCGTACGGGACGAAGAGCCAGGCGAAGCCGTAGAAGATGAGGCCTATGCCGCCGGTCGCGGAGAGCACGGCGAGGGTGATCCGGAAGATCACCGGGTCCATGTCGCACTGTCGTCCGAGGCCGGCGCACACGCCGGCCAGCATCTTGTGCCGTCGGTCGCGCCGGAACCTGTGCGGTGGGTCGAGTACGCCCGCTGCCGCGGACGCTTCTGTCTCCGCGCCCGCGGGTGCGCGCGGTTCCTCACCCGCGGCGCTCGCGGGTGCCGGGCCGGACGGGGTGCCCGCGGTGGGCACGGCGTCCGGCCCGGGCACGGAGTCCGCGGCGTGCTGGTGATCAGTCATGTGTCCATGGTGACGGGCGGGCCGCCTCGGCGGGAGTCGGAATGACCCTGGTCGGACCCTGATATCGGCCCTGAGGCGGGGACGGGGGAAGCGTTCGAGGCGGCGGGCCTCGAAGATCAGGGGAGTCTCGGGGGTCGACCCTGATGCCCTGGTCGTCCGGGCGTGTGAACATCGATGGCATGCCGGAAGCCGCAGCAGCGCCACTCGCCGAACCGCGGCCGCCGCGCAAGCTCTACCGCAGCAGCGACGGACGCTGGCTCGGGGGCGTGGCGCGGGGGCTCGCCGGGCATCTCGGGCTGCCCGTCATCTGGGTGCGGCTCGTCTTCGTGGGCCTGTTCATGGCGGACGGCCTCGGGGCGCTGCTGTATGCCGCGTTCTGGTTCTTCGTGCCGCTCGGCGTCGGCGGGGTCGACGCACAGCGGCCGTCTCCCTTCGCCACGGAGACCGCGTCCGACGGCCGCCGCAGACTCGTCGCCCGCAAGCCGGACCGGGGGCAGATCGTCGCGCTGCTCCTCATGGTCGTCGTGGCGATGGTCTTCGTCGGCAGCGTCGACCTGGGCAACGGCGCCAAGGCCTACCTCCTGCCCGCCGTGCTCGTCGGCGCGGGCGTCGCCCTGGTCTGGCGCCAGGCGGACAACGCCCGCCGGGCCCGCTGGATGGAGGCCGGGCGGCGTCGGCGCACCCTTACTCTGCTGCGTGCCGCGGGCGGCGTCGTGCTCGTCACGGCCGGCGTCTCCGGCATCTTCGTCCTGCAGGGCTCCGCCGCCCACCTCGGCTCCGTCCTGCAGGCGGCCCTGGCGGTCCTCGTCGGCATAACGCTCCTCGCGGGTCCGTATCTGGTCCGGATGACCCAGGACCTCTCCGAGGAGCGCCTGATGCGCATCCGCGCCCAGGAGCGCGCCGAGGTCGCCGCACACGTCCACGACTCGGTGCTGCACACCCTGACCCTGATCCAGCGCAACGCGGAGAACGCGAACGAGGTCCGCCGCCTCGCCCGCGCCCAGGAGCGCGACCTGCGCACCTGGCTCTACAAACCCGAGGGCACCGGCAAGGACGAGGCCGACGAACCCGCCAGCCTCGCCGACGCGGTCCGGCGCAACGCCGCCGAGATCGAGGACAAACACGGCGTCCCCATAGAGGTCGTGGTCGTCGGTGACTGCCCGCTCGACGAAAGAATCGGCGCGCAGATGCAGGCCGCGCGCGAGGCGATGGTGAACGCCGCGAAGTACGGTGGCGAGGGCGGCGCCGTGCAGGTCTACGCCGAGGTGGAGGGGAAGACCGTCTTCGTCTCCGTCCGGGACCGCGGTCCGGGCTTCGACCTGGATTCGATACCCGCCGACCGCATGGGCGTCAGAGAATCGATCATCGGCCGCATGGAGCGCAACGGCGGTACGGCCCGGCTCCGGGCGGTACCCGACGGCGGCACGGAGGTCGAGCTGGAGATGGAGAGGGCGGAGAAGACGTCATGAGCGACCCGACCGAGGCCAACGAGCCTGTGGAGTCGACCGGTGGGAGCACGGCCGAGCGGCATGTGCGCGTGGTCCTCGTCGACGACCACCGCATGTTCCGTACGGGAGTCCAGGCCGAGATCGGCCGGACCGAGCAGACCGGCGTCGAGGTCGTCGGCGAGGCCGCGGACGTCGACCAGGCGGTCACGGTCATCACCGCGACCCGGCCCGAGGTCGTCCTCCTCGACGTGCACCTCCCGGGTGGCGGCGGGGTCGAAGTCCTGCGCCGCTGCGCCCCGTTGATGGCGGACGCCGAGCAGCCCGTCCGCTTCCTCGCGCTGTCCGTCTCGGACGCGGCGGAGGATGTGATCGGCGTGATCCGGGGCGGTGCGCGCGGGTATGTGACGAAGACGATCACCGGGACCGATCTGGTCGACTCCATCTTCCGGGTCCAGGAGGGCGACGCGGTGTTCTCGCCTCGCCTCGCCGGGTTCGTCCTGGACGCGTTCGCGTCGACGGACGCGCCGCCCGTGGACGAGGACCTGGACCGGCTCACCCAGCGCGAGCGGGAGGTCCTGCGGCTGATCGCCCGGGGATACGCGTACAAGGAGATAGCCAAGCAGCTGTTCATCTCCGTGAAGACGGTCGAGTCACATGTGTCGGCGGTCCTGAGGAAGCTTCAGTTGTCGAATCGGCATGAGCTGACTCGATGGGCGACGGCACGGCGTCTGGTCTGAGCCCAGGGCCCGGGGTCGGTCGAGGCCCGGTTCCGTCCTGCCCTGGTGGGTCACACCACCCGCGTGGCCCCCGCGAACGGCATCTCGTCGAGCGGGGCCACCCGGACCGGGGCCGAGGGGTTCGGGGCGTGGATCATCTGGCCGTTGCCGATGTAGAGGCCCACATGGCTGATGCTGGAGTAGAAGAACACCAGGTCGCCCGGGAGCAGTTCGGAGCGGGAGACGCGGCGGCCCGCGTCGATCTGGGCGTACGTCGTGCGGGGCAGGGAGAGGCCGGCCGAGCGGTAGGCGGCCTGGGTGAGGCCGGAGCAGTCGAAGGCGTCCGGGCCGGTCGCGCCCCAGACGTAGGGGCTGCCCAGCTTGGAGTAGGCGTACGAAATGGCTGACGCCGCACGGGAGTTGGGGGCCTGGGCGGTGGCGGAACCGGGGGTCGTCAGAGCGTCGCGGGTGCCTGTCGAGGAGCGTCCGGCGCGGTCCGCGCTCTCCTGGAGGCGGGCGCGTTCCTCGGCGGTCATCCGGGCGAGCAGGCTTCGGGCCGAGTCCAGCTTGCCGGTGATCGTGGCCTTGTGCTGCCGCAGTTCGGCCTGGCGGGACCTCAGCGAGGTCAGTTCGACGCGTGCGGCGCCGCGCAGTTGCTCGATCTCCCGCAGCTGTCGGCGGACGTCGGCGACGGAGGTCGCCTGCCGGTTGCCGGCGCGTTCGGCGAACTCCGCGCCGTCGAGGTAGCGGTCGGGGTCGTTCGAGAGGGCGAGTTGGACGGCCGGGTCGATCCCGCCGTCCCGGTACTGTGCCGCGGCCATCGAACCCAGCGCCTCCCGTGCCGAGTTGAGCTTCTCCGTCCTGCGCGCGGCCTCGTCCTGCAGGGTCCCGATCCGCCGCTCCGTCGAGTCCGCCTGCTCCTTCGCGCCGTTGTACTTCTCGGTGGCGACCTCCGCCTCCTGGTACAGCCTGTCCACCTTCGCCTTGACCTGCGCCGGGGTCAGTTGCGGCTCGGCGTGGCCGGTGCCGTCGAAGCCGGTCGCGCTCGCCGCGCCCGCCAGGGCGATCGTCCATGCTGTGCGGGCCGTGTTGCCGCCGAGCGAGCGCTGACGGGGTTTTCGGTGCGCTGCCACCTGGACTGCACGTCCTTTCGTACGACCGCCTGGTCCCGCTGCGTCCGCCGGGGCAGGGGGCGTATGACCGCCCCGGAGAGCGGCGCCCGTAGGAACGCCTGGGGGGAGCGGACGTACGGCCGCCCCGGGGCGGGTTACGCGTCCGGCGGCGGCCCACACAGGGGGAGCGGGCCGCCGCCGGACCTTTCTCGGCGGTGGTGTCCGACTGCCGCCCCTGGCCCGGGCGGCGGTGGGGAGCCGGTCACCTGGTGGAGGACGCTAAACCTCACTGTGTCGGGTCGGTAACGCGTTGTGCGGAAGTGCCGGGAGCGGACCGCGAGATGACCGTAAGTGAGCGTGATCCCGGAATGGGGGCGTCGTGTTCACGCGGGGTGATGACCGATGTGGCGGTTTCAGGGTTCGTGGGCGTGGCGGGGTGCTATGGGGCGCATATATGCAAGATCGAAGAGAGGGGGGAGCGAGGGGCGGAGCGAGGGGTGGCGTGCGGGGTGGAGCTAGGGGTGACGTGAGGGTGGAGTGGGGCTGGTGTCGGGGGTGCGATTGGCGCTGATTAGGCTCCCGGTCCATGGACGTACTCATCCATCTCTTCGTCGGCCTGCACATCATCGGCATCGCCGCGCTGCTCGGCGGGTTCTTCACCCAGATGAAGGCGATGGGCCAGGGCACCGCCCGGTTCGTCCCCGCGATGCTGCACGGTGCCCTGACCATGCTGGTCACCGGCGTGATCCTGGTCGGGCTCAACCAGGCGGACGATCAGTCCGTCAACAACATCAAGATCGGTGTGAAGCTGGCGCTGCTGGTCGTGATCCTCGGGCTCGTCTATGTGAAGCGGGACGAGGAGACGGTGGACAAGCGGCTGTTCGGGCTTGTGGGGCTGCTGACCACGGTGAACATCTTCATCGCCGTTTTGTGGACGTGACGTCGACGTAGGTACGGACGGCGCCCGCGGCGACCGCCAGCCATGCCGCCACCGCGATCCATAGCAGTACCTCGCCCGGAGTCTTGAGCCACGGGACGTCCAGGGCGGTGGAGACGGAGAGCGTCGCCGCCGCCGTCATGCCCATCGGGAACACCGTTGCCCAGCGGCGTACGTCGTAGTGCAGCCGGGGCCGGCCGATCTCGGCGACGGCCAGGACGGCGTACCAGGCCAGGTCGAGCACCAGCAGGGCTGCGGTCACCGCGTGCAGGACGCCGTTGTCGTCGTCGTTCCAGAGGTACTGGCCGGGGCTGTCGGCGGCGATGAGTTTCGAGCCGGCGAGTGCGGAGATGGCGAGGGCGCCGCCGGCCACCCAGTGATCGCCGGAGCCTTGGGTCACCTGGCGCAGGTCGAAGCAGGTCAGGGCGATGACGTAGAGGACCAGGCCCAGCCAGAAGAGCATGAGCGCGGCGTGTGCGAGCCAGGCCGTGGACTCGGTCGCGGCGAGTGTGGCGGCGAGGACGGCCAGGCCCTGGGTGGCCACGCAGCCGAGGAATACGGCGCCGGGCATGCGGCGGTGCCAGTGGCGTACTACGGCGATGAGCAGGCCCGGCCAGAGCAGAGCCGCGAGGGCCAGCAGGGCCTGGGCCAGGTGTTGCCGGCCAAGGGTGCTGAAGCGGGTGCCGAGGACGGTCGTTGCGGCGATGGCGGTCAGGGCGGCCGGGGTGGCTGCCTCCTTCAGCCATCTGGAGCGGTCCCAGAGGAGGCGCGCGACGAAGTCGCCGGCCAGTGCCAGCCAGGCTGCGCAGGTCAGGGCGAGGGTGATCCGGGACAGGGTTTCGTGGTTCGTCTGGTGCAGGGACACCGACAGGATGCCCGTTGCCATGACGGCGGCGCCGGCCGTGGGGGGACGTTGCGACCACCAGGTGTGGAGGGGGGAGGTGGGGGTGGTGGTCGTGGTGCTGGCGGGCATGGGGCCGATGCTAGGGAGCGGGGTGGGGGTTGGGGGTGGGGCACGCCGGTTGCCTCCGGCGGTTGGGCGGGGGCGGTGCGATGCCTGCGGCGGCCTGTTGCTGTTCGGTGGGGGCCCGTGTAGCGCCTTGGGTTGCGTTGTGGGTCGGGGCCGGGCCGGGGGGTGTCCGTCCTCGGACCGGCGGCTGGGGTACGGCCGGGAGGTTCTGTTTCTTGACGCCGGTCACTGCGGGCGGACACCCCCCGGCACGTCCCCTTGCCGCCGTGGGCGGCTGTGGCGCCACGCGCGCGAGTGCGGCCGCTCCGTACGCGGTTGCGGCGCCGCGGGGGTGTTGCGGGCACGCGCGCGTGGGGAACTTGTGGGCCACGCGCGCGTGTGTGTGCGTCAGGCGGGGCGGAGCACGCTGTGGATTGCGGATTCTCCGTCGTAGTAGATCGATTCCTCGCGGACGTAGGCGCCGGGCTTGGGGGCGTGGATCATCATGCCGTTGCCTATGTAGAGGCCCACGTGGGTGATGTCGTCGTAGAAGAAGACGAGGTCGCCGGGCTTGGCGTTGGCCAGGGAGACCGTGGTGCCGGCGTTGACCTGGTCGTAGGTGACGCGGGGGATGTCGACGCCGGCGGCCTTCCAGGCGGCCTGGGTGAGGCCGGAGCAGTCGTAGGAGTCGGGGCCGGTGGCGCCCCAGACGTACGGCTTGCCTATCTGGGAGCGGGCGAAGGCCAGAGCCTTCTCGGCCTTGGTGGCGTACGAGGAGTCCGAGGAGGATGAGTCCGAGGCGCCCGAGTCGGCCGGCGGCTGGGTGGTCTCCTGCTGCTGGGCGGCCTCCTGGCGCTTGCGCTCGGCCTCTGCCTCCGCCTGCTGGCGGGCCAGCTCCGCGGCCTTGCGGGCGGCCGCCTCCTGCTTGCGCTTCTCGATCGCGGCGAGGCGTGCCTTCTCCTCCGCCGTCAGTTTGGAGAGGAGTTCGCGGGCGTCGGACAGTTTCGTCTGGACGGTGGACTTGGCCGTCCGCAGGTCGTTCTGCGACTCGGTGAGCGTTTCGAGGCTCTGGGCGGCCTCCTGGCGCTTCTTCATCGTCGCGGACTGCTGCGTGAAGTAGTCGTCGACCGATTGCTTCTGACGGCCGGTCATACGGTCCATCAGCTGGGTCTGGTCGAAGTAGTCCTGCGGGGTCTCCGCGAGAAGGAAAGTCGCCGTGTCGGGGGCCGCGGCGCCGGTGCGGTACTGGGCGGCGGCGGAGCGGCCGAGTTCCTCGCGGGCTTCGTTGAGGTCCTGGGTGCGCTTGGCGACGTCGTCGAGGAGGGTGTCGACGCGCTTGCGCTGCTTCGCGGTCTTCTCCTTGGCCGCGTTGTACTTCTCGGTCGCCGTCTCCGCCTGGCGGTAGAGGTCGTCGACCTTCTTCTCGACCTCTTCGAGGCTCGGCTTGTCGTCCGTGGACGGGCTCGCGTTGGCCGTCTGGGACAGCAGGGCCACGGACGTGAGGGCCGCCGTGGCGAGGGCGGGGGTCCGTATGCCTGCGACGCGCGGCCCAGCGGGACGCGACTTGCGGTGCGACGCCAAGGGTGGCGACTCCTTCCGTGCTCCGCCTACCGAGTTAGCTGTCGGGTTCGGGCGGGTGGTTCGGAAGGGTTGCCCTACGGCCGGTCACCCTGGGCGGGTCCGGGCCGATTCACCCCAAGTTCGGTGGGTCCCCGGCTCCGGCTGCGCGGTGGCGTACCGGACTCGGCGGAGGCCGCGCGGCCCGGCGTCGTTCGCCGGTGGAGGTCGTGCGGCCTGTCCGGCACGGTAGCCAACTCGTGTGGCCCCTGTGAAGGTTGATGTTCGATATGCCCGATACATTTTCGTGACCTTGAGTCAGGGCGTTGTGAGGCGTCGACTATTCATGGGTTCCTGAGGGGGATTGGGAGGGTGGGGGTGGTTTGGGTTGGATGGGGTTTCTGTTTGGTTACGGGGGGAGTGTGGTCGGGGCGGGTTGGTGATCTTCGAGTGATCTTCGGGGGCTTTTTTCGGGCCGTGGAGGGGTGGGGTTCTCGGCCGGTGGTGTGGGCTTGGGTGGCCGTTGCGGACTGTGACCAGGTGGTTCTGTAGGGCGAGGGGGTGGCCGGGTGGGCGGGAGTGGAAGATCGTCGGGGTTTGGAACGGGTGATGTTCCCGGGGTGGCCGCGGGCTGTCAGTGGGGCGCCCTAAACTCGGAGAGCGATGAGCAGCCTCTTTGACGACAGCTTCCTGGCGGACCTCCAGGCCCCCCGCGGCCATGAGGAGGGGCCCCCGCCGCCCGAGGACGATCACGCTCCGGAGTCGGTTCCGGACGATCTGTTCGGCGGGAAGTTCGACGTGCCACCGGACCGGGACGGCCACTACCGCGACGGCGCCCCGCGGCCGGTCATCGACGCCGCCGCGCTGCTGGAGGGGCTGAACGAGAACCAGCGTGCCGCCGTCGTCCACTCCGGCACCCCGCTGCTCATCGTGGCCGGCGCCGGATCCGGCAAGACCCGTGTGCTCACCCATCGCATCGCCCATCTGCTCGCCGAGCGGAATGTGCATCCGGGGCAGATCCTCGCGATCACCTTCACCAACAAGGCCGCGGGCGAGATGAAGGAGCGCGTCGAGCAGCTCGTCGGCCCGCGCGCGAACGCGATGTGGGTGATGACCTTCCACAGCGCGTGCGTGCGCATCCTGCGGCGGGAGAGCAAGAAGCTCGGGTTCACCTCCTCCTTCTCGATCTACGACGCCGCCGACAGCAAGCGGCTCATGGCGCTCGTGTGCCGTGATCTGGATCTCGATCCCAAGCGATTTCCGCCCAAGTCCTTCAGCGCCAAGATCAGCAACCTGAAGAACGAGCTGATCGACGAGGAGGACTTCGCCGCGCAGGCCACGGACGGCTTCGAGAAGACCCTCGCTCAGGCGTACGCCATGTACCAGTCGCGGTTGCGGGAGGCCAACGCCCTCGACTTCGACGACCTGATCATGACGACGGTCAATCTGCTGCGTGCCTTCCCGGACGTCGCCGAGCACTACCGCCGGCGGTTCCGCCACGTGCTGGTGGACGAGTACCAGGACACCAACCACGCCCAGTACGCGCTGGTGCGCGAGCTCGTCGGGACCAGCGAGCACCCCGTCGACGTGCCGCCCAGCGAGCAGGACGTCCCGCCCGCCGAGCTGTGCGTGGTGGGTGACGCGGACCAGTCGATCTACGCCTTCCGGGGTGCCACCATCCGTAACATCCTCCAGTTCGAGGAGGACTACCCGGACGCGACGACCATCCTGCTGGAGCAGAACTACCGGTCGACGCAGACGATCCTGACCGCCGCCAACGCGGTCATCGAGCGCAACGAGTCCCGCCGGCCCAAGAACCTGTGGACCAACGCGGGCGCGGGCGCGCGCATCACCGGCTATGTCGCGGACACCGAGCACGACGAGGCGCAGTTCGTCGCCGACGAGATAGACCGACTGACGGACGCGGGGGACGCGAAGGCCGGCGATGTCGCCGTCTTCTACCGGACGAACGCCCAGTCCCGTGTCTTCGAGGAAGTCTTCATCCGCGTCGGGCTGCCCTACAAGGTCGTCGGCGGGGTCCGCTTCTACGAGCGCAAGGAGGTCCGCGATGTGCTGGCCTACCTGCGGGTGCTGGCCAATCCCGAGGACTCCGTGCCGCTGCGGCGGATCCTGAACGTGCCCAAGCGGGGCATCGGTGAGCGCGCCGAGGCGATGATCGACGCCCTGTCGCAGCGGGAGAAGATCAGCTTCCCGCAGGCGCTCAAGCGCGTCGACGAGGCATACGGCATGGCCGCGCGGTCGACCAACGCCGTCAAGCGGTTCAACACGCTGATGGAGGAGCTCCGTACGATCGTCGAGTCGGGGGCCGGACCCGCGACCGTGCTGGAGGCGGTGCTCGAACGGACCGGCTATCTCGCCGAGTTGCAGGCCTCCACCGATCCGCAGGACGAGACCCGGATCGAGAACCTTCAGGAACTCGCCGCCGTGGCCCTGGAGTTCGAGCAGGAGTCGGGGGAGGGCGAGGCCCCCGGCGGGCTCTCGGACTTCCTGGAGCGGGTCGCGCTGGTCGCCGACTCCGACCAGATCCCGGACGAGGAGGAGGACGGCTCCGGCGTCATCACCCTGATGACCCTGCACACCGCCAAGGGCCTGGAGTTCCCGGTCGTCTTCCTCACCGGCATGGAGGACGGCGTCTTTCCGCACATGCGCGCCCTCGGCCAGACCAAGGAGCTTGAGGAGGAGCGGCGGCTCGCGTACGTCGGCATCACGCGCGCGCGTGAGCGGCTGTATCTGACGCGCTCGTCGATGCGGAGCGCGTGGGGGCAGCCGTCGTACAACCCGCCGTCCCGCTTCCTGGAGGAGATCCCGGCGGCGCACGTGGACTGGAAGCGGACGGGGGCGACCGCGCCGGTCTCCTCCGGGCCCGTGTCCGGGGTCGCCGCCTCGCTGTCCTCGTCCCGTTCGCGTTCCTCGGCGTCGGGCGCGTCCGGCTTCGCCACGCGCCGCACATCGGAGAAGCCGGTCGTCCAGCTGGCCGTCGGCGACCGCGTCACGCACGACCAGTTCGGGCTCGGCACGGTGACCGCGGTGAAGGGCACGGGCGCGAACGCCGAGGCGACGATCGACTTCGGGGACGTCAAGCCGAAGCGGTTGCTGCTGCGGTACGCGCCGGTGGAGAAGCTCTAGCCGCCCTGTGTGGTGAACCCCCGCTGGAAGGGCGGGGGTTCATGAAGGCGTCAAGGGTTCACCGGTGAGCGGCGGGGGTCCGGCGGGAGTTGCGCGCGCTGCCTTATGACGGGTCCAGGCCGTGGCTGCGCAGCCAGGAGAGTGGGTCTATCGCATCGCCGCCGCCCGGCCGGACCTCGAAGTGCAGGTGCGGGCCGGTGGAGTTGCCGGAGTTGCCGGAGTACGCGATGGGGTCGCCGGCCTTCACCGTCGTACCGGAGGCGACGCGGTAGCTGGAGAGGTGGCAGTACCACGTCTCCGTGCCGTCCTTCGCGGTCACGATCATCATGTTGCCGTAGGCGCTGTTCCACTGCGTGCGGACGGTGCCGTCGGTCGCGGACATCACCGTCGTGCCGTACGAGACGGGGAAGTCGATGCCGGTGTGCACGGACATCCAGTTGATGCCGGACTGGCCGAAATAGGCGCTGAGGCCGTGGTTGAGGACCGGGATCGCGAACTTCGGGCGCAGCCGCTCCTTGCGGGCCGCCTCCTCGGCGGCCTTCTTCTTCTCGGCCGCCCGCTGGGCCTTGAGGTCGATGCGCTCCTGCGTACGGCTGGCCCGGTCGGCGAAGTCGTCGGCGCCGGCGGAGAGGCTCTCCAGCTGGGTGTCCAGCTTGTTGTTCGCCGTGGACGGCTTGACGGCGGTCGCGTCGGACGCGGTCGTCGCCGTCTCCTTGTCGTCGGTCAGGTTCCCGACCGAAGCGGCGGCGATACCCGCGACGCCCATCACACACGCGGAGGGAACGGCGACCGTGAGCAGCGCGGAACGCTTGGGGGGCGTACGGCGGCGGGAGCGGGACCCACTGCGGGAGGCGGCGCGGGGGGAGGGGGCCGGGGTGGCCTCCTCCTGGTCGTCGAGAAGAGGGGCGGCGTCGGGGAGTTCACCGGCGGCGGCCGGCTCGGCGGCGTGCCGGGACGGATCGTCGTAGCCGGTGAGGTCGACGTGCTCGACCTGCTCGAAGTGCGCGGTCGCCTGCTGATCGAAGGATTCTGCTGACTGCTCGTACCCGTCGGCCGCGTGCGCGGTGGTGCCGCCGTCGGAGTTCCACTGGGTGGCGTCGTACGTCCCGGTCTCGAAGGTCTGCGTGCCCCATTCCCACTGCTGGGTCTGGTCGGCCGGGGCGGCGGACTGGTCGGGCTGCATCCACGCGCTCGCGTCCCACTGGCCGGAGACGTCGTGGCCGGTGGCCTGCTGCGGGACGAAGGGGAGCTGCTGGTGGCCGGTCGACCAGGCGGTGTTGTCGTACGCGCCGGTGTCGTAGGCGGCGTGGTGCTGGGCGGCGTAGGCGTCGTAGTTCAGCGTCTGCTGGCTGCCCGTGGACCACTGCGTGGCGTCGTACGCGCCCGTGCTCTCACCGGGGAGGCTGCCGAACAGGGGGTCCGCGTCGAAGGTCGCGGTGGCGTGGCCGGCGGTGGCGAATCCGTTGGCGTCGTACGTGGCGTACGTGGTGGAGTCACCGTAGTGGGCTTCCTGGGCGCCGTACGACGCGTAATGCGCCGAGGCGGCATCGGAAGCCGAGGCCGGGGAGGTCATGGTCCCCGACGGGTGACGATCGTTCACCAACTTCTCTCTCGCCTCGACAACAGGGGCTGCCAGAGCAGTGCGGCGACTGTACCCGGCGGTATGCGGGCACGACAATCTTCGGCAGGTTTCGCGCGCGAAGGAAACGGGCATTCGGCCGTGTTTTGGCGGACTGCGGGCGCGAGTTTGGCCTTGTGTTCGAAGGTTGTTCGATGTCGCTGGGCTGTTCCGAGGCTGTGAGACGGGTGTGAGTCAGGTGTCGGAGCAGGTGTCGGACCTGTTTCCGGGTGGTCGGTGAGGGGCGGCGGTCACGCCACTGTCAGGCCGCCGGACTCTGCCGCGGCTTCGGCTCCTGTTCCGGGCGCGTCGAGGGCCTGCCGTATGCCGGTCGCCACCGCGGGGTGCACCGGCAGGGCGAGGTGGCCGATGCCGCTCACGCGGACGTTCTGCGCCAGCAGGTCCGGGTGGTCGATGCAGGCCGTCTCCAGCGGGTCCATCAGATGGTCGAGGTCGCTCCAGAAGCTCACGAAGTGCGTGCGGCAGCCGGGTGCGGGGCGGGCCAGCTCGTCGAGGAGTGCTGAGCCGGGGCGCATCTGACGCACGATCGGATGCGCGTTGGCCAGCGGTACGACGCTGGTGCCGGAGTGCGGCGTGCCGAGCGTGACGAGCGTACGGACCCTGAGGTCGCCGCCGAGGCACTGCACGTAGTAACGCGCTATGAGCCCGCCGAGGCTGTGCCCGACGACGTCGACGCGTCGGCTGCCGGTGCGCTCGCAGATCTCCTCTATATGCCGGCCGAGCAGTTCGGCGGCGGTGCGGATGTCGCAGGTGAGCGGCGAGTAGTTGAGCGACTCGACCTGGTGCCTGCCGTGCTGGGCGAGGCTGCGGCGCAGCAGGACGAAGACCGAGCGGTTGTCTATGAAGCCGTGCAGCAGGACGACCGGAGGGTTGGTCTCCGTCGGCAGCTGGGCGGTGCTCTGCGCGTCCGGGGAGTCCTGTGCGGGGAGCGCCGGGGTGGTGCGGCGCTCCTGCGTGATGCCGGAGGGGTAGAGGAGCAGGTGTCCCGCGAGGATCGCGATCTCCAGGGCGGTCGCCTTCAGCAGGGCCAGGGAGAGGCCGGCGAGTCTGCTCGGGAGCAGGCGACGGCAGAGTGGAAGAAAGGGGAGTGCTGCCCCGGTGACCTTCATGGCCGACCTCCTTGCGGCACGCTGGAGGACGGCTCCGGCCCCCGTGTGCCCTCGTGGGAAGTCGCGGTGGAGGTGGTCGGCGGGGTATGAGGAGGGCGCGTGGGGCAAGCGAGGCGCGTGATGTGCGTCGGCCGGGTCGGCCTTGGCGCGCCGGTGACCTGACGGGGCTCCCTGCCGGTGTGGCGACGAGGCTCCCCGCTGTCGTGCCTTACCTGCCCTACGTGCCCTTCGTACCACCGTCGATACGCCGCACCCTCACGTCGCGCGGCCCTGCGGCGCGGTGGTGCGGCGACCTCGTTGCGGCTCCCGTTGCGCGTGGTCCCGCTGCGACGCGTGTACCGCAGGCTGCTGCGGCCCGTGTGCCGCAGAGATATGGAACGGTGCGCGGCGAACGTGTCCCATCGTGTGATTTCCCCCTCGGTCCACGCCGCGAAACTGCCGGTTACGGGATGCTGTCGATAACGTTCGTTCACATCCCCGGGTGGTGCCGCCCGGGTGTCCGTGTCGTCGTGGCACGTCCGGCGCGGTGCGTGACTGAAAAGTGCGATACGCGCACCATGTATGACATGTAGGCCGAGTGCGGCATAACTCATACATGAGCGGTACTTGTCGGTACGGATGGATGTAGTCGCTTCATGGAGGCAGTGATGGGTGTGGCAGCCGGTCCGATCCGCGTGGTGGTGGCCAAGCCGGGACTCGACGGCCATGACCGGGGCGCCAAGGTGATCGCGCGGGCGCTGCGCGACGCCGGCATGGAGGTCATCTACACCGGGCTCCACCAGACACCCGAGCAGATCGTCGACACCGCGATCCAGGAGGACGCCGACGCGATCGGTCTGTCCATCCTCTCCGGCGCCCACAACACCCTCTTCGCCGCGGTGATCGAACTCCTCAAGGAGCACGACGCGCAGGACATCCTGGTCTTCGGCGGCGGGATCATTCCCGAGGCGGACATTCCGCCGCTGAAGGAGAAGGGCGTCGCGGAGATCTTCACGCCGGGGGCCACGACGCAGTCGATCGTCGACTGGGTGCGGGCCAACGTCCAGCAGGGGGCTGAGGCCTAGGTCGCCGCACCGCGCGGGTCGGACGGGGTGTCCGGGCCGGGTGTCTCCAGCTCGTCGAGCATCGCCGCGCGCAACCGCAGTGTCGTACCCAGACGCTGGAACGCCTCCGCCCAGTACCCCCCGGCCCCCGGCGACGCGTCCTCCGGCTCGTCCGGCACCGCCAGCAGGCCATCCAGGCGGCTTGCCTCCGCCGGGTCGAGGCAGCGCTCGGCCAGGCCCATCACGCCACTGAAACTCCATGGGTAACTCCCCGCGTCCCGCGCGATGTTGAGCGCGTCGACCACCGCGCGCCCGAGCGGCGCCGCCCAGGGCACCGCACACACTCCGAGCAGCTGAAACGCCTCTGACAGGCCATGCGTCGCGATGAACCCGGCGACCCACTCGGCCCGTTCCGCGGCGCCCAGCGTGCCGAGCAGCTTCGCCCGCTCGGCCAGCGACACCGCACCCGGGCCGCCGGCCTCGGGCGCAGAGGGCGCCCCGAGAAGCGCCCGCGCCCACTCGGCGTCCCGCTGCCGTACCGCCGCCCGGCACCACGCCGCGTGCAGATCGCTCTGCCAGTCGTCCGCCACCGGGAGCGCCACGATCTCCCGGGGCGTGCGTCCCCCGAGCCGCCCCGGCCACGCTCCGAGCGGTGTCGCCTCCACCAACTGGCCGAACCACCAGGACCGTTCACCCCGACCCGCCGGAGCCTTCGGTACGACCCCGTCGCGCTCCATGCCCGCATCGCACTGGTGCGGTGCCTCGACGCCGATCGTCGGCGTCCGCTGCGTGTGGTCCAGCGCGACGCACGTTCCCGCGCGTGCCGCCATCCGTGTGGCGAGCGCCGAGCCCGGCAGCGCGGAGAGCAACTCGGCGGCCGTCGCCCGGACGTTGCGGCTCCGGTCGGCCAACGCCTGCTCCAGGAACGGCTCGTCATCCGCGTCCAGCCCGGTCCGCAGCGAGTCGAGGAACATCAGCCGGTCCTCGGCCCGCTCCGTCGCCCACGTCGTGGTGAGCAGTTCGCGCGCGGCGGCCGGCTCACGCGCCCGTATCGCGGAGAGCAGGGCGACGCGCTCGGCGAACAGCCCCTCCTGCCACAGCTGTTGTACCTCTGTCGCGTCCTCCAGGTGCGGCAGTGCCGTGCCGCCGCCGGGACTCGCGCGCAGGGCGAAGCGCCAGTCCGGGTTCAGCCGGGCGAGCCATACCGCGCGCGGGCCCGCGAACGTCAGTACCGCCGGACGCAGATCCGTCCGCCCCCGCGCCGCGTCCAGCAGTGTGGGCAGGGCTTGAGGGGGCGGCGCGAAACCGCGGTCGTTCGCCGACGCGAGCCATTGGGGCAGCAGTTCCATGAGGTCGGGGGCCGTGCCTCTGCGGCCGCCGGCCGTGCCGGGACGGTCGGCGAGCAGCATCGCCAGCCTGCGGGCCGCCGCCCGGGGCAGCGCGGGGCGCGAATCCTCGGGGGCCGGCTCCGGTCGCGGCACCGCACGCGT
>JABFVM010000021.1 GCA_013362785.1 Streptomyces sp. | reverse complement strand
CGAGGGCATCGACATGGGCCCGTCCCCCACGGACGCCGCCCTCGCCGCCGACCTGGCGCTGCCGATCGAGGAGCTGGAGCTCACCGTCCGCTCCTACAACTGCCTCAAGCGCGAGGGCGTCCACTCCGTGGGCGAGCTCCTGGCGCGTTCCGAGGCGGACCTCCTCGACATCCGCAACTTCGGTGCGAAGTCCATCGACGAGGTAAAGGCGAAGCTGGCCGGCCTGGGCCTCGGCCTCAAGGACAGCCCGCCCGGATTCGACCCGACCGCCGCCGCCTTCGACGCGGACGACAACGCGGACGCGGGCTTCGTGGAGACCGAGCAGTACTGAACCCTGCGCGGCGTTGCGGGGGCCGGGAGACCGGACCAGGCTCCCCGAGGTATCACCGGGACGTAAACACAGACCCCGGGCATGAAACAGCCCCCTCGGACATCACTCCGAGGGGGCTGTGCACTACGTCCGAGCCACGCGTATCCGGAGCAGCATTGCCCCCGGGGTCCCGGCCCCGGCGCCGGGACCCCGTGTCGTGTGGGCTACCTGCCGAGGACGACGGTGTTGTTGCAGCCCAGAGTGGAGCCGATTCTGGTGCTCTGCGCGCCGGGCGAGCCGGTGGAGTTGGACAGGCTGGCCTCCCGGCCGTTCTGGAACCCGGTCTGGCCCTGTACGTCGACGTTCTGTTCGGTCACCGCGCACGTGGTGCTTTGGCTGACGAGGAGCGTCTTGCTCTCTTTCTCCTTGACCGCCTTGCTGTGCTGCTTGTGTCCGTGTCCGTGTCCGTGCTTGTGTCCCTGCCCGTCCGCGTAGGCTGCGCCGGTGCTGAGGAAGCCGATGGCGCCGAGGAGGACGGCCACGACAGCGGTCTTGCGAGGCTTGCGCATGTCTTCTCCGAGCGTTGAAGCGGACCCGTACGCGTACGCGATCCGCCACGTCATAAGGTGACGAGAGGTTAATGTGCAAATGCCCGAGATATGCTCGTCGGCACGCCGGATCGTCTGACCGACGAACAGGGCCGCCGGCCCCGCGGCAGGCCCAAGTCCCCTGTACGGCCAGGGAGTCAGGAAGCCGCCCCCGGTCATGGACGCTCCGCACAGAACCACCCGTGTGGCCGCGCCTCTGGCGCGAGGCGACCCAGATTCTTCGCCACTGACACAGGGCGCCGATGAAACTCCCGCGCGGCGGCGACGAGTTCGTCACGCTGACGCATCTCGGCGACGTCACGCGCGTCGGGTCGGCGCCCCGCTGGTTCCGCCCTCGACAGGGGCAGCCTGATCGACGAGGCCGCGGTCCGCCGGGCTGTGGCGAGGCCGCGAGCCCGCCGCATCCCGCCCGCGTTCATCACCGAGCCAATCGCCTCACCCGCGGTGCCCAGCGCATGGACGCCGGCGGCTCTCCATGCTCTTCAACCCCCATACCGGCGGCCACTTCGCTCTCAACTGCTCCGCCGCCCTCGCCCTGGATGCGCTCGTCGGCACAAGCCCCATCTCGTTTCCCGACAATGCGCCGGTGAGCGCCCTGCAGATCTAGCTGGTGGTGGCAGGCTCGCCCTGGCCGGGGTGTCCCTCGGCGGGCGGATCCGCGTCGGCGCTGCCGTCGGCCTGGGGGCCGGCGCCCGCGATCCGGTGCGGCAGCTTCGCCGCAAAGACGATCGTCGCCAAGGCGAGGGCGGCCGCGACGCCGAAGGCCAGCTTCATTCCACTCACCTGTGCGGGTACGGCGGCGACGCCGTCGGCGGCCAGGTGGCTGGTGCGCGCGGACATCACGGTCACCACAAGCGCGGTTCCGAACGCCGCGGCGACTTGCTGCAACGTCCCGAGCATCGAGCTGCCATGCGAGTACAGGTGTGGGGGAAGCGCGCCCATGCCGAGCGTGAAGACCGGGGTGAACGTCGCCGCCAGGCTGACCATCAGCAGCGCGTGCAATCCCAGCACCTGCCAGTACGGCATCGTCATCGAGACCTGGGTGAACCCGCCGAGGGCGAGGACGATGCCGATCGAGCCGGGCAGCACCAGGGGGCGACTGCCGAACTTGTCGAACATCTTGCCGACGGTCGGTCCCAGCAGGCCCATGAGCAGACCGCCCGGCATGAACAGCAGGCCGGTCTCCAACGGGCTGAGCCCGCGCAGGTTCTGCAGGTACAGCGGTAGCAGGATCATCGACCCGAGCATCGCCAGGAACGCGATGGACATGAGGGCCAAGGACAGGCTGTAGGTGCGGTACCCGAGGGTGCGCAGGTCCATCAGCGGCACACCGGTGCGTTGCAGCTTGAGCTGACGGATCACGAAGACCGCGATGGCCGCGACCCCGGAGACGACAACGCCGACGGCGAGCCCGACGCTGCCGTCGCTGTCGCCGAAGAGGCTCAGGCCGTACACCAGGCCGCCGAAGCCGAGCGCCGCCACACCGACGCTGAGCCAGTCGATGGAGCTCACCTGCGGGTCGCCGATGTTCTCCACCTTGCGCAGCCCGAAGAAGGTCACCAGAACCGCGATCGGCAGGACGACCACGAACAGCAGTCGCCAGGAGCCGACTTGCAGGATCAGCCCAGACACGGCAGGTCCGAGCGCGGGCGCCACCGAGATCGCCAGGGTGACGTTGCCCATCACCCGGCCGCGGTCATGCTCGGGCACCACGATCATCAACGTGGTCATCAGCAGGGGCATCATCACGGCCGTGCCCGCGGCCTGCACGATCCGGCCCAGCAGCAGTACCTCGAAGGACGGCGCGACGGCCGACAGGACGGTACCCGCGAGGAACACGCCCATCGCTATCGCGTACGCCTGGCGGGTGGTGACCCGCTGCAGGAACCAGCCGGTGACCGGAATCACGGCAGCCATGGTCAGCATGAACGCGGTGGACACCCACTGCGCAGACTGCTCGGTGATGCGCAACGAGTCCATCAACCGCGGAATCGCGTTGATCATGATGGTCTCGTTGAGGATCACCACGAACGTGGCCAGCACCAGCAGCCGCACCACCGTCGGTGTGCGGCGCGCCTGTGCGGCGGGTCGTTCTTGGATCGCAGCTGACATGACAGCACCTCGCTGGGCTTCCTGGTCGCAGTCGCCTCGCAGCCAAGGGCCGCCGGCTGGAGTGGGTCGGTAACACCGGTGAAGACCGGCACACCCGGCGGAACTCATCGGTCGGCCTCCGAGTCTTCCGCATCGTTGCGCAGATCTCTCCCGAATTTCCGTCCGCTCAACGAAGGCCGGCGGCGCTGACCTCGTGGCGGGTCAGCAGAGCGCGCAGAGTTCCGGGTGGAGCTTGGCCTGGTACTCGGTCTCGCTGCCGTCCGTGATCATCACATCGGCGCGGCCCGCGACGATCTTGTCGAAGATCGTCGTGTTGTCGGAGTGCGTGATGACGGTGGCCTGGTGGATGTTGGCCTTGGCGAATGCCTCGTTGGTGCCGCCGGGGTTGACGATCACCCGGACACCCGGCCGGTCGATCTCCTTCAGGGACTGGTACTTGCTCTTGTCCTCGCAGCGGACGATCGCGGCCTTGCCCAGGTGGTGGCCACGAACCGGGGCTTCACCCCCAGGCTGGTCGCCAGGTTCCTCGCCATGTCGATGTCGATGCCGGAGTACGACTTCGTGGCGGGGGTCAGGTGGCTGAACGGCCGGTAGTCGCCGGTGGTGCACAAGCGCAGCACCCCGCGCTCGGTCAAAGTGGTTCTGCGGCGCATGGCTTCACCTTCCGGCCGGACGAGGCGGGCGCGTCACCACCGCACACTGCGGCTTCGTCATCCCTACCAGGAAGATCGCCGATCGTGCGACGCGACGAACTCAACGATCCCGAGCGGCAGTTGTGGGCCTCCTTCGCCCAAGGAAGCACCGTCGACGAAAGCACCGGGCCGGGAAAACGCCCCTCAGCAGTTCTCGCGTGGCCGCCTACGGCTTGGGTGCGGCTTGCTCCCCCGAGCCTCGGACGATCAGGCGGGTGGGAACGGTGATGGTGCGCGCCCGTGAGCGGTCGCCGTCGAGCCGGGCCAGGGCGGTGGCCGCGGCGCTGCGGCCGATTTCTTCGGGGTCCTGGGCGACGACGGTCAGGGCCGGTTCCAATGCTTCGGCGAGGGACACGTCGTCGAAGGCCACGACGGCGACGTCCTTGCGCTTGTTGCGGGCGAGTTCGGCGACTGTTCCGAGCGCCATGATGTTGTTTCCGGCGAACAGGGCCGTGGGGGGATCGGCCAGTTCGAGGAGTTGGGAGGTCGCGGCCTCCGCCCCCTGCTGGTCATGCGCGCTGGCGACCAGCGCACGGTCGTAGGGGATGTCGGCTTCCTGCAGGGCCGCGCGGTATCCGGCGAGTCGTTCGCGGCGGGTGTAGAGCTTGACGGGCAGGTCGCCGACGAATCCGATGCGCCGGTGCCCGTGTGCGATCAGGTGAGCGACGCCGTCCTGGGCCCCCGCACGGTTCGAGCTGACAATGCTGTCCGTGGACAGGCCGACTCCTGGCCGGTCGAGGAAGACGATGGGCAGACCCGCCGTACGGTGCGACTTGAGGTCGGAGTGGTCGGCGCCGACCGACGGCACGACGATCAGGACACTGACGCGCCGGGCGAGGAACTTGTCCGTCAGGGCGCGTTCGCGCTCGGGGTCGTCCGTGGACGAGCCCATGAGCAGCGTCAGTCCGCGGCCTCGGACCGTCTCCTCGATGCCGCGGGCCACGGCGCCGAAGAAGGGGTTGCCAAGGTCGGGGACGACCAGTCCGATGGTGGTGTCCGGACCGCCGACGCGGATGTTGCGTGCCATCAGGTTCGGCTGGAAACCGAGCTTCGCCACGGCGGCGAGAACCTGTTCCCTGGTCTGTTCCGAGGCGTATCCGTCCTCGTTGAGAACCCGGGAGACGGTCTTGGCACTGACGCCCACTTCTCGGGCGACGTCTGCCATGGTCGGGCGGCGGTTCGCTGCCATGGAGGAAACTGTCTCCTGTCTCGTAGGTTCCGGCCGCGGCCTCGGCCCGAACCTGTGAGTGCTTCAGTTGGCCTGGACTCCTGCGGCCTTCGCGGCCTCGGAATCCGCCACGACAGTACCTCCGGCCTCATCGACGCTGAGCGCGCCGGTCATGATGGCGACGACCTCCGCCATGGAGTAGTCCGAGGGCTTGATCACCGCGGCGCGCCGGCCCAGCCGGTGGACGTGGATCCGGTCGGCGATCTCGAAGACGTGTGGCATGTTGTGGCTGATCAGGACGACCGGCATGCCCTTGTCCCGGACACGGCGGATGAGGTCGAGGACCTGGCCGGACTCCTTGACGCCGAGGGCGGCGGTGGGTTCGTCCATGACGACGACGGAGCGGGCCCAGGCCACGGAGCGGGCGACTGCCACGGCCTGCCGCTGTCCGCCGGAGAGGGTCTCGACCGCCTGGGTCAGTGAGCGCAGGCCGATCTTCAGGTCGGCCATGTGCTCGGCGGCCTCCTGACGCATGCGCTTCTTGTCGAGCATGCGGAAGGTGCTGCCGAGGATGCCGGGGCGGCGCAGTTCGCGGCCGAGGAACATGTTGGAGGCGATGTCCATGGAGGCCGCGACGGCGAGGTCCTGATACACCGTCTCGATGCCGTGGGCCTGGGCGCTCTGCGGTCCGGAGAACTGGATCGGCTTGCCGTTCAGGCGTATCTCGCCCGCGTCGGGGACCACGGCGCCGGTGAGGGCCTTGATGAGGCTGGTCTTGCCGGCGCCGTTGTCGCCGATGACGGCGAGGACCTCGCCGGGCAGCAGGTCGAAGTCGGCGCCGTCGATGGCGGTGACGTGGCCGTAGCGCTTGACCAGACCGCGAGCCTGCAGGACAGGGGTGGGGGAGCCGGTGCTGGTCATCGGGCCTTCTTCCGGGAGAGCTGGTCGACGGTCACCGCGAGGATCACCAGGACTCCGGTGATCAGGGTCTGGTAGATGGAGGCGACGCCCATCAGCTGCAGGCCGTTGCGGAACACGCCGACGATCAGGACGCCGATGAACGTGCCCAGGACCGAGCCGCGTCCGCCGAAGAGGCTGGTTCCGCCGAGGACCACGGCGGTGATGCTGTCGAGGTTGTCGGTCTGTCCTGCCTGGGGGTCGCCGACGCCGGTGCGGGAGATCAGCAGCAGTGCGGCGATGCCGTAGAGGAGACCGGCCACGGTGTAGACGCCGATGGTCAGGCGGGAGGTGCGGATGCCGTTCAGCCGTGCCGCTTCAGGGCTGTTGCCCAGGGCGTACACGTGCCGGCCCCAACTGGTGTTGCTCAGCGCGTAGGCGAGCAGGAGGAACAGGGCGATGGTGACCAGCGAGCCGTAGGTGATGTCGGTCTTGCCGAGCGGGAAGGTCTGCCCGAGGGCCGTCAACGGGCCGGGCAGGTTGGTGACCGTCTGCTCTTCGGAGTAGATGTGGGTCAGCGCGAACGCCACGTTGAGCATGCCGAGGGTGACGATGAACGGCGGCAGCGGGATCTTCTGCACCAGCGCCCCGTTGAGCAGGCCGAAGCCGCCGCAGACGACCAGGCCCAGCGCGATGGCGGCCAGCGGGGGCAGGCTGCCCTCGGCGGCCATCTTGGCGATCATGATGCTGCCGAACGCCATCACCGCTCCGCAGGACAGGTCGATGCCCGCGGTGAGGATGATCAGGGTCTGGCCGATGGCGAGGGTGCCTACGACCATGACCTGCTGCACGATCAGCGAGAAGTTGCCGCCGGTGAGGAACTGGTCGGTCGAGACGGAGAAGAAGGCACAGGCCAGGAGGAGGGCGACCAGCGGGCCGGTGGTCGGTTGCGTGAGCAGTCTGCGGATCGTGGTCGGTGCTTTGAGCTCGGCGTACGGCGTGGACGTGGAGGGTGGCGTGGACGTGGCAGTCATGCGAGGTCCTTGTCGGAAGACTCAGGTCCTGGTGCGTCCTGGGCGGACGGCGGGAGGACGAGGGGGCGGCCGTCCCCGGTCGGGGAGGAGGGGCCGGCCGCCCCGCTGAAGGGTTTCGAACGGCGGCGGCTGGGGCGGCGGTTCAGCCCCAGCAGTTGTCCAGGCCGTAGGCGGCGTCCTTGGACGTGACGCCGTCCTGCGCCTTGTCGGTGATAAGCGTGACGCCGGTGTCGGTGTAACCGGACGCCTTCTTGCCGTCCTTGGCGTAGGTCGTGACGGCCTTGACGCCCTCGGCGGCCATCTTCAGCGGGTACTGCTGCGAGGTGGCGGCGATCTTGCCGTCCTTGACGGCCTGGGTGCCGGTGCAGCCGCCGTCGACGGAGACGATCAGTACGTCCTTCTCCCGGCCCTTGGCCTTGAGCGCGGTGTAAGCGCCCAGCGCGGCCGGTTCGTTGATGGTGTAGACGACGTTGATGCCGGGCGACTTCTGCAGGCAGTTCTCCATCGCGGTCTGGCCCTTGGCCTGGTCGCCGCCGGTGTCCTGGGAGCAGACGATGGAGGAGTCGCCCTCCTTGACGCCGAAGCCCTTCAGGAAACCGTTGTGCCGCTGGACGCCGACCGAGACGCCCGGCGCGAGGTCGAGGGTGGCTATCTTCGCCGACTTGCCCTTCATGGCGGCCTTGGCGTACTCGCCGATCAGCTCACCGGCCTTGAGGTTGTCGGTGGCGAAGAGGGCGTCGACCGCGCTCTCCGGCTCGGGCGGGGTGTCCAGGGCGATGACCAGCACGCCCTTGGCCCTGGCCTTCTCGATCGCCGGCACGATCGCCTTGGAGTCGCTCGGCGTGATCAGGATGCCCTTCACCCCGGCGGCGACCATGTTCTCGATGGCGGTGACCTGACCGGCGTTGTCCCCGTCGAACTTGCCCGCCGCGGTGGACAGCTCGACGCCGTTCTCCTTGGCGGCCTTCTCCGCGCCCTCCTTCATCTTCACGAAGAACGGGTTGGTGTCGGTCTTGGTGATCAGACCGACCTTGACGCTGCCCGATCCGGTGCTCGCAGTGCCCGATTCGGATCCGGATCCACATGCGGTCAGGGTGAGGGCTGCGACACCCGTGCAGGCAGCGGCTCTGAGCAAGGAGGAGGGCAGACGAGAGATGCGTGACATGAACGACTCCTGCGGGATTTCGGGCGAGCGGCGGCATTGAGGCATGCCGTCCCGAGGTGTCATCGTTGACTTATGTCATCGTTGACACTTCTTGGCGAGGATGATGGACTCCGCCTCCAGGCAACGTCAATGCCTTGCACCCGTCACAAATCGGCAACGCCCGTGGCCGTCGCCCGCCCGAAGCCGCTCAGCGACTGCCCGCGACGTGCCCGTTTTGCCAGCGCGTTCCAAGAGAAGAGCAGCCCATGACCTCGCCTCGGATCACCGTCCTGGGAGAGTGCGTCGCCGACGCGTTCACCGAACCCGCAAGCACCCGGAACGAACTCGCCCTGCGGGTCCTGCCGGGCGGCGGACCTGCCAACACAGCGGTGTCCCTGGCCCGGCTGGGAACCCCGGCCCGGTTCCTCGCACGGCTGTCCGGCGACGTGTTCGGCCGCCTCTTCCGGGCCCACCTGGAAGCCTCCGGCGTGGACCTGTCGCACGCCGTCGAGGCCGCCGAGCCCAGCACACTGGCCGTGGCCGAACTGGACACCCAGGGTCAGGCCACGTTCTCCTTCCACGCGCAGGCCACCGCCGACTGGCAGTGGACGAGCGCGGAACTGGCCGGGGTCGACCTGGCCGGCACCGCCTGTGTGCACTCCGGTTCCCTGGCCCTGGTCAAGGAACCCGGGGCAGCCGTGGTGGAGGACTTCCTGGCAACGGCCGCCCCCCGGGCCACCATCAGCATCGACCCCAACGTCCGCCCGCTCCTGGTGCAGCCCGCGGTCTACCGCGCCCGGCTGGCGCACTGGTGCGGCCTCGCGGATGTGCTGCGGCTGAGCGAGGACGACCTGGAACTCCTCCTGCCCGGTACGCCGCCCGAGAAGGCGTGCGACACCTGGCATGCGGCGGGGGCACGGCTCGTTGTGATCACGCGCGGTGCCGACGGTGCCCTGGCCTCACTCGACGGGGAGCGGGTGCAAGTGCCCGCGGTGGCCACGCCGGTCGTCGACACGGTCGGTGCGGGGGACTCCTTCACCGCCGGACTGCTGCACCACCTCGGCATCCGCGGACTCCTCGGTGGCAGGCTGACGGACCTGGGTCTCGGCGATGTCGAGGCAGCCTGCTGTTTCGCCACCCAGGTCGCTGCCCTGACCTGCTCGGCCGCCGGCCCCAATCCGCCGTGGCAGGACCAGTTGGCGCAGTTCGCGACCGCCGGCGACGCCTGACGCGGACTGCGCTTCCTGATCGGTCACTCGACTCCACCCACTGACAAGGACACGAACCGTGAAGAAGACCCTGCTTGCCGAGTTCACCGTCCGAGAGGGAGCGGAGGGCGAGGTTGCCCGCCTGATCCGGGACTACGCGCTGAAGGTGCGCGATGAGGAGGGCAACCTGGCCTTCGACGTCTACACCAAGGCGGCCGCCCCGCGCGCCTACTGGATCTTCGAGGTCTACCGGGACGAGGACGCCTTCAAGGCACACCTGGACGCCCCTTACGGGGCCCCGTTCAACGCAGCCCTCACCAGCCTGATCGAGGAGGACGCCTCTGTACTGACGTTCCTCGATCCGCTCGCCGCGCATGCGTAACGAGCGTTGAACACCGGCGTCGAATCGGAGTCGGACGGACGACCAGTCGACGACCAGCCGCGGTGGGCGGACGCAACAGGGCGTGCGCCGGGCTGTGGACCGACGAGCGGGCGGCCCCGACAGTCGTCCCTGACGCAATGCAGGGACGGGGCCTCCCGCTCCCACCGTGTGGGGACGACACTGTGGTTGCCCTGTCCCGTCCCTTGGTGAGCGTTTGGGCTTGAGTCCTCTACCTCTTGGTTCCACTCGGTGGGATACGCACACAAGAGGTAGGTTTGGATCAAGTTCGGCAGTGATCTGCCGAGGACATGCATGCCGGGCTGGAGCACGGGGGGCTGACCAACTCGCCCGTCCAGCCACGGCTCGCGGAACGGGGGACCCATGACCAGGTACCAGTGCGTGCCCGCTGCGGCGGTCGCGGCTGCCGTCGGCGCCGCGCTTCGGTCGAAACGGATCGGGTGACGCGGGAGACCGGGGAATCAGGCTCTCCCTGAAGTAACGGCTGGAGCGGCGCAGTTGTCGCGGCAGTGACCGCAGGGTCGTCCGTAAAGGACCACCAGCATGCCAAGAGCTCCATACATGTTGAGGAAACATGCGCATAACTCGAATACATAAGCTGCTGATGTCTGCCGGTGCGCTCATCCTGGCAACTGCCACGCCCGCCATCGCAGACACCCCTCCCCCGATTGCACCCCCCACCAGCCCCGCACCCTCCATGCCGTCGGATCCCTCCGCACCCTCCACGCCGGCAACGCCCGCACCCTCCACGCCGGCAACACCCACACCCCCGGCGCCCGCTCCGGACGCCGCCGCCGATGACGGTGCGGTCGAAGACGACCACTGGACGAGCGAAGCGGCCGAGAAGTTCTGGACGTCCGAGCGGATGGCCGTGGCCACACCGGACTCACCCCGCCCCGAGGCGCCCGCCGACTGGAAGCCCGCCGCACGTCGGTCGGCCGCGGCAGCCGCGAAGGACGGCCACTACTTCGGAGGCGTCCCCACCGTCGGCACGTTCTTCCACTACGTACGGAACCCCGCCACCGACGCACTGGAAGGGCGTTTCTGCTCGGCCAGTGTCATCGACAGCCCGCAGGGCAACGTCATCCTGACCGCCGCACACTGCTCGGGCGGCAGCAAGGGCATGTTCGTACCCCGCTACGACGGCGCGGCGACGAACCCCGCCCCCTACGGCCGGTTCCCGGTGCAGAAGTGGATCCGCGACTCCCGCTGGTACAAGGTCGGCGACAACCCCACCCGTGACGCCTACTCCGACCTGGACTACGCCTTCGCCCGGGTAGGCCCCAACAGCAGCAACCACAGCGTGCAGAAGGCTGTCGGCGCCGCTCTCAAGCTCGGCCAGGTGAACGGCGACTACAGCCGGACCGTGACCGTGGTCGGCTACCCGGGAAGCCACAACCCGAAGAACCGGCCGATCATCTGCCCCGACGTCACAACCCGGCAGCTTCCCGGCTACCGGCAAATGCGCATGGAGTGCGGCGGCTTCTACGGAGGCACCTCCGGAAGCCCCTGGATCACCGGCCTCAACACCACGACCGGCAGCGGAACCGTGATCGGCAATCTCGGCGGCTACTACGGCGGCGGCCTGGAGAACAACAGCGACCGCATCTCCTTCGCCGTCACCTACGACAAGCGCGCCCTGGAGATCTACGCCGCCGCGAAGAACAACACCGAACCGCAGAACTTCCCGCGCGGCTACAGCATGTACCCCACCGGCGGCGGCCTGTGGACCAACGCCAAGAAGATGGCCTCCGGTGACTACAACGGCGACGGCAAGACCGACATGATCGTGGTCTGGGTGGACGGCGAGGTCACCCTCTACGCCGGCGACGGCAAGGGCGGCTTCTCCGGCGAGAAGAGGATCACAAAGTCCGACACCTGGAAGAACGCCAAGGTCATCGCCGGAGGCGACTTCACCGGCAACGACTCCTCCGACCTCGTCGTGGTCTGGGTGGACGGCGAAGTCACCCTCTACACCGGCGACGGCACCGGCGGATTCGCCAAGGAGACGCAGCTTCAGAAGCCCAACGACACCTGGCGGAACGCCATCCAGGTCACGGCCGGACGCTACAGCGACAACAAGTGGACCGACGACCTCATGGTCCGCTGGGTGGACGGGGAACTCTCCCTCTACACCGACGTCGACGGCCGGGGCCTCCTCCACGAGCACAAGCTCAAGGACCCCAACGACACCTGGAAGCACGCCACGATCCTCACCGCAGGCAACTTCACCGGCGGCTCCAACTGGGACGTGATCGTGCGCTGGTCGGACGGCGAGCTCTCGCTCTACCGCGACGCCGGCCCCTCCGGTGTGGGAACGGAAGTCCGGATGTTGTCCTCTAACCAGCTGTGGACCCACGCCTCTGTCATGACCGCGGGCGCCTACACGCAGGGCGAGCCCAATGACCTGCTCGTGCGCTGGTCGGACGGTGAGACCACCCTCTACACCGACACCACCACCACCCTCGGCCGTGACCACATGCTCGTGCCGCCCAAGGCCGGCTGACCCCCCTCTCAGGAAGGCGAGGTACGCGCGATGTACCTGCGCGCTGCAGCGACCGCTCTCACCGCGACCATCATCGGCCTCACGGGCTCTCACACAGCATCGGCGGCGGACGGTCCGGGCCTGAGCGTCAGCGTCCGCGGAAACGACAGTGACAGCACCGCGGACGGACCCCTTCGGCAGGGTGCACCCATCGTGGTCACGTCCGACGTCGACCTGACCTCCCTCGCCGTGGACGGCAACGGCAGCTTCACCGTGAAGTCTCCGGCGTTCGCCAAGGATGTGACCGTGGAGATGCGGAAGAACAGCTTCGGGGAGGGCGCCGGCACCATCAGCTGCGACATCGAGCCGGGAAGCTACCCGGTCGAGGTCGCCGGGCAGCACCGGAAGTCCGAAGCGATCGGCAACCGGGGGCACTTGACCATCACGGTCAAGGACGACAAGGACCACTACTGCGAGCAGGCGGCCGGCCCCTTCAGCCCCACCGGAACCGGCACCGTTGCCGCGGTTGGCGTCGGTGGATCGATAATCCTCGCCGCCATCGGCTACACCGCCGTACGTCGCCGGAGGGCCAGGAATACCTGACCCGGCAGTTGCGTGGGGCCGCCGTCACCGCACGGCGGCCCCCTACTTGTCGCCCCTGACACAGCGTCCTTACCGGCACCCCGACTTGCTGAGAAATTCGACTTTGCGTCAGCCCTGGACACCCCATAGAGCCGCGGGCGACCCTCCAGCCGGGGGGTGTTGTCATCCTCAGGTCGTAGAAGAATCGGCCATTACCCGCCAATCGGCGGGTGCACATTTCCTTGAACTTGACACCCATCACGGGTGTGCGTTTTTATGAGCGCGTTGCCGGCGGCTGTCGGCGGGGGGAAGCCGGGGGGCCTTTTTGTTTTCGTTAGTCACTTCTTGATTCGTGCTCCGGGTGTCCCGTTGAGCTGAATCTCATGAATTTCCGGATCCTGGTGAGTCCTGGGAACGGAAAAGGGGTGCGTCACCTGTGGAAGAGGAACGCACCCCGGGCTGCCGTGCAGCCGAACCACTCGCAATCAAGCAGTTGATCAGGAGATTAACATGTCCGTTGTCGAAATCTCAAAGAAGCGCATCGCCGCTGCCGGTGCCGCCGTCGCCGGTGTGTCCGCCCCGCTCGTTCTCGCGGCGTCGACCACCCCGGACGTGCTGACGAGCTACTTCGGCCTCAGCGGCGTCACCGCGAACCGTGTTCTGAGCGCCATCGAGGCGGGCACCGATGTCGCCGCTGCTCTCTCGGTCCTGGGTGGCGTCACCGCGGCCGGCGGTGTGGCCATGTGGATGCTGAAGAAGGCCATCGCCAAGGGTGGCCGCAAGGCCGTCGTCGCCTGACGTTCGTCCGTCGCCGCCGCCGGGGTGCTTCGCACCCCGGCGGCGGGTCATTCGACCGCAAGGGATTCACCGTGACGACCTTCTTCGGTTCCGTCCTGGCGCGCCAGCGGCCTGCCCTGATATCGGGACAGTTGATCTGGCTCCTGTGTCTTGCCATCGGTGTATGGCTCTCCGGTGATATTCCGTCCGCCGTGCGTGCCGAGCCCAAGAATCCGGGATCCGGTCTCTTTCTCGGGATTCTGGCGAACAATGCGGGGGTGGCGGCGCTCGCATTCACCGGAATCGTTACGTTCGGATTGAGTGCCGTAGCTTTTTCGCTTATTTCCGGGCTCGGTGTCGGAATATTCATAGGGCACGCCTATTCGCTGGGTGCCGGAAAATTCTGGTCGGCGTTTCTGCCGCATGCAGTCATTGAGCTTCCCGCGCTCGGCGTATCGGTGGCCGCCGGTCTGGTCACGGGGGTCGCCGCCGCGCGCAGGATGCTGGGCGGCCGCCGGACGGGCGACGACTCGATGAGCAGACACCTCATCGACGCGGCGGTTCTCTTCGGGCTTTCTCTGGCCATGCTCGTCGTGGCCGCGGGGGTGGAGACATGGATAAGTTCTCGATGACCGGCACGCGGCGCCCGTTCCGGCTGGCCGCCGCCGGGGCGATGCTGCTGATGCCGCTCGCCAACCTGACCTTGCTGGGCCGCTACCGCGACGGTGTCCTGGAGCGCGTACCGGACGCGCCGCCCGGCGCGTTGAAGGCCGGAATCGGTGCGGCCTGGCTGTTCGGTTCGGTACTCAACGCGCTGGGCGTACTGGTGCTGATCTTCCTCGCGGGGGTGGCCGGTGCGGTGGTCTGCCGGTGGGCGGGAACCCCGGACGGCTTCGCGCGCCACCGCAGCGCAGTGGGACTGGCGGTGGCCCTGTTCATGGTCGGAAAGGTGCTGGTACTCGCCGTAGCCTCACTGCTGTTCGGTTCGCCCGCGAGCGACCGGATCGTCGACCAGGTGGGCGCCGCGGACCCTTCGCTGCTGCTGCTCGCCGTGGGCTGCGCCGTCGCCGTGCGGCGGGTGGCGGAGCTGTCGTGGCAACGCAGCGCGCTGTGCGCGCTGGCGCCCACGGCCGTGTGCGCTGCGTTCTGCCTCATCCCCGCGTGAGGAGTGCGCGGAGCGGCTGAGTGCGCAGGACTGACGCAGGCGTAGGACAGATGGATGCGCACGACCGATGAGTGCGTAGGACAGGGAGAAGAGTCATGACGAAGCCGGAGACCTCCGGCCGGACCCGGCGAGGGACCGCACTCGCCGGGCTGCTGACCGCGGCCGCCGCGGCAGTCGCGGCGGTACGGGCGATCTGGTTCTGGGGCGAGAGCGATGCCACCCGCGAGGCCGTGGAACACTCCGCGCGCCTGGCGGACAGCGCTCGCGAGACGGTGCTGACACTGCAGTCCGTACTCAACTGGGGCTGGGCGGCTACGGCCGTACTCCTGGCGGTGCTCGCGACGCTGGTCTGGCTGGCGTCCGTCGGCCGGTGGCTCCTCTTCGGTCTCTCGGCGCTGTTCTGCCTCCCGCTGGGCATCGCCGGATGGCGCCTGCCCGCGGCCCCGGGACTCGATGCGCTCTCCCTCGTGTTCTGTGGGTGTGTGATCGCCGCGAGTGCGGTCGCGCTGCTCACGGCCCCCCGAGAAGGATGAGGCAGCGTCGGATGACCGCCGGCGCGACTGTCGCCGCTGTGTCGCCCCCCGCCACTCCCGAGCACGCGTGGCGCAGCGCAGCCGCCCTCCTGGAGGGGGACCTGCGGCGACGGCGCAATCGGCTGCCCGGGTACCGGGGGCTGACCTCAGCTGTACGGGCGGTGCTTGCCGGGGCTGCCGCGGTCGGGGTGCTCACCGTGGGCGCGCTGCTCTGGGGCATCGGTGCCGTGTTCGGGCGGGTCTTCCCGGTCGGAGCCAACGGCGCGGAGCCGGTCGCAGCCGCGTGCTGGCTGGGCGCGGCCGTGGTGTTCGTGGGACAGGTCGCCGCCGCCAGGCCCGTGCAGGCGCGGCTGTTGCTCGACCCGCCGGACCGCGGGGTGCTGCTGCCGTGGGGCGTACCGCCGACCGCGGTCTTCGGAGCCCGGCTGCTCGCGCCCGGCCTCGCCTCGGCCGCGGGCACGACGCTCGTGGTGGCCGTGTTCGCCACCCCCTGGCTCACGGCAACGGCCACAGGGCGCGCGCTGCTGCCCGCGGTCCTGGTGACCGTGGTGGGCGCGGCGTGCGCCGGGGCGGCGGCCCATATCTGCGCCATGGCCGTCCTGATGAACACCGCACGCGACAGGTCCACCGGCCGATGGGTCCTGTACGCCGTCGTCCTCGGCCTCGCCGCGGGGTTCTTCCTCTCGCCGTACGCCGGCCGATTCGCGGGTGCCGCGAGCTATGAGGACATAACCCTCTCGCTCCGCGGGAGCGTGGCCGGGATGCGTCCCGGGCTCTGGGACGAGCTGTTCGCGCCCGGACACCTGCCGCACGGGCTGCTGGCCTGGGCTCTGGTCACCGCCCTGCTCACGCTCGCGGCCAGGCTGCTCCTGCGCTCCGCCGCCCACCGCTCCACGCTGGTGCCAACCGCGGCCACCCGGGACGCTGAGCCGCGCCGGGTATCCAGCCGCCGTATCGGACTCGTCGTCAAGGACCTGCTGGCGCTGCGCCGGAAGCCCGCCGCCGTGACCGCCCCGTTCCACAGGTTGTGTGCGGCCGCCGTCGGGGTCGCGGCACTGGGCGTGGGAGTACGGCTCCGCTTCGGTGGCGACGTGCCCTGGGCGGTGCCCGTCCACACCTGGGGCCCCGCGGTCGCCCTTGCCCTCTTCCTGGCCGTGTCCACCGTGGTGGCCCAGGTCAGCGGAGTCGAGGCGGAGGGCCGCGGCCTGGAAGCGCTGCGCCAGGCACCGCTTCCCTTCGGTGCCGTCCTGGTCGCCAAGGTGTGGGCCTGCGTGTGTGCGGCCGCGCTCCCGGTCGTCCCCGCCTACCTCGGCGTGCTGCTCGCGGCCGGCGGCGCGGTCACGCCCGCCGCTGTCCTGGCCCTGCCGCTCGCCCTCGTCGGCGGCAGCGTCGCCATGGTCGTGACCGCCTTCGTCGTACCGGAGGCGGAGACGTTCTCCGAGGACCGCATCGTCCGCTCCGGCGCCGCGGAGACCGTGGAGGGCGTGGTGGCTGCCGCGCTCGTCGCACCGGGTTCCGCCGGACCGCTGCTGCGCCGACTGCTCGACCTGCCCGGCGGAGCGGCGGCCCAGGCACTCGACGCGGGCTGCGCCCTGATCACCCTGTCCCTCTTCATGGCGGGCCTGCGCCTGCTGGCCCGCCGCGACATCCGATTCCGTAAGGCCATCCTGTGATCCACGTCGACTCCGCGACCGTGCGCTACGGCGACCGCGCGGCCCTCACGGACGCCAGCCTCTCCGTGGCGCCCGGTGAGTTCCTCTGCCTCGTAGGCCGCAACGGCTCGGGCAAGACCACCCTGCTGCGGCTGCTCGCGGGACTGCTGGAGCCGACCGCCGGCACCGTGCGCATAGGCGGCCGCGCCGCGGCCGACCGGCAGAGCCGGGCGGTGCGCGGATTCCTCCAGGCCGAGCCGCCGCTGTACGAGTACCTGACGGTGGCCGAGCAACTGGCCCTGGTCGCCAAGCTGTACGGGCGACCGCCCGCGCAGGTCCTCGACCGGCTGGCCGGCACCGCGCTGGCAGACCGCCGCCACGCCCTCGTACGCGAACTCTCCCTCGGCATGCGCAAACAGCTCGGACTGATCGCCGCGACCGTCCACGATCCGGCCCTGATCCTGCTGGACGAGCCCACCAACGCCCTGGACGCCACCGCGGTCGCGGCACTGCGCGAGACGGTCGAACGCTGGCACGGCGAGGGCAGGCTGATCGTGCTCTGCACCCATGACCTGGCCTGGGCCGACGGGCTCGCCGACCGGCTCGTCGTCCTGTCCGCAGGACGCGTGCTGCACGATGTCGCGCTGGACGGCGAGACCGCGACCGCCGCGCTGCGGCGCCTGGACCCGAGCGGCGCGCTGACCGCCCGCAGCGAAGGGTCCACCGAAGAGTCCGTCGAAGGACCCACCGACCCGCCCACCGACCAGCCCACCGAGGAGAACACCGCGGAGGCCGGCACGCCATGACCGCCATTGACATCCACGGGCTGCGCAGGACGTACGGGACACACACCGCCCTGCAGGGAATCGACCTGACCGTCCCGGCCGGATCGCTCACCGCTCTCGTCGGCCCCAACGGCTCCGGCAAGACCACCACCATGCGGCTGCTGCTCGGCCTGGACCGCCCCGACGCCGGAACGGGCACCGTCCTGGGCGAGCCGCTCGAACGGCCCGCGAGCTACCTTCCGCGCGTCGGCGCGCTCATCGAGCAGCCCGCCCTCTACCGGCGCCTGACCGGCCGCGCCAATCTGCAGGTGCTCGCCGAACTCGGCTCCACGGACCGCCGCCGCGTCGACGAGGTGCTGGAGCTCACCGGCATGAGCCCGTACGCCGACCGTCCGGTGGCCGGCTACTCGCTGGGTATGCGGCAGCGGATCGGTGTCGCGGGGGCGCTGCTCACCGAGCCGCGCCTGATGATCCTTGACGAGCCCACCAACGGTCTGGACCCCGTCGGTACCGCCCAGTTGCGTACTTTGCTCACCACCCTGGCGGCCGACGGCGTCACCGTTCTGATCTCCAGTCACCAGCTCAACGAGCTGGACACCCTGTGCGACCACTTCGTCTTCCTCGACCGAGGCAGGGTCCTGTTCGCGGGCGACCGCGCCGGACTGACCGCGGCGCAGGGCCCGCTGATCGAGGCCGCACCGGAGCGTTCCGGGGATCTGCCTGCCCTGCTGCGCGCCGTCGAGGCGACCGGCCGCACCGCGCACAAGGCGGGCGGGCTGCTGCTGACCGCCGCCCCCGCCGACTGGGCGCCGGCCCTGAACCGGATCGCTGCGGAGCACGGCATCACCCTGGCCCACCTCGCCGTACGCCGCCCTTCCCTGGAAGAGGCCTTCTTCACACTCGCCGAACGACACAACCCCCGTACAGCGAAGGCTGCTTGACCATGACGAGCATCATGCCGAGGACCGTCCCGAGGACCATGCCGACGTCTGTGCTGAACGAGATACGCTCTGCCGCCCGCAGCGAGCGGGTGAAACTCGTGCGGCCGCGCCTGGTCCTGCCCGTGCTGTTGGGCACCGCCCTGCTCGCGGCCCTCACCGCCGCCGCCTTCACCCTCCTCTCCGACGGTCCCGCCGCCGGTCCGCTGCGTCCCATGGGCATCGCATCGCCGGTCATCGGCCTGGTCGTGATGTGCGTGGCGGCGAACTCGTTCTGCGACGAGTACCGCGAGGGCACCTGGAGGGTTCTTCTCGTACGCCATCCCCGCAGATCCACCCTCCTGATGGGCAAGCTGGGCAGCCTGCTCGCCCTCGCGGCCGCCGCGGCTCTCGCCGCATGCCTGGCCTGCGCGGTCACGGCATGGGCGGTGACGGCGGCATACGGCAAGGACACCGCCTCCTGGAGCGCGGCGGCGACCGCCTCCACGGGCGTCCGGGTCGTCGCCGGATTCCTCGCGTACGCCGTGCTGGGCGCCGCGGCCGGACTGCTCTTGCGCTCCACGGCCGCAGCGCTGGGCTCCCTCCTCGGCTGGATCCTGATCGGGGAGTCGGCACTGGGCACGGTCGCGGCGGCCCGCGGCCTGAACGCCTCCGCGTGGCTTCCCGGCTCGGCCATCACCCGTATCACCGCCTCCGCCGCATGGCAGCTGCCTGCGCTGACCGCCGCTGCCTGGTGCGCAGCGCTCTTCGCCGCCGCGATCTGGCGTTTTTGCAGGTCTCCCCGCCTGGGCTAATGTCTGCGTCCGAACGGGATACGACCGAGGTCAGGGGGGCCGGTGCCGCGCGTGATGGTCGTCGACGACGAGCAGGTGCTGCGGGAGGGACTGCGGCGGATCCTTCAGTCCTTCGACGACATCGACGTACCCGTGGTCTGTGCGGGCGCCGAAGCCCTCGAACAGGCCAGGCTCCACGGCCCGGACGTCGTCCTCCTCGACCTCAGGATGCCGGACCGCGACGGCCTGACGGTGCTCGCCGATCTTCGGTCCCTGCCCAGCCCGCCGGCCGTCGCCATGCTCACCAACTTCGACGCCGAGGAGTCCCTGTCCGCGGCACTGCGCGGCGGTGCCGCCGGATTCCTGCTCAAGGACACCGCCCCCGAGCAACTGGTCCACGCGGTACGGGCGCTGGCGGACGGCGGCAGCGTCATCGCACCGCGGCTGACCCGCACGGTCGTCGACGGTTTCGTGCGGGCACAGCCGGAGCACCGGCCGCCCCTCGCCCCAGGGGCTGCGCGGGCCCTGACCGAGCGGGAGCGCGGCGTGCTGGTGCTGCTCGCCGACGGCATGTCGAACGCCGAAATCGCCCGGCACCTCGCCATCAGCCCGGCCACGGCCAAAGAGCATGTGAGCGCCATACTGGCGAAGCTGGGCGTGGCCAACCGGGTCCAGGCGGCCGTTGCCGCGTACCGGGCCGGGCTGCACGACGCCGCATGAGCCGTCTGGACCGGGGAACAGCCGTGAGGTCCCTGCTCACTCCACGGCGGCTGATCGTCGCGGCCACGGCGGCCGAGCTCCTCGTCTTCCTCTCCTTCGAGCGCGAGACGCTGTTGGTCAGTTCGGCGGCCGCGCTCGGCCTGTTGCTGCGGCGCCGCTTCCCGGTCCTCGGGCTGCTGCTGACGCTGCCCTCCATCGCCATTGGCCAGGTCTGGCTGGCGCCCATGCTGGCCATGTTCGACGTGGCGGTCGCCGCTTCGCGCAGGCGGGTGGTGACAGCCTGCGGGGCGGGGATGTTCCTCGCCGCCGTCTGTCCCTGGCCACTGGACTCGGTCACCGAACTGACCTGGCAGGAACATCTGTTGACGGTGGAGTCGTCGCTGATGCTGTCCATCGGGCCGACCGCGCTCGGCCTGCTGGCCAGGACCCGCGCCGAGCTGAAGGAGCGGCTGAGCGAACTGATGCGCAGCCAGGCGCTGGGGCGCCGTCTGGAGGCGGAGCGGGCCGTTGTGCGGGAGCGTTCCCGGCTGGCCCGCGACATGCACGACACGGTGTCCCACCATGTCGGCATCATCGCGGTACAGGCGGGCGCGCTTTCGGCGACGACCACCGACGACGGCGTACGTGAGGATGCCGAGGTCATCAGACGGCACAGTGTGAGCGCGCTGGAGGAACTCCGCAACGTGGTCGGGGTGTTGCGCGGTTCCGACGCAGCGGCGGCTTCGGCGGCGGGTCGTACCCAATTGGCCGATCTGGCGGTCCTGTCCCGGGAGAGCCGGCTCGACGTCACGCTGGACCTGGACCCCGCTTTGGCGGCGGGGTCCGGCGGACACTGGGCGCCGGAAGCGGAGAGCACGGTTTTCCGCACCGTTCAGGAGGCGCTGAGCAATGTGCGCAAGCACGCGCCGGGTGCGCCCGCAGCCATATCCGTACATGTGTCGGACGACCGCAGGGCACTCGTCGTGGAGGTGCGCAACGGATCCGCTGTCGAACCGTACGAGGGCCCGGAACTGCCCGTCGGCGGTCACGGCCTGGCCGGCCTGCGGGAGCGTGCCGCCCTGATCGGCGGCACGCTGGAGGCGCGCCCCCTGGAGGGCGGCGGCTTCCTCGTGCGAGCGGTCCTGCCGGCAGCGGTCGAGTAGCTGCGGGAGGGGTCGGCTGGTGGACACCGGTGCACCGTCGTACCGGGTTCCGGGAATGTTTCCCTTTCGGCTTCCGTGAAGTGGAAGAGCTCCTCTTCCAGCGGGGCCTCCAGGACGCTACCCGGTTGCAGTCCTTCTCCACGTCGGCGAGTGGTGCAGGGGCTTCTTGTACGGGGTGAGCGGGGCGGGTCGGCGAAGGCCGCCACGTTTGTCGGAGCCCGAGGCGGAGGAGGTCCGCATCAGGCCCCTCCACCAGGTCGACGAGACGCGCCAGGAGCGGCAGCCACCGCGTCAGCCCCCGACGCCACTAGGCTCGGTTTTGGGCAAGCTCCGGGTTCTGGGTGGGGGTGTCGGCCGGGGCCGGGACGTCCTTCCCGGCGTTCTCCGGCGCGCCGAACCAGGCCACCGCGACCGCGCCCGAGACCGCCAGGACGAAGCCGGTCACCGCCAGCCAGGCGAAGCCGGGGCGTGAGGCGTCCCCCAGCCACCAGACGCCGATCATGCCGGGCAGCACGGTCTCGCCGACCACCAGCGCCGCCGTCGCCCCGTTCACCGAGCCGATCTGCAGCGCGATGGTGTGCAGGTACATGCCGCCGATTCCGGCGACCAGAATGGCGTACAGGGCCGGGTCGGTGAGCAGCGTGCCCAGGTCGAACGGATCGATCCCGTTCAGCACGCGCACGCCCACGCCGAGCGCGCCGAAGCCGAGACCGGAGAGCAGACCGGCCAGGATCGCGGCCCGGGCGCCGAGCCGCCGGACCAGGACCGTGCCGCCCGCCATCAACAGCAGTGAGATCGCGAGGAGCCACCAGTGGGTGGTGATCGGCGTGTGCCCGCTGCCCTCGGGGCCCGCCGCGCTCGCGAGCAGCACCAGCGCCGAGCAGACGACTGCGATCGAGGTCCACTCCGCCCGGGTCAGCCGGATGCCGAGCAGCCTGACGCTCAGGACGGCCGTGATGATGAGGTTGGCGCTGATGACCGTCTGGGAGAGGAACAGCGGCAGCAGACGGGCGGCGAGCGCGCCGAGCCCGAAGCCGACGAAGTCCAGGACCGTGCCGACGACGAACTCCCAGGTCATCGCGGCCTGGGCGGTGGAGGAGAGACTGGGGCCGCCATGCGTGGTGACCTGTCCGGTGCTGTGCCCGGCGGCGGCCGCCTCGCGGCGGGCCGACTTGCGGGAGCCGACGGCCTGGAGGACGGAGCCCGTGCCGTAACAAATCGAGGCCGCAACGGCGGTCAGGAGTCCTATGAGCACCGAGC
>JABFVM010000182.1 GCA_013362785.1 Streptomyces sp. | reverse complement strand
TAAGGTGACCGCCGATCCGAGGACGGACACCCCCCGGCGCGGCCCCGACCCACAACGCAACCAAGGGCGCTACACGAGCCCCCACCGAACACCAGCAGGCCGCCGCAGGCACCGCCCCCGGCCCCACCGCCGGAGGCCTACGCTCCGACCGCAGCCAGAACCCGCGCCCCAGCCCCCTCGTACCGCTCCACAACCACCCGCGCCACCTCGGCCGCGGCCCCCAGCACATCCCCCAGCACATCCGCCCCGGCCGCGCCCCGCGCGATCCGGTCCGGCAGAAACCCGGGCGCCAAAACATACGGCGCCACAGCCACCCGCTCACAGCCGAGCTCCCGCAGCTCCCGCACGGCGTCCTCGGTGCGAGGAAGAGATGCGGAGGCGAACGCAGGCCGCACGGCGCACCAACCGGTGTGCCGCCACTCCCGCGCGATTTCTGCGATCACTGCGATCGCCTCCGGGTCGGTGGACCCCGCCGAGGCCAGCACGACCCCGGTCGAGGACTTGTCGGCGGGCGTCAGGCCCGCCTCGTACAGGCGCCGCTCCAGGGCCGCCATCAGCAGCGGCGACGGGCCGAGGACCTCCGCCTGCCGGATCCGCAGCTGCGGCGGCGCGTCCCGCAGGACCGCCGGGATGTCGGCCTTCGCGTGAAACGCCCGCGTCAGCAGCAGCGGCAGCGCCACCACGTCCCGCACACCCTCCGCCGCCAACGACTCCAGCACCCCCTGTACCGACGGAATGTTGAAGTCGAGGAAGCCGGTCTCCACCCGCACGTCCGGACGCAGCGACCGAACCCGCCGTACAAGGGCATGCACGGTCGCGGCATGCCGCGGGTCACGGCTGCCGTGGGCGATGACGAGGAGGACCGGTTTCTTGTACATCGGGTTCAGCTCCTTGCCAGCAGACCGCGACTGCGCAGCACCCGCCGCTCCAGCGGGCTGAAGATCAGCAGGTCGATGGCGATGCCGACGACGAGGATGAGCAGGATGGCGAAGAAGACCATGGACATGGAACTGGTGTTGCGCCCGTTCTCCAGGAGCTGCCCCAGCCCCACCCCCAGGTCGGGGGAGGACGCGATGATCTCCGCGGCCATCAGCGACCGCCAGGAGAACGCCCACCCCTGCTTCAGACCGGCGAGATAGCCCGGCAGCGCGGCCGGCATCACGATGTGCCAGGTCCCCTTCAGTCCCGTCGCCCCGAGCGTGCGGCCCGCCCGCAGGAACAGCGGCGGCACCTGGTCGACGCCGGACACCAGCCCGTTGGCGATGGACGGGACCGCCCCGAGCAGGATCACGGCGAACATCATCCGGTCGTTGAGTCCCAGCCAGATCACGGCCGGCGGCACCCAGGCGACCGACGGCAGCGACTGCAGCCCGGACAGGATCGGCCCGAGAGCCGCACGCACGAACCGGACACGCGCCACCACCAGTCCCAGCGGCGTACCGATCGCCAGCGCCAGCAGGAAGCCGAGCAGACCGCGCGAGACGGACGTCCAGATGTACTCGTGAAGCGTGCCCTGCAGCCACGATTCGCGCAGCTCACCCCACACGTCCGCGGGCGCGGGCAGCTTCGTCGGGTCCCCGGCGATCCCGGACGACACCAGGAACTGCCACACGGCCAGCACCAGCGCGACGGCGACGACGGGCGGCAGGACCTTCTGGGTCAGGGTCCGCCGCAGCGGCGTACGGCTCGTCTGGACCGTCTCCAGAGCGTCCAGACCCGCTTCGAGTCCGGCGAGATCGTTGCCGTCCTTGGCGGCGGTCGTCTCAGTGCTGGCCATGGCGGCGGATCTCCCCACGCAGTTCTTCGGTGATCTCCCGGGACAGTTCGGCCACCTCGGCGTCCTCGATACGACGCGGCTGCGGAATGCCGACCGTCCACTGGCGGGCGACCCGGCCCGGCCGGGAGGACAGCAGGACGACACGCTGGGCGAGCCGCACCGCCTCACGCACGTTGTGCGTGACGAACAGGACGGACAGCTGTGTCTCGCGCCAGATGCGGGTGAGCTCGTCGTGCAGCACGTCCCGCGTGATCGCGTCGAGCGCCGCGAACGGCTCGTCCATCAGCAGCAGCTTGCTGTCCTGGGCTAGCGCCCGCGCCATGGCGACCCGCTGACGCATACCGCCGGACAGCTCGTGCACCCGCTTGCCGTGCGCGCCCTTCAGCCGGACCAGTTCGAGGAGCTCCTCGGCGCGCTCGCGCCGCTCGGCCTTGGCGACTCCCCTGAGCTTGAGGGCGAGTTCGATGTTCTTGCCCGCGGTCAGCCACGGGAAGAGGGCGTGCTCCTGGAACATCAGCGCCGGGCGCCCGTCGGTCGTGATGCTGCCCGCGCTGGGCCGGTCCAGCCCGGCCACCAGGTTCAGCAGCGTCGACTTGCCGCAGCCGGACGCCCCGAGGAGGGTGACGAACTCGCCCGGCGCGACATCGAGCGTGATGTCGTCGAGGACGAGCTGCCGCCCGGCGGGGCCGGCGAAGGACTTCGAGACGTGCTCGATGCGCGCGGCGTGCTCCACGGACACATCCGTGTCGGCGGCCTTGGCGAGTGCCGTTGCCATGGTCGTCACCTCCTGGGACTCATCGGGGTCAGTGCCTTGCTCACGACGTCACCGCTGACGACGTCACTTCACGCCGAGCCCGGCGTCGTCGACCGTGCTCTCGCCCTCGGCCCTGAGGACCTTGTTCAGCGGCCCGAGGTCGTAGATGCCGCGCAGATCCGGCTTCTCCAGCAGCCCCGCCTGTACCGCGTGCTCGGCCTCGGTGCCGAGGGTGGAGGCCAGCGGGTCGTCCGTGACCCGGATGGACTGCCACGCCGGGTCGAGCACAGCGGCGGGCAGCGGCTTCCCGGTGTCGGCCTTGAGCTGCGCGTTCGCCGCGGCCTTCGCCTTCTCAGGGTTGGCGTCGATCCACTGGTTGGTGCGCACCGAGCCCCGCAACACGGCCTCCACGGCCTGCGGGTGCTCCTTGAGGAAGTCCTGCCGCACGATGACGTTCGTGATCACGAACTTCTTGCCGGGCCACAGGTCCGCCTCGTCCAGCAGCACCTTCCCGCCCTCGGCGACCAGCTTCGACGCGGTCGGCTCCGGCACCCAGGCGCCGTCGATCGAGCCCGACTTGTAGGCGTCCGGCGTGATCTTGTTGTCCGTACGGACCACGGAGACGTCACCCTTGCCGCTCGCCGCGTCGACCTTCCAGCCCCGCTCCGAGATCCAGTTGAGGAACGCCACGTCCTGCGTGTTGCCGAGCTGCGGCGTGGCGATCTTCTTGCCCTTGACGTCGTCCAGGGACTTGATCTTCTCCGGGTCGACCACGAGCTTCACACCGCCCGAGGCCGACCCGGAGATGATGCGCAGGTTCTCGCCGTTCGACTTGAGGTAGCCGTTGACGGCGGGGGAGGGGCCGATCCAGCCGATGTCGATGGACCCCGAGTTCAGCGCCTCGATCTCCGAGGGACCGGCGTTGAACGGGATGTACTCCGCCCGCGTCCCGCCCAGCTCCTTCTGGAAGAGCCGCTCCTGCCGGCCGACCAGCGCGGTGGCGTGGGTGAGGTTCCCGAAGTAGCCGATCCGCACCGAGTCCAGCCCGTCGACCTTGGCCGCCCCGGTGATGGCCTGCTCGGTGTTCTCCTTGGCCTGCGAACCGTAGCCGCAGGCCGCGAGGGCCAGCAGCGGCAGCGCGGCCAGGACGGCGAGCGTCCGTCGCGGGGCGGGGGTGGCAGGCACGGGAGGGGTTCCTCTCGGTGGCCCGGCACTCGCGCCCTTCTCAGACGCGGCCGGGAGATCGGCAGATGGACGAAGGGCGGGTCAGCGCACACATCGCGACACTCCGCCCTGCCCGCTGCCGAGGGCGCCGCTGCCGATGCGGCCGCCCTCCTTCGCGAACGTGGAGAAGTAGTCGAGGGCCTTCATCTCAGAAGTCCCACCCGTCGTCCTCGGCCTCGTCCTTGACCGGCTCCGGCGAGGCGAAGGACTCGCCGACCATGCCCGCGGTGAGCGTGGTGCCGTCGCTGGGGTCGATCAGGATGAACGAGCCGGTGCGGCGCGAGTCGGCGTAGGAGTCGACCGGCAGCGGCTCGGCGGTACGGATCTTCACCCGGCCGATGTCGTTGGCGACCAGGTGTCCCGGGTGCGGGTGCAGCGACAGGTCGTCCAGCGTCAGCCGGGACGGAATGTCCTTCACGATCGCCTTGACCGTGCGCGTGCCGTGCTTGAGCAGCACCCGGTGGCCCACGGTCAGCGGCGCGTCGGCGACATGACACACCGTCGCCTCGATGTCCTGCGTGGTCGGCGGCGCGTCCTTGGCCGGCACGATCAGGTCACCGCGCGAGATGTCGATGTCGTCCTCCAGCAGGACGGTCACCGACTGCGTGGTCCACGCGATGTCGACCGGCTCGCCGAGCAGGTCGATACCGGAGATCTTCGAGGTGCGGCCCGACGGCAGCACCGTCACCGACTCGCCCACCCGGAACGAACCGGCGGCGATCTGACCGGCGTAGCCGCGGTAGTCGGGGTGCTCGGCGGTCTGCGGCCGGATCACGTACTGCACCGGCAGCCGGGCGTGGCAGTGGCTCAGGTCGTGGGTGACCGGGACCGTCTCCAGGTGCTCCAGGAAGGTCGGCCCGCCGTACCAGTCCATGTTCGCCGACGGGTCCACCACGTTGTCGCCGGCCAGCGCGGAGATCGGGATCGCGGTGATCTCCGGGACGCCCAGCTCCAGCGCGTACGCCGTGAACTCCTCGGCGATCGCGGCGAACACCGACTCCTGGTAGTCGACCAGGTCCATCTTGTTCACGGCGAGGACGACGTGCGGCACCCGCAGCAGTGCGGCGATCGCGGCGTGGCGGCGGGTCTGCTCGACGACGCCGTTGCGGGCGTCGACCAGGATCACCGTCAGCTCGGCCGTCGACGCGCCGGTGACCATGTTGCGGGTGTACTGCACATGCCCGGGGGTGTCGGCGAGGATGAACCGGCGCCGGGGCGTGGCGAAGTAACGGTACGCCACGTCGATCGTGATGCCCTGCTCCCGCTCGGCCCGCAGACCGTCGGTGAGCAGCGCGAGGTCCGGGGCGTCCTGCCCGCGCGAGGCGGACGCGCGCTCCACGGCCTCCAGCTGGTCCACCAGGACCGACTTGGAGTCGTGCAGCAGCCGGCCGACGAGCGTGGACTTGCCGTCGTCGACGGAGCCGGCGGTGGCGAACCGCAGCAGGGTCGTCTCGGAGAGTTCCGTGGTCGTGCTCATGCTTAGAAGTACCCCTCGCGCTTACGGTCTTCCATCGCGGCCTCGGACATCTTGTCGTCGGCGCGGGTGGCGCCGCGCTCGGTGAGCCGGGAGGCGGCGATCTCGGTGATGACCTGCTCCAGGGTCACGGCGTCGGAGTCCACGGCGCCCGTGCAGGACATGTCACCGACGGTCCGGTAGCGCACGAGACGCTTCTCGACGCTCTCACCGTCCTTCGGACCGCCCCACTCGCCGGCGGTCAGCCACATGCCGCTGCGCGCGAACACCTCACGCTCGTGCGCGAAGTAGATGTCCGGCAGCTCGATGCCCTCGCGGGCGATGTACTGCCAGACGTCCAGCTCGGTCCAGTTGGACAGCGGGAACACGCGGACGTGCTCGCCCGGGGCGTGCCGGCCGTTGTACAGGTTCCACAGCTCGGGCCGCTGCCGGCGCGGGTCCCACTGCGAGAACTCGTCGCGCAGCGAGAAG
>JABFVM010000514.1 GCA_013362785.1 Streptomyces sp. | reverse complement strand
CATGCCAGTCCTCCTCCTAGATGGCATGACTATACGTTTCGATGCACGTTTATGCAATCTCAATGAGTGGGTATGCAGACGGACTGCCGATCAAGACGGTAGTAGGGTCCGGCGCATGTGGGAGGGACTCGACTCGGTCGACTGGGCAGGGCTGGAGCACAACTACGGGTCGGCGCAGGACGTCCCCGGTCTGCTGCGTCGCTGCGCCGGATCCGATCGGCGGGACGCGGAGGAGGCGGCGGACGACCTGCTCAACCTGCTCTTCCACCAGGGCGGCTGGATCTGCCCCGCCGCCCCCGCCGCGCTGCCCTTCCTGCTGCGCCTGGGCGCACGGGCGGACGTGCTGTGCCGGCGTTCGCTACTGGAACTCGTCTCCGTGCTGGCGGCGGAGGCCGGGCGGGTCGCCGAGAAGTACCTGGCTCCGGGCTGGGCGGCGGCCTGGGAGCGGGCCCTGCCCGAGGTGCTCACGCTGCTCGCCGCCCCCGAGGCGGAGGTCCGGCGGGCGGCGGCCGACATCCTCGCCGACTGCCCGAGCCCCGGCGAGCCGATCCTGCCCGCGCTGCTGGAGCGCTGGCGGACGGAGAGCGACCTCGCCACCCGCCTCGACCTGGTCGTCGCGCTCGGCGCGGCGAGCCGGCGAGAGCCTGCCGGGCCGCGGGCCGCCGAGGCCGTCGAGTTGCTGGATGCGCTGCTGGACGACCCGGAGCCGCAGCTGCGCCTGGCGGCGGTGCGCTCGACGGCGCCCCGCGACCCCGGTCTCGCCGAGCGCCGCGTGGACCTCCTGCTGGCCGCCGTCCGGGACCCCGGCGCGGAGGTGTGGCAGCACACGAGTGCGCTGGGAGTCGGGGTGCAAGCCGTTCAACGCTGGGCGGGCACCCTGCTCGCGGATTCCCCCGCCGCGTACACCACCTACGTTCTCGGCCTGCTCGCCGGCCCTCCCCGGTCCCGAACGGACCGGACCGGCGGGGCTTCCCTCACCGACGAGCAGCTGATCGGCGCCCTGGCCCAGGCCGGCGAACTGCTCCGCCGGTGGCGCTCACCGGTCGGCGAACTGCTGCCTGCCGTCGCGGCGCGTCTGGACGACCCGAACATCGAGGTCCGCTTCCGGGCGACCGAGCTGCTGGCCTGCTCGGGCCACGCGGCAGCCGTCCACGCCGACGCGGTCGCCGGGCTTGTGGACGACACCGGCCGACGCGGCACCCGCAAAGGCGAGACCGTGGCCGACGCCTCCCTGTGGGCGCTGGCCAGGATGAACGACGCGCGGTGTGTGCCGGGCCTGGTAGAGCGGCTGGCCGGAGCGCCGTCGACCTTCTCGAAGTACGGCATCCACGCCGGCGGCAAGCACCACTTTCCCTCCCTGCCCGCCCTCCACGAGGTCCTCGCCCTGCTTCCGGACCACGTCGTCCCGCTGCTCCCGGCCGTCTGCGTCCGGCTCGGTGCCACCCGGGACGAGCACGAGTCGGCGCGGCTGTGCGAGGTGCTCGCCGCCTGGGGGCCCGAGGCCCGGGCAGCCGTACCCCAGCTCGTCGCACTGCTGGAGCGCGGCGACGGCTGGGTCGCGGCGGCGACGGCCCTGGGCGGGATCGGCGTCGAGGACGCCGGGGCGCGAGAACTCCTGCTCGCGCGGTCCACGGCCGACGACGCGAACGCCCCCCTCGCCGCCTGGGCGTACTGGCGGACGGGAGGCCAACCGGAACGCGCCCTGGAGATCCTGGGCCCCGCTGCCACGAGGGACGGCCACCGCCATCCCCACCTGCGCAAACTGGCCGACCTCGGCCCGCACGCCGCCGGCCTCGCCGACCCCCTCCGTGCCCTGGCCCGGAGCGACGACGAGTGGACGAGTATCGAGGCGGCGCACGCTCTGTGGGCCGCGACCGGCGAGACGGAGATTCCCGTCCCTGCCCTGCTGAGGGCGGCCCGAGGGCTGGCGGACGGCCACTACCTGCCGGTCATGCTCCCCGCCGTGCGCCACCTGGCCCGGATCGGCCGGGCGGCCCGGCCCGCCGCACGGCTCCTGCGCGAAGTCCCGGATCTCGACCGGCGTCTGCACTACTTCTCCGGCTGGCGCGGCTTCGAGACGGACGAGTCGATCCGGGCGGCGGTCGACGATCTGCTCACGGTCGCGAACTGAGCGGTCGCCGACTGAGCCGTCGCCGACTCAGCGGCCCCGCGTCCGCGCGGTGATCATCGGCACGGCACACTTCCCGCCATGAACGACACGGAACACGCCGTACGGGACTCCTGGGGCCGTATCGCGGCATGGCTGCGGGGGCACGTGCAGCCGGGGTCGCGCCGCGCGGCGGCGGAGACGGGACGGCTTGCCGCGGCGGAGGCCGAGCTCGGGCTGCCGATACCGGAGGACCTGCGGGCGTGGTGGCGGCTCGATGACGTGGACGCCTCCTTCTGGATCCCTCTGGAGTTCGCTCCGGTCGAGCTCGGCGAGGCGCTTTCCGCACGGGACATCCTCGTCCAGGTCGCCCGGGACGAGGCCGAGCATCCCGGCGAGCTCGCCGACGCGGCGCAGTACCTTCCGGCGTTCCTGCCGATCGCCGAGTCGCCGGGCGGCGACCACCTGCTCGTCGACCTGCGGCCCGGTCCGACGTACGGTGCCGTCTTCCTGTGGAACCACGAGGAGTGGGGACTGGGCGTGCCCCTGTGGGACTCGGTGACGGAGATGCTCGCGGACACGGCCCGGGCCCTCACCACCGGCGCGCCCGCCCTGACGTGGCACGCCGCACGCGGTGGCACGGAGCGCCCCTGCGTCGCGACGGTCACCGGCGGCCTGGACTGGGACGACGCGGACCTGGACATCGCGGGGTTCACCAGCCCTTCCGCCGATCGCCCGCCGACACCGGTCCCCGTCGACTGGGAGACCGTGGAGGAGTGGCTCGGGCTCAGGCTGCCGGGCGACTACCGACAACTGGCCGACCGGCACGGGCCGTTGGACTTCGGCGAGTACCTCTGGATCCATGTGCCGTGCGCCGACGGGCGGTTCGAGTACGGCGACTGGCTGCGCGAGACGCACCGGCGGGCCCGCAGGGAAATTCGGGTGCTGCCGGAGGACGAGCGGCCCCGTGTCCACCCGGAGCCGGGCGGCCTGCTGGCCTGGGGCGGCACCCGCGGCGGCGACATGCTGTTCTGGGACACGTCGGCGTCGGACGACCCCGACGCCTGGCCGGTGGTCGTGCGGCACTCCGGCGCGATTTCCGGCAGCGGCCTGCGGGACTGGCACCGGTACGACCTCACCCTCACCGCCTACCTGCGCCACACCGTCCGCGAGAGCTGGGAGTCACCGACCCCGCCCGGCCCACTGCTGCACCTGCCCGGCACCGTCGCCCGCACCGCCTTCCTGGACGCCGCCCAGCCGTGGACCCCGCCCGCCCCTGTCGATCCCCGCCTCACCGAGGCCGAGCGTCGCGTCGCGCTGGAGACGGGCACCGGCCTGGACGCCCTGCGCCTGCTGACACCGCAGCCGGAGCGGGCGTATCTCGGGGACGGCACCTGGGAGCAGCTGTTCGACACGCTGGGCTCGCGGCTGCCGCGGGAGTACGTGCGGCTGATGGAGGTGTACGGATCCGGCTGCTGGAGCGGGTGGCTGCGCTTCCCCGCGCCGCTGCGGACGGCGGCGCCGCGGTTCATGGCGTACGTCGAGGAGACCCTGGAGGCGTACGGGGACCTGAAGGACGGGTCACCGGACTGGTACCCGCTGGCCACGTGGCCCGAGCCCGACGGGTTCCTGCCGTTCGCCGACTCCATCGACGGCGACCACCTGGGCTGGCTCACCCGGGGCGAGGATCCCGACTCATGGCCGCTGATCTTCTGGCCCCGGCACGCGGACCAGGGCCCCGCGCTGCGGAGCGGTCTGGTCGACGTGCTCCTCGCCTGGCAGCGGGGCGGGCTCGTCACACCCGGCCTGTGCGCGCAGGACGAGGACGACGACCCCGTGGAGTTCGCCGCCTTCGAGCCCTGGGACCACCGCGACGAGGGCTGAGGCTCCCGATGGCGGGCGCGGGCCGCTGCCCCTGGGACAGCGGCCCGCTCCGTGCGGCTACCTCTGCTTGATCCGCAGGAAGGTGACCGAGTTCGCCGGGAAGGTGTACGTGAACTTCGCGGCGACCCCCGAGAAGGTCGACGTGGCCGGGGCGACCGGCGCGTCCGTCTCGGTGTTCACCGCTTCCTGGTCGGCGGCGAGCGTGGTCACCCGGGCCGTGGAGGCGACCTTGGCGCTGCCGAGGTCGATCGCGGTGCGGGCCCGGGCGGACTGGGCGTTGACGACCTTGACGATCAGGTCACCGGTCCGGGCGTCCTTGGTGACGACCTGGCGGAACGGCTCGGCCGGCTTGTCGTCGGTGAAGCTGCCCCACTCCTGGCCGTCCAGGTACAGGGTGACCTGACGGCCGCGCACCTTGATGTCGATGTCGTAGGCGCGGCCCGTCTCGATGGACCCGGCCTTGGTCATCAGCGTGCCCTTGCCGCCGTCCACGGCCTGCTCGATCGCGGACTGGGTGTTGTTCCAGCCGCCCAGGTTCCACCAGTAGTAGTTGCCGGTGTCCTTGACGCCGAAGGCGACGAGGAAGCCCTCCTTGCCGGACTTCTTGGTGGCCTTCACATGCAGGTCGTAGTCGTGCCAGGACGGGTCGCCGGCCTGGACCATGGTGTTCTCGGCGGCGGCGTCCGTCTGGACGTACTGGCCGTCCTGGACGCTCCAGCTGCCGCCGCCGACGTGCTTCCACTTCGAGGCGTCACCGGAGAAGTCGTCGCTCAGCAGCGTCGAACCGTCGGCCCCCGTGACCTTCACGTCGTCGTACGCGGCGCTGGTCGCCCACGTCGAAAGGCCTACGCCACCGGCGATCGGGCCGCTGACGTTCGGGGTCGTGGTCGCCTTGGACGGCACCACCCGGTCGCCGACGTTGTTCATGAACAGCTTCTGGACCTCGTAGTTGGCCGAGTTCCAGGAGGCGCGGTTGTTGAACCAGACCAGGTCCGGCCGCCACTGGACGTAGTCCTCGTTGGCGAGCAGCGGGGCGTACGAGGCCAGCTTGACGACGTCCGCGTTGCGCTCCAGGCCGGTCATGAACGCGGCTTCGGAGAGGCCGTTCTTCCAGGCGTTGCCCTGGGAGGCGTACTCGCCGAGGAAGACCTTCGGGCCGCTGCGGTCGTAGGAGTCGTAGCGGTCGTTGTTCTGCAGGAACCAGTTCGGGGTGTTGTAGTAGTGCTCGTCGACCATGTCGACCTTCGCCTCGCGGTTGAGCTTCCAGGCGGTGTCGAAGGTCGTGCCGGAGTCGTCCGGGCCGGAGTTGGAGATGACCTTGATGTCGGGGTACTTGGCCTCGATCGCGGTGCGGAACCGCTGGAAGCGGGCGAAGAACTCGTCGGGCAGGTTCTCTTCGTTGCCGACTTCGAGGTGCGTGAGGTGGAAGGGCTTCGGGTGGCCCATCTCGGCGCGGACCTTGCCCCACTTGGAGGTCGCCGGGCCGTTGGCGAACTCGATGAGGTCCAGGGTGTCCTGGATGTGCCGCTTGAGCAGCGCCTCGTCGGTCACGGCCTTGTTCTGGCCGCAGCCGGTCACCAGGGCCGGGACGACGGGCAGGGGCATGGCGCCGATGTCCTCGGAGAAGCGGAAGTACTCGTAGTAGCCGAGTCCGTAACTCTGGTTGTAGCCCCAGAAGTTGGCGTTGGTGGCGCGCTGCTCGACCGGGCCAATGGTGTCCTTCCACTGGTAGGAGCGCTTGCGCTGCCAGCCGGAGGCCTCGCTGTAGTCCTCCATGGAGCCGGTGTTGACCAGGCAGCCGCCGGGGAAGCGCACGAAGCCCGGCTTCAGGGCGGCGATCTTCTCGGCGAGGTCCTTGCGCAGGCCGTTGGGCTGGTTCTTGTAGGTGTCGCGGGGGAACAGCGACACCATGTCGAGGGCCGCAGCGTCGGTGGCGGCGACGGCGAGCCGGCCGCGGTTGCTGGTGCGGGTCGCGGTGAAGGTGGCCCGGTACTTGGCCCAGCCGCCCTTGACGGCCACCTGGCGGGCGGTCGCCAGGTCGCCGGCGGTGTCCTTGAGCGCGACGCTCAGCGTGGTGCCGCTCTCGGCCCGCGCCCACACCGAGAAGTCGTACCGCTTGCCCTGCTCGACGCGGATCCCGGTGTTGTAACCGGCGTTCGTGACGGCCGAACCGGCGCCCAGGGAGAGGTAGTTGCGGTTGCGCTCGCCCAGCCGGCCGGCGTCGTTCACGACCTGCCCGGTGCCGTCGACCGTCCAGGAGGTGAGGGGCGTGTACGACCGGTTGTCGTCCGTCGAGTACTCGAAGGACCGGTTCTGCACGAGCTCGGCGTACAGACCGCCGTCCGCGGCCCGGTTGATGTCCTCGAAGAACACGCCGTACATCGTGTCGTCGATCTTCGCGCCCTGGGCGGCGGGATCGACGGTGATCGCGTAGTCGGTGACGTCCTCGGCGTGCGCGGGCGCCGGGAGGAGGGCCGTCGCCGTCAGGAGGGCGGTGGTCGTCAGACCTAGTCTCCAGCGGGTGCGGCTGGTGCGTGACATGGATACTCCGCGGCTCGTTGTTCGAAATATCAGACAATGATCAGCACTTCGAACGGCAAGATAGGGAGGGTGGTTCGCAAGCGTCAACGGGTCGCGCGGTATCGAAAGTGTCGGAAGCGGCGGGAGGCGAGGGACGGATGGGCGGGTTCTGGCCGGTTCCGGATGTACTGACGTATCTGGCCGGGAGCTGGCAGGTCGGGCGGACTGTGCGCGATCTCGCGAGCGGCACGGAGGGGGAGTTCTCCGGTACGACGGTTTTCGGCCGACTCGACGACGGAGGTCTCCTGCACCACGAGTCCGGAACGTTCCTCTGGCAGGGCGTACGGCGGCCCGCCGAGCGGACGCTGCGCTTCCTGCCGGGCGATACGCGCGGCACGGCGGACGTACGGTTCACGGACGGGCGGCCCTTCCACGACCTGGATCTGACCTCAGGGCGGTACACGGCCGACCATCCGTGCTCGGCGGACCTCTACCGGGGCGAGTTCACCGTCCTCGGCGAGGACCACTGGCGGACGGTGTGGCGGGTGCGCGGTCCGGCCAAGGACCTCGTCCTCACCACCGACTACGCGCGTGAGGGCTGAGCCTGCGCCCCGTCGAAGCGGAGGTTCCAGCGACCGGCGCGGCCGGTGACGGTGGTCGTCGACAGGGGGCGTACGTCGATGTTCCAGTACGTGGAGGGCGGCGCCTTCAGCGCGTAGACCAGGGCGGCCCGGATCACCGACGGTTCGGCCACGGCGACGATACGGCCGCCGTCCTCCACGGGACGGGTGTCCAGCCAGCCGCCGACCCGGGCGATGAACGCCAGCAGCGACTCACCGCCGTGCGGCGTGCCGCGCGGGTTCGCCAGCCAGGCGTCCACCGCCTCCGGCTCCCGGGCCATCGCCTCGCCCAGGGTCAGCCCGCGCCAGCGGCCCATGTCACAGTCGCGCAGGGCCAGTTGCACCAGCGGGGCATAGCCGAGGGCGTCGCCGGTGGCGCGGCTGCGCGGGGTCGGCGAGCAGTAGCGCAGCTCGGCCGCCGCCAGCGGCAGCAGGTCCCCCGCGACGCGCTGTACTTCTTCCCAGCCGGCCTGATCCAGCGGCCGGGCGTCCTCGAAGCGCTCCGCGAGCAGCGGAGAGCTGCGCGCGGCGGCGACGAACGTGACCCGAAGTGGCATGCGGCGATGGTGTGTCGCCGAAGTGCGCAGGTCAAGAGGCATTGTGGAGGGGTCACCGAGGGTGGACGAAGGCTCACTGCGGGGTCAGGATCAGGCGGACATGTCGCTGGAAACGGACCTGTTGGAAGTTCAAGCAGTGCTCACTGAAGCCTCTGCAACCGCTAGAAGTAGAGCGCCATCCATTGGTCCGGCTTCTCCAGCGGTGCGAACCCGGCCTTCTCGTAGACCGTGTGCGCGTCGTGCGTGGCCAGCAGCACGCGCTTGATCCCGTACGGCCGCAGGTGCTCGCGTACGCCCGCGACGAGCGCCGTACCGATCCCCTTGCCGCGCACCGACGGGTCGACGTACACGTCGCACAGCCACGCGAAGGTCGTCCGGTCGGTGACGACCCGGGCATACGCCACCTGGTCCTCCGAAATCGTCTCGTACACCCCGAAGTTCAGCGAGCCCTCGATCGCCCGGTCCTGCTTCTCCCGCGCCCGCCCTATCGCCCAGTACGCGTCGGTGGACAGCCACCGGTGCACCCGCTCGGCGTCGATGCGGTCGGGGTCGGCGGAGATCTGGTAGCCCTCGGCGAGGGGCGGAGTGTCGGTCATGCGGCGAGATTCGCAGGACGGCGTCGTGGACGTCGAGCGGTTTTCGCCGGTGGGAGGGCGTTGTCAGTGGCGGATGCGATGCTGCGGGCATGACTGGGACTACGGCTGGGACGGCGACTGCGGCGGACTACGGGTGGCTCGACGAGAACTACGAGCATCTGCTGGAGGCTTACTGCGTCACGCTGGTGCGCGACCTGACCCCGGAGGCACTCCTCACGGAGCTGAAGGCCGAGCCGGAGCCCGGCCTCACCGGCGTGGACGCGTTGAACGAGCCGTGCTTCGACGCGTGGGAGTACTACGAGGGCGACAGCATGTTCGTCGGTGTCACGGCCGTCGGCGACTGGTCGCTGATGGTCGAGTTCAACGGCTACCTCGGGATCACTCCCGAGGCCATGCTCCCGGTCTCGCATGGACGCAGAGTGGTCTCCCACTACCGCAACATCAACGCGGTGGACCACTTCTACTGGTTCGAGGACGGCGACACACGCCTGCACTTCGAGCCGCTGTTCCCTTACGCGCGCAATGGCAGCCACTGCGACGAACTCCTCACCGAGATGCGGGAGTCGGGCTTCGACCTGAGGGACAGCGAGGACCGTGACTACACCCAGCACACGGAGGCCGCGTTCGCGCTGGCCCACCGTCTCACCGGCATACGTCTGACGCCCGAGCTCTTCGCATCCGCCGAGTTCACCTGCGGCACAGCGCCGGTACCCCGCGGCTAGAGCACCTCGTCACAGGCGGTCCGCAACCGCCGTACCCCCTCCGCGATCTCCCCCACCCCGGCCACCGCCGTGAAACTCAACCTCACGTGCCCGGCCGGCGGTTCGGCGCTGAAGTACAGGCGGCCGGGGATGATCGCGACGCCCGCGCGCAGGGCGGCGGAGGTCAGGGCCGACTCGTCGGTGCCGTCGGGCAGGCGGAGCCACAGGTGGTAGCCGCCGGACGGGATGTGCGGGAGGGCGAGTTCGGGGAGGTCGCGGCGCAGGGCGGCCGTCATCGCGTCGCGGCGGGTCTTCAACTCCGCGGAGACCGACCGCAGATGACGCGGCCAGGCGGGCGAGCCGACCAGCTCCAGCGCCGCCTCCTGCAACGGCCGCGGCACGAAGAAGGTGTCCACGACCTGGATGGCGCGCAGCCGCTCCAGCACCGGGCCACGGGCGGCGAGCGCGCTCAGCCGGAAGCTCGGCGAGGTCACCTTGGTCAGGGAGGAGACATGGACGACTACACCGTCGGGATCGTCGGCGGCCAGCGGACGCGGCAGGGGCCCCGCGTCCTCGTGCACCAGCCGCCGTACGAAGTCGTCCTCCACGACGAAGGCACCGGCCTCGCGCGCGATGCGCAGCACCTCACGGCGCCGGTCGGGGGCGAGCACCGCGCCGGTCGGGTTCTGGAACAGCGGCTGGCAGACGAACACACGGGCACCGGTCGCCCGGAAGGCGTCTGCGAGCAGGGACGGTCGTACGCCGTCCGCGTCGACCGGGACCGGGACCGGGCGCAGGCCGGCGGCGCGGGCGATCGCCAGCATGCCCGGATAGGTGGGCGACTCGACCAGCACCGGCGCACCGGGGGGTGCGAGTGCCCGCAGCGCGGTGGTCAGCGCCGACTGGCCGCCCGCGGTGATCAGCACCTCGGCCGCCGTGACGGCACCGCCCGGCCCGCCGATGCTGCGCGCGAACCACTCCCGCAGCTCCGGCAGCCCCTCCATCGGCGGTCTCTCCCACGCCCCGGGCCGGCGGCCGGCCCGCGACAGCGCGGCGGACATCGCCCGCTCCGGCTGCAGCGACTGGTGCAGATAGCCGCCGTTGAACTCGATCACGCCGGGCGGCGGACCGGCGAGCGAGACCAGCACCCCGGAGGCGTCCACCGAGCGCGGCACCAGCTCCGTCGCGGCGTCCGCGCTGAGCGTCACCTCCTGCCAGGAGGTGTCCCCCACGGAAGCGGTCTGCGCGCGCGGCTCGGCGCGGAACGCCCCGGCGCCGGGCCGGGTGACGACCAGCCCCTCGGCGACAAGTTGCGCGAGGGCGCGGGAGACGGTCACCGGGCTCACCCGGAACCGCTCGACGAGGGCCCGGCTCGACGGGAGCTTTCCACCTGGAGAGTAGCGGTCCAGCTCCCGCCTGAGCTGAGTCGCCAGTTCACCGACACTGCTACGCTCTTGCATGAGAGCAGAGAATAGCGCTATCGCCGGAACCTCGATAGCAGTCACCACCCCGGAAGCCACGCCCTCGGAAGCCACTCCCCCGGGCGCCACTCCCCCGGAGACCGCTCCCCGAGCCGCCTCGACCGCCGCCCCGGCCGGTTCGGCGAAGGCATCCCTGCGCGGCACCCTCCAGGCCGCCCTCGGTGTCGCGGCCTTCTCCCTCACCTTCCCCGCCACCGCCTGGGGTCTGGAGGGCTTCGGCGCCTGGTCCCTGGTCGCCGTGCGCAGCGTGCTGGCCGCGCTGATCGCGGGCGGCTGTCTGCTCGCCCTGCGTGTCCCGCTTCCCGACCGCCGGCACTGGGCGGGACTCGCGGTGGTCGCCGCCGGAGTGGTCCTGGGCTTCCCCCTCTTCAGCACGCTCGCACTCCAGACGTCCACCACCGCACACGCCGCCGTCGTGGTCGGCCTGCTCCCGCTGACCACCGCCCTGTTCTCCGCCCTGCGCGTCGGCACCCGCCCCTCGCGCACCTTCTGGACGGCGGCGCTCGTGGGAGCGGCCGCGGTGGTCGCCTTCACCGTGCAGCAGAGCGGCGGCGCCCTGACCACGGCCGACCTGTATCTGTTCGCGGCGCTGCTGGTGTGCGCGGCCGGCTACACCGAGGGCGGCCGGCTGGCCCGGGTGATGCCGGGCTGGCAGGTGATCGGCTGGGCGCTGGTGCTGTGCCTGCCGCTCACCGTCCCGGCCGCCGCGGTGGCGCTGTCGTACGAACCCGTCCGGCTGACCCTGCACGGTGTGACCGGACTGCTGTGGGTCGCGGCGGGCTCGCAGTTCCTCGGCCTGGTCGTCTGGTACCGGGGCATGGCCGCCATCGGTATCCCGAAGGCCAGCCAGTTGCAGTTGGCCCAACCCCTGCTCACACTGGTGTGGTCGGTGCTGCTGCTGGGCGAGCACCTGACAGTGGCCGCCCCGCTCACGGCCGCGGCAGTGCTCGTGTGCATCGCCGTGACCCAGCGGGCGCGTGGCTGAGCGGGCCCGAACGACCCACTTCCAACCACCGCTCCACGCCGTAGACTCAAGGCCACGGACCGCTGCTCCCGCACCTGGTGAGGAGGCCCAAGAGATGCGTGCAACCGTGGGCGACCAGCTTGTTCAGCACGGCAGGGTGGTCGGACAACACGACAAGGTCGGCGAGATCGTCGAGATCCTGGGCCAGGAGGGCAACCCCCCGTACCGCGTCCGCTTCGAGGACGGGCACGAGGGTCTGTGCTCCCCCGGCCCCGACACCGAGATCCGTCACAAGGACAGGGCCTAGCAGCTCGACCGGGCGAAGCAGCCCGCCGAGCGGATCAGCGCGGGGTCATGGCCGGCTGCCCGTAGTGGTCGGCCACCACCTGCGCCATGGCGCCGATCCGGTCCGCCGCCAGATCCTTCGCGGCGAAGTAGACGTGTCCGTACGCCTCCGGGTACTGCTGGGCCAGGGTGAGATGCCGCGACAGCTCGGCCCTGTCCTGCCAGGCCTCGGGCTGCGCCGGGTCACCGGCCTTGTAGAGCGCCTCGCCGACGTACAGCCGTGTCCTGCTGCCCCGCACCGTCTCCGCCCACCAGGGCAGGAGCTTGCCGTAGTCCGCGGCGGCGAAGCCGATGTTCCAGTACAACTGCGGGCAGATGTAGTCGATCCAGCCCTCGCGCACCCACCTGCGGGTGTCCGCGTAGAGATCGTCGTACGTCTGCACGCCCGCCCGTGAGTCGGAGCCGAGCGGGTCGGTGGCGGCGTTGCGCCATACGCCGAACGGGCTGATGCCGAACTGTGTGGTGGGCCGGATCCGCCGGATACCGGCCGCCGTCTCCAGGATCAGCCGGTCGATGTTGTCCCGCCGCCAGTCGGCCACGTTCGCGAAGCCGCCGCCGTACCGGTCGTAGGCGGCGGTGTCGTCGAAGGCCTGTCCCGCCACCGGATACGGGTAGAAGTAGTCGTCGAAGTGGACCGCGTCGACCGGGTACTTGTGCACCGCGTCGAGCATTGCCCGCTGCACGAAGGCACGGACCTCGGGCAGCCCCGGGTTGTAGTAGAGCTTGCCGCCGTAGGTCACCACCCACTCCGGGTGCTTGCGGGCCGGGTGGGACTCGGCCAGCCTCGTGGGGTCCGTGTGGTTGGCGATTCGGTACGGGTTGAACCAGGCGTGCAGTTGCAGACCGCGGGCGTGGGCCTCCGCGACAGCCGTGCCCAGCGGGTCCCAGCCGGGGTCCTTGCCCTGGGTGCCGGTGAGGACCTGCGACCACGGCTCGCACGGCGAGGGCCACAGGGCGTCGGCGGTGGGCCGCACCTGGAGGATCACCGTGTTCAGGGCGCACTTCGCCGCCCGGTCCAGGTGGGCGATCAGTTCCGCGCGCTGCTCGTCCGCGGTCAGCCCCGGCTTGGTGGGCCAGTCCCGGTTCGCCACGGTCGCCACCCACACACCGCGCATCTCCCGGTTCATCCGGCGCCTGCCCGGATTGCTTCCGTCCGCCATGGCGGCACCGGCCGCCATGGCGCCGCCTGCCGCCACGAGTGCCGACAGCGCGGTCGCCGTGAACGCCCGTCGTGACAGCCGTGGCTTTCGGTGCAGCATCTTCTTCGTACCTCCGTGTGCCGTGGTCAAAGGCCCACCCCAGGACAGATCCATGCGTTCCGGACCGGTCCGCGGTCAGCTTTTCATGCGGTACCCGAACGATCGATCAAACTTCGCCGAAGGTAACGTGCAGGTTTGGAGCAGGCGTCGAACCAACGGCGGACTGCCGCAGTCGTGGATCAGCGAAGGGGACGATGTGACCGGCATCTCCGGAGATATTGCACGCGTCGGTGTGGTGGGCTGCGGCCAGATGGGAGCGGGCATCGCCGAGGTGTGCGCCCGCGCCGGCCTGGACGTGAAGGTCGCCGAGACCACCGGCGAGGCCCTGGAGTTCGGCCGCACCCGGCTGTTCGGCTCCCTGGCCAAGGCCGCCGAGCGCGGCAAGATCAGCGACGAGGAGCTGGACACCACGCAGGCCCGGCTGTCCTTCACCACGGACCTCGGCGAGTTCGCCGACCGTGACCTGGTGATCGAGGCCGTCGTGGAGAACGAGCAGGTGAAGACCGAGATCTTCCAGGTGCTCGACCAGGTGGTGACCCGCCCGGACGCGATCCTGGCCTCCAACACCTCCTCCATCCCGCTGGTGAAGCTGGCGGTCGCCACCTCGCGCCCCGACCAGGTCATCGGCGTCCACTTCTTCAACCCGGCTCCGGTGCAGAAGCTCGTCGAGCTGATCCCGGCCCTCACCACCTCCGAGGGCACGATCGCCCGCGCCCAGTCGTTCGCCGAGAAGCTGCTGGGCAAGCACGCCATCCGCGCCCAGGACCGGTCCGGCTTCGTGGTCAACGCACTGCTGATCCCCTACCTCCTCTCCGCGATCCGGATGTTCGAGTCGGGCATCGCCAGCCGCGAGGACATCGACAACGGCATGGAGCTGGGCTGCGCCCACCCGATGGGCCCGCTGAAGCTGTCCGACCTGATCGGCCTCGACACCGTCGCCTCCGTCGCGCAGAGCATGTACGACGAGTTCAAGGAGCCGCTGTACGCCGCTCCCCCGCTCCTGCAGCGCATGGTGGACGCGGGCCGGCTGGGCCGCAAGACCGGTTCCGGCTTCTACACCTACGGCTGATTACGCGCTGTGGCTGAAATGGGCCCGTCACCCTTCTGGGTGCCGGGCCCATCGCATTCACACACCGTGTGCGCGCCGGGCTCGCATATGCCCGTCGCACACTCTCCCCACGCGTCCACCAGGCGAGTTGACTCCTCATGCGCATGCAAGAGATGTGACGACTACGGAAAGGAGCGGACTCGTGACCGCCGACCCCGAGCATCCTGTGGTCAATGGAGAACTCGCAGAGTTACGTCGCCGCCTCGATGTCGCGTACGCGCGTGTCGAGGGAGGGCTGAATCTGCTGAGTCACCGAACCGAAGAGACCGACAAGGAACTCGATGATCTGGCCGCACGAATCGTCGCACTGGAACACGCCCGCTGGCCGCTGCCCGCAGTCGCGGCGGTGACCGCGGTGGGCGCGCTCATCGTGGCGATCTGGCAGGCACTGGGCCATTGAGGCTCCGCAGGACACGGTGGTGGGGGGAATCAGGGCAAGGTGTCCTGACCGAGCCTGAGATGGTGCAGCAGCAGTAACGCGGCCGCCATGTTGGCGGCCGGGACCTCCCCACGGGCGATCATGTCGGGGACGAGCTTGAGGGGGACCCATTCCCGGCGGTCCGACTCGAAGTCGTCCACGGGGTGTCCTACGTACTCGCCCTCGTCGGCCCAGTAGATGTGGTGCCGGGCGTCGGTGAGCCCGTTGGAGGGCTCCACGCTCATGAGGTGGTGCAGGGGTCCCGGCCGCCAGCCGGTCTCCTCCTCCAGCTCCCTGGCGGCCGCACGGACGATGTCCTCGCCGTCCTCGACGACGCCCGCCGCGAGTTCCCACCCCCAGCTGTCGGTGATGAAGCGGTGGCGCCACAGGAGGAGGACTTCATTGGCCTCGTTGACCACCGTGGCCACGGCGACCGGCCGCATCCGTATCAGGAAGTGGTCCAGGTGCCGACCGTCGGGCAGTTCCACATCTGCCAGGTTGACGGTGAACCAGCGGTTTTCATACACAGTTTGTTCGTTCTGTTTCGTCCACTGCACGGTTCTGCCACCTTCCGTCGAGTAAGTGGCAATATCGCAGCAGGGACTACGAGGTGTCGGTGTTCGAGTAGGCGAGTGCACCGGCCTACAGCGGTACGCGCAGCGCTCCGTCGATGAGTTCGGCGGCCTCGGCGGTGCCCGCGCTGCCGCTGCGCACCAGGTGTTCGCGTACCGCCCGGAGTCTGTCACGCAGGCGCTGGGACTCCATTCCCCGCGCCTGCTCGGCCATCTGCACCGCCGTGGCCACCGCCTTGTCGGCGTTGCCCTGGCGCAGCTCGATCGTGCTGAGCATGGCCAGCCGGTGCACCCGGCCCCGGTCGTGGGCCGGATTGTCGACGGCGGCCGCGGCATGCTCCCCCGCGGCCGTCAGCTCCCCGAGACTCAGCAGCGCCTCCGCCACCTGGACATTGACGAGGCCGGGCTGGACATAGCCCGTTTCGTCCGGTTCGTATCCGCGGTGGATGCGGTCGGCGGCCTGCTCGGCACGCCGGATGCAGGACAGCGCGCTCGTGCCGTCGCCGAGGTGGGCGTACGCCTTCGCCTGCATCGCGTACAGGTCGGAGGCGAGGGCCGGGGTGATGTGCTTGCCGGCGGCCCGCAGCGCGGCCTCCGCGAAGGCGACGGCCTGCCGGAACTCCCGCATGAACAGCGACTGGTTGACCAGCAGCGCGATCACATACGCGCCGAGCCCCCGGTCCCCGCTCGCCTTGGCCAGCCGCAGCGCCTGATGGAAGTAGCGCTGCGCCAGCCCGTGCGCGTCGGAGTCGTACGCGCAGATCCCGGCGACGGCGACCAACCCGCCGGTGGCGCGGTGCAGTTGGCGACCGGTGGCGTCGGTGTAACTGCCCCTCAGCAGCGGGGCGGCCTCCGCGTTGAGGAAGCCGACGATCCGGGTGCGCGTGGCTATGCCGCCCGCCTTCCGGTACATCTGCTCGTAGTGGGTGCGGGCGGCACGCAGCATCTCGATGTCGGCGGGGGTGACCCGGTGCCGGCCCCCGCGCGAGACGTCCACGTCCTCCGGCGGGTTCTCCCACTCCCACACCGGCATGACGGCGGGCGTCCCCGTGACCGCGGGTGCGCCCAGGATGTGCGGCCGCTGCTGCTCGTCGGAGCGCCACAGCGCGGTGGCCCGCTCCACGAAGCCGGACAGCGAGGTGGCGTGGGCGATGGACGGTTCGCCGGGTACGCCGAGCCCGATGTCGTCGAGCGTGACGGTGCGTTGCAGCCGGGCGGCGAGCACCTCGCAGATCAGGTCGGGCACCTGACCGCGCGGCCGCTGACCCTTCAACCACCGTGCGACGGCGGTGTGTTCGTATCTCAGCGCGAGTCCGCGCACCCGGCCCGCCTGATTCACGTGCGCTGCCAGCCCCGCGTGCGAGATCCCGGCCTCGTCCAGGATCGCGTCGAGCAGAGTGTTGGGCTGCATGGGTGCCCCCCGGGTGGCTCGGTGCCGTCAGAGTAGTGCGAACCGGTTCACACGGGGTGTGAACGGAGTGCCCGAATCCGTAGCGTGCGCGCGCTGTTGCGGAGAGTTCCGAACCGGTTGACTGAAATGCCTCGCAAGAGGCCGGCCGGGCCGCCGGCTCCCCCTCGTACAGTGCGGCGGCCCGCTTCCGCGCCGTCCGCCCAGCTGCCTGCCCGACACTCCGTGGCTGGGCGGATGGCGACGCCGGCGCTGCGCTAGCTATGCCGGGCGACTAAACGCCGTAGGGCTAATGGTGGTTTGTCGGCTGCGGGTTCGTTGTGGTTGGTCGCGCGGTTCCCCGCGCCCCTAGGGAATCGCAGTGAAGCCTGGTTCGGTCGTTCCGTAGGACCAGTAGCGCTATGTCGTCTGCTTGCCTTCCTCTTGTGTGGCGAATGAGCGCTGTGAAGAGGGTCCGCAGGATCGTCTGGGGAGTGATCAGCTCGTTTCGTACGGCGCCGATGAGCGCCGCTTGCAGGGAAAAGAACCGGCCCCTCACATCCCTCGCGTCCTCGACTCCGTCCGTGTACAAGACCAGGGAGTCGCCGGGGAGGAAGGTGCCGCAGGGCAGCGGGGTCAGGTCGGACGGGAGCGGGAAAGGGCCAAGGGGCGGGAGGGGATCGGCGCGTGCGAGGGGTTCGACGCCGCCGCCGGTCAGCAGATACGGCCAGGGATGACCGCAGTTGAGGGCGGTGATCTCGCCGTCCGGACCGATTTCCAGCAGCAGTACGGTGACGAACTCCTCGGCGACCGGACTGTCCGGCTCCCGGCCCGCAGACGGGTGCTCGTCACGCGCACGCTCGCGCAGATGGCGGGCCAGCGCCCGGTCCAGTCTCCGCAGCACCCTGCCCAGATCGGGTTCGTCGTGGACCGCCTCACGGAAGCTGCCGAGGATCGCGGCGACCGTGCCGATGGCCGCGATGCCATGGCCGCGTACGTCGCCCATCACCGCCCGTACACCGTGCTCGGTGGCGATGACCTCGTACAGGTCGCCGCCGACACAGGCACTGCGATCCGCGGAGAGCTGGGCCGCCGCGACGTTCAGCCCGTCGATGCGCGCGGGCAGCGGCCGCAGCAGCGCGCTCTGCGCGGCACCGGCGACCTTGCGGACCTGCCGCAGCTCCCGCACCAGGGCCTGTCGGACATGCAGGACCAGACCGGTCCCCACGGCGAAGAAGACGGCACTGGTGACGATCCGAGCGCCGAGGCTCTCCTGCTGGGCGAGCGGACAGGCCAGCTTGTACGTGACCGCCGCCGCACCCCAGGCGGTGGGCAACCCCAGCGCCAGCACCTTCCGGGGAACCCGAGCCTTGATACGGAACATTCCGATGGCCCCCCAATAGGCCCTGACAACGCAGAATCGGACCGGCCTCGAAAGGCCGGTCCGATTCTGTCGAGAGATAGTCCGGAAGTACCAGATCACCCGGAGAAGTCACCCTATTGAGTGAGGTGACCACAACGCGCCCCGACAGGGGCGCGGGGAACTGCGCAACCAGCCACAACGAACCCGCAGCTGCCCGACAACCGCAGTCCCCCGACCCCTTAGGCGCACTAGCCCCGAAGCACCGCTCCCGTACGCTCGCCCGCGAGGGCAACCGCCGCGTCCCTGGCAGCCGACGCCTCGTCGACGGTCAGCGTCCGGTCACCCGCGCGGAAGCGCAACGCGTACGCCAGCGACTTCTTGCCGTCCCCGAGCTGCTCGTCGTTGACGTACACGTCGAACAGCCGGATGCCCTCAAGGAGTTCACCCGCCCCCTCGCGCAGCGCCGCCTCGACCTCCACGGCCGGTACCGGCTTGTCCACGACGAGGGCGACGTCCTGCGTGGCCACGGGGAACGTGGAGATGCTCGGCGCCTGGGGCGTGCCGTCGCCGACCTGCTCCAGGGCGTCCAGGTCGAGCTCCATCGCGCAGCTGCGCGCGGGCAGACCCAGTGCCTTCAGGACCCGCGGGTGCAGCTCACCGGCGTGACCGATGACCCGCTCGACGCCGTCCACGCCGATCGCCAGCGCGGCGCACCGGCCCGGGTGCCACGGCCCGTACTGCCCGGCCCGCACGATCAGCTCGGCCCCGGCCTCACGGGCGACGACCCGCGCCGCCTCGATCGCGTCGGCGTAGTCGGCCGGACGGCCCTTGCCCCACCAGCCGGCCTGCTCCCGCGCACCGGCGAGGACGACGGCCACATGCCGCGGCTGCCGCGGCAGCACGGAGTTCAGCGCGGCGATCTCCTCGTCCGTCGGACGGCGGTCGACCGGCAGATGACCGGCGGCGCCCCGCTCCTCGCGCGGCTGGAAGACCAGCCCGGTCTCGAACAGCGCCAGGTCGTGCGAGCCCCGCCCGTCGTTGCGCCGCAGCGCGCCGAGCAGCCCCGGCAGCAGCGACGTACGCAGCGCGGGCTCCTCGTCGTTGAGCGGGTTGACCAGCTTGACGACACGGCGGGCCGGGTCGTCGGCGGCCAGGCCGAGCTGGTCGAAGACCTGCTCGCTGACGAAGGGGTAGTTCGGCGCCTCGACGTAACCGGCGCCGGCCAGCGCGCGGCCGACCCTGCGGTGCAGTCGCTGACGGTGGGTCAGGCCGCGGCCGGAGGGCAGTTTGGGCAGTGTGGAGGGCAGGTTCTCGTAGCCCTCCAGGCGGATGACCTCTTCGGCCAGGTCGTTCGGTTCGAGGAGGTCGGGCCGCCAGGACGGCACGGTGACGATCAGCTCGTCCTGCCCGTACACGTCGCAGCCGATCTGCTGGAGTCGGCGTACGACGATCTCGCGGCCGTACTCGACGCCGGCGACCTTGTCGGGGTGGTCGGCCGGGGTGGTGATGGTGTGCGGCGCGGACGGCGTGATGACCTCGGTGACACCGGCCTCGGCGGTGCCGCCCGCGAGCAGCACCAGCAGGTCGACGGTCCGCTGGGCCGCCGCGGCTGCCGCCGCCGGGTCGACGCCGCGCTCGAAGCGACGGGACGCCTCGGAGGACAGCTTGTGGCGGCGGGCCGTACGCGCGATCGCGACCTGGTCGAAGTGCGCGGCCTCGATGACGATCTCGGTGGAGGCGTTCTCGACGTTGTCGTGGTCGGCGATCTCCGTGTTGGCGCCGCCCATGACGCCCGCGAGGCCGATCGGGCCGCGCTCGTCGGTGATGACCAGGTCCTCGGCGTGCAGCTTGCGCTCGACGCCGTCGAGGGTGACGAGCTTCTCGCCCTCCTCGGCCCGGCGCACACCGATGGTGCCCTGGACCAGATTGCGGTCGTAGGCGTGCAGCGGCTGGCCGAGCTCCATCATCACGTAGTTGGTGACGTCGACGGCGAGCGAGATCGGGCGCATGCCGACCTTCTGCAGGCGGCGCTGCAGCCAGATCGGGGAGCGGGCCTCGGGGCTCAGGCCGGTCACCGTGCGGGCGGTGAAGCGGTCGCAGCCCATCGGGTCGGACACCTGCACCGGGTAGCCGAAGGCGTTCGGCCCCGGCACGTCGAGCAGCGCCGGGTCGCGCAGCGGCAGGCCGTAGCCGATGGCGGTCTCGCGGGCGACGCCGCGGATGGACAGACAGTCGCCGCGGTTGGCGGTGACGGCGATGTCCAGGACCTCGTCGACCAGCTCAAGGAGCTCGATGGCGTCCTTGCCGACCTCGGTCTCCGGCGGCAGCACGATGATGCCGTGCGTGCCGTCGTCGCCCATGCCCAGCTCGCTGGTGGAGCAGATCATGCCGTGCGAGACACGGCCGTAGGTCTTGCGCGCGGCGATCGCGAAGCCGCCGGGCAGCACGGCGCCCGGGAGTACGACCACGACCTTGTCGCCGACCTGGAAGTTCCGGGCGCCGCAGATGAGTTCCTGGGGCTCGCCGGTGCCGTTGGCCTGGCCGACGTCGACGGTGCAGAAGCGGATCGGCTTCTTGAACTCCGTCAGCTCCTCGATGGTCAGCACCTGGCCGACGACGAGGGGGCCCTTGAGGCCGTCGCCGAGCTGCTCGACGGTCTCGACCTCGAGACCGGCGGAAATGAGCTTGGCCTGGACGTCGCGCCCGGTCTCCGTCGCCGGCAGGTCGACGTACTCCCGCAGCCAAGAAAGCGGGACCCGCATCAGATCTCCATCCCGAACGGCCGGGTGAACCGGACGTCACCCTCGACCATGTCTCGCATGTCTTCGACGTTGTGGCGGAACATCAGCATCCGCTCGATGCCGAACCCGAAGGCGAAGCCGCTGTACTTCTCCGGGTCGACGCCGCAGGCGGTGAGCACCCGCGGGTTGACCATGCCGCAGCCGCCGAGCTCGATCCAGCCCTCGGAGGAGCAGGTACGGCAGGGGCGGTCGGGGTTGCCGACGGACTCGCCGCGGCAGACGTAGCAGACCATGTCCATCTCGGCGGACGGCTCGGTGAACGGGAAGAAGTTCGGGCGCAGCCGGGTCTTCATGCCCTCGCCGAACAGGGACTGGACCATGTGGTCCAGGGTGCCCTTGAGGTCGGCCATGGTGAGGCCCTCGTCCACGGCGAGCAGCTCGACCTGGTGGAAGACCGGGGTGTGCGTGGCGTCCAGCTCGTCGGTGCGGTACACGCGGCCGGGGCAGATCACGTAGACCGGCAGCTCGCGGTCGAGCAGCGAGCGGATCTGCACGGGCGAGGTGTGGGTGCGCAGTACGACGCCGGACTCGGTGCCGCCGTCGGGGCCCTCGACGAAGAAGGTGTCGGCCTCGCCGCGGGCCGGGTGGTCCGGGCCGATGTTGAGGGCGTCGAAGTTGAACCACTCGGCCTCGACCTGCGGGCCCTCGGCGACCTCGTAGCCCATGGCCACGAAGACGTCTTCGATGCGCTCCGAGAGCGTGGTGAGCGGGTGGCGGGCGCCGGCCGGTACGCGGTCGTACGGCAGCGTGACGTCCACCGCCTCCTCGACCAGCACGCGCTGGTCCCGCTCGGCCTCCAGCTCGCCCTGCCGGGCGGCGAGGCCCTTGTTCACCGCGCCGCGGGCCTGGCCGACGAGCTTGCCGGCGGCTGCCTTGGCGTGCGGGGGCAGGGCGCCGATCTCGCGGTTGGCGAGGGCCAGCGGGGACGTGCCGCCGGTGTGGGCGACCTTGGCCTCCTGGAGCGCGTCGAGGGAGTCCGCGGCGGCGAAGGCGGCGAGCGCCTCGTCCCGCATGCGCTCGATCTCTTCCGGTTTCAAGGCCTCGACCTCTACAGGGTCGTACGACTTATTCGGTGCCGACATCTCTTCCCGTGCTTCCGATTGGCTGGCGGATGGTCCCCGTACCGACTCGTGGACAGATCGTCACGGTTTTTGGGACACAAAGGTGCCAAAGGCCGAGTCTAACGGGGTTGAGGAATGCGAATGCGCCCGTGGGGCTCGGTCCGGCTCTCAGGTGAGATACGCCGGTGCCGCCACGGGCAACGTAAATCGGAACTGCGCGCCGCCACCGGGGGCGCGGCCGACCTCGACGGCGCCGCCGTGCGCCTCGACGATGCCCTTGACGATGTAGAGCCCGAGGCCCGTGCCGCCGCGCTTGCTGCCCCGCCAGAAGCGGGTGAAGACGCGGTTCATGGACTCCTCCGGGATGCCGGGCCCCTCGTCGCTCACGGTGACCGACGTGCCGGTGTCCTCGCCCTCTCGGGGGGACTCCGTGGCCGTGATGTCAATGGTGACCGTTCCGTCGCCGTGCCGCACGGCATTTTCGATGAGGTTGCTGAGCACCTGGTCGATCTTGTCGGGGTCGGCCCACAGGTCGGGCAACGGCTGCTCGACACGCAGCAGGAACCGGTCGGCGACCTGGCCGGCGGCGACGTACGCCTGGATGTGCCGCCCCACGGCCGCGCCGATGTCGACGGGCTGGCGCCGCACCTCAAGCCGCCCGCTGTCGATCCGCGAGATGTCGAGCAGCTCGGCGATGAGCCGGGTGACGCGGTCGGCGTCGGCGTCGACGGTCTCCAGCATCAGCCGCTTCTGGTCGTCGGTGAAGCGTTCCCACTTGGCGAG
>JABFVM010000003.1 GCA_013362785.1 Streptomyces sp. | reverse complement strand
GGAGGCCTACCAGGCGTACGCCGACTACGACGTGATGCTCGACCTCGTCCGCGAACTCATCCAGGGCTCCGCGACCGCCGCCTTCGGCTCGCCGATCGCCCGCCAGGACGGCACGGAGTACGACATCTCCGGGCAGTGGCCCGTCAAGACGGTGTACGGCGCGATCTCCGAGGTGCTGGGCGAGGAGATCGACCCCGACACCGAACTCCTCCGGCTGCACCGGCACTGCGACCGCGTGGGCGTGCCGTACACCGCCGACGACGGCCACGGCGACGTCGTCCTGGAGATGTACGAGCGGCTCGTCGAGGAGAAGACCCAGCTGCCCACCTTCTACAAGGACTTCCCGACCGACGTCTCCCCGCTCACCCGCCAGCACCGCCTGGACCCCCGGCTCGCCGAGCGCTGGGACCTCGTCGCCTTCGGCACCGAACTGGGCACCGCCTACTCGGAACTCACCGACCCCGTCGAACAGCGCCGCAGGCTCACCGCCCAGTCCCTGCTCGCGGCCGGCGGCGACCCCGAGGCGATGGAACTCGACGAGGAGTTCCTCGACGCCCTCGAATACGCCATGCCGCCCACCGGCGGCCTCGGCATCGGCGTCGACCGGCTGGTCATGTTCCTCACCGGCCTGACGATCCGGGAGACCCTGCCCTTCCCGCTGGTGCGGCGCCGCTGACACACCGTCATAGCAGGTGCGGGCGCCGGGGCTGGGCCGGTCGGGCGTACTCATGCGGCCGTACCGGTGTCGTCGTGGTGCCCCGGTCCCTCGCCGGGCGACTGATCATTCATGACGAAGGATCAGTCACTCACGCGGCGCCGTGCGCTGCTCGCCGGGGCCGTCGCCTGCGGAGCCGCCGGCACCGCCGGACTGTACGCGACGCTCGCGGGCGTGGTGCCGATCCGGCCCGCCGTCCCCGCCACCCCCGAGGCCGCCGCCACCTCCGCGGCCCCCGTCGCGCCGGGCCCGCAGGCGAACCGCCCGCTCAAGCCCTCCGCCTACCGGCTCCAGCCCCTGACGGGTTACGGCCCGCCCCGCGCGGCCCCGCGACGCCCCCTCGTCCGCCGTGAGCCGTTCCTGCGCATGTCGGGGCGCGGCCGCACCATGGTGCTGACCTTCGACGACGGACCCGACCCCCGCTACACCCCGCACATCCTGGACACGCTGCGCGAGTACGACGTCCGCGCCATGTTCTTCGTGTGCGGCGAGATGGTCGCCGACAACAAGGACCTCGTGGCACGGATGGCCGACGAGGGCCATGTCGTCGGCAACCACACCTGGTCCCACCCGCTGCTCACCCGCCTCAGCCGGGCCCGGATCCACGCCGAGATGGAACGCACCTGCGACGTGATCGAGGAGACGTACGGCGAACGCCCCGTCTGGTTCCGCGCACCCTACGGCGCCTGGAACCGCGCCACCTTCCAACTCGGCGCCGAGCTGGGCATGGAACCGCTGGGCTGGACCGTCGACACCCTCGACTGGATGGCCCCCGGCACCCGCACGATCATCCACCGGGTCCAGCACGGCGCCGCCCCCGGCGTCGTCCTGCTCTCGCACGACGCCGGCGGCGACCGCTCCCAGAGCGTCCGGGCCCTGCGCGCCTATCTGCCGCGGCTGCTGGACGCCGGATATTTCGTCAGCGTCCCCGAACCGAAATACACCTGAGGGTGCATAAAAGCCCTGAAAGGTCCGGAAAGGACCTTAAGGGACCGGAAAATCCCTCGACCGGCTTTCGCCGGCCCGGCCAGGATGCTCAGCGCACCTCGACCAGGCTGGCGAAAGCGACGACATTCCCGTCGTAGCCGTTCTGCTTGGAGAAACCGCCGCCGCAGGTGATGACCCGCAATTCGGCGCCCCCCTTCGACGCGTACACCCGGTCGCCGGGGAAGTTGTTCTTCTCGAAGACCTCGACGCCGTACACCTCGAAAACGGCCGTCTTTCCGTCCTGCCGGGCGATCTCGACCCGGCTTCCCTGCTTGAGGGCGCCGAGACCGTAGAACACGGCGGGGCCCTGAACGTTGTCGACATGGCCGACGACCACCGCCGTGCCCTTCTCGCCGGGAGACACCGACCCGGTGAACCAGCCCGCCAGATTCGGGTCCTCCGGCGGTGGCGCACCGACCCAGCCGTCCCCGTCCAGCCCGACCGGAATCATCGGCGCGTCGACCTGGATCGAGGGAATGCTGACCCGGTCCGGCATGGCGTAGGGCAGCGGCCGCACGGTGTCCGCCAGGATCCCGCCGGACACCCGGCGGTCCGGGGCGGCCGCCGACGCGGGCTGCGGGGGCCCCTCGTCGAATTCGCCGGAGCCATTGCGGACGAGCGCGAGACCGGTCAGCAGAACAAGCGCTATCACGCCCCAAGGAGCGCGCTGCTTCCGCCGCTCCTGCTCTTCGGCCAGCTCGGACCCGTGCATACGACTTCCCCTCTCGACGAGGCCGTCGCCACGCCATTCGCGCATACGACGACGCTAAGTCCGGCGCGCTCGACCTGCGACGGGGCGGATGCGAACGGGTGGCCCGGACAATTGCGGTGAGCCATCCGAGTTGCCGCCGACCGGAAAATTCTGACGGTGTGTGACCTGCGGCAATTCCCCTTGTGGGCGCATCGGTCGGCGTGTCCTCTCACCAGGACGGACCAGCGCCGAAATGCGGCCTCGGGCAGGGCAACTGAGGGTCTTTCTGGGAGGCGCTTTCTCGCCGATCGACCGGGGACGGTTCCCGGGGCGTCTTCCGCGGAGGATGACATGCGTACTACTCGTGCCCTGGCGGTCGCCGCCACCGCGGTCGCCGCCCTCGGCATCGCCGCCCCGGTGGCCGCGGCCCGGGACGGCATGCCCGTCGGACCGAGCAACATCGTCGCCCTGCCCAGCGTCATCGCGCGCGGCGGGCAACTGACCATCACCGTCGACGGCTGCCCGCGAGGCGGCACCGCGACCTCGGACGCGTTCCCCGCCACCACGCTGACCCCGGTCCCGGGCGGCACCACGGCCAAGGGCACCGCGACGATCGACAGGAACGCGCGGTCGGGTGCGCACAGCATCACGGTCCACTGCACGGGCGCCGGGCGGCCGTTGACCCATCCGAACGCCTTCACCGTCATCGGCGGTGTCCGCGGCGGGCTCGGCGGCAGCAGCACCACGGGTGCGACGCCGACCGACATGGCCATCGGAGGCGGGCTCATCGCCGTGGCCCTCATCGGTGGCGGGGTGTTCTGGATGCGGCGGCGGGCGGAGAAGCAGATCTGACCCCGCTGCCCGACTGGTTGGAGACAGGCCGCACGTTCACAGGACTTCGCCCCGGATTCCCCCGCGAAGGGGGCCGGGGCGAAGTCCTGTGTGCGTGCGGGTTGTGTGCGCGGGCCGGCGTCAGGCGCCGTCCCCCTCCTCGCCGCGGCGGCGTCGGGAGAGGTGGTGTGCCGTTGCGAGCGTGCCCGCGATCAGCGCGCCGCCCAGGCCGATCTGCTTGAGGTTCAGGTCCGCGAACGTGCCGCCCTCACCGGCCTGCACGCCCTTCTCCCAGTGCGGGGGAGCGCCGTCCCGGCCGCCGGCGATGGTGAGGTCGACGTCCTGCCAGAAGGTGCCGCAGCGGAACGACACCTCGTACACGGCACCCGGCTTGGCCTCCCAGTCGACCACGGCCCGGCCGGATGTGTACCCCCGGGGAATGATGATCGTGTCGAAGACCCCCGAGGACACGCTGACGCTCTGCTCGCAGCCGGTGGCGTGCAGCGTGACCCGTCCACCGGGGGCGACGGTGGAGGGCAGCACACCGACCCGGAAACCCCCCTCGCCGTCCCCGCGGGCCTGGGCGGTGGGTGCGGTCAGGGCGAGGGCGCTGACGCCCAGCAGTGCGGCCGAAGCGACACGTATCGCGCGCATGGTGTTCCCTCCGGGTCCCGAGGAGCAGCCGCGGACCTTTGCCCGCCTGTGCCGAAATGCACCTCGATGCTGGGAACGCTAGAAAGGTGCGCACACCTGCGCGATCGCTGTCGTACGAATGGGGCAACCGTGTGGGCCGCTCAGGGGAACGCGTTGGCGCGACCGGGGGACGGCAGCGGCGTGGCGTCCCCCGGCGGCCCGTCGGGCGACGGCCTGTCAGCCCTTGATGTGCGGGAAGAGCTCCAGGAACGGTTCCGCCGACGCCGTCACACCACGGCTGTACGGCGCGTCGAAGTCCCAGATGAGGAAGAGCAGGAAGGCGATCAGCGCGGAGAACAGCCCGGCGAGGATCAGCTCCCGGGGCGTGCGCCGGATCTGCAGGGCGAAGATCATCCCGATGGTGACGATGCCGCCGGCGATCAGCCCGAACCACACCACGCCCGGCATGGTCTCCCCGGTCGAGTTCGCGCGGGCGTTGCGCGCCTGGTCGGCCGCCGTCACCTGGTCGAGGATCGGCTGGTAGGCCTGCGCCTCGAAGTCCGTCCTCGGCTCGTAGTCGGTGACGTCCTCGCGGACACGCTGGAGGAGCTCGGCACCCCGCTCGGTGACCTGGCCGTCGTCGGACATCGTCTTCCACTCGGTGGTGACCACGTGTCCGACATAGGCGTTGACATCGTCCCGAATACGGTCACGGATGTCGGCCGGATACACCCGGACGCGTTCCGAGACCTCGTGCAGCGCCACGGCCTCCGCCTGGACATGGTCCTCGGCGGCGCTGCGGCCCTCCCACACACCGGCGATGGCCAGGCCCAGGACGATGGCGTACACGACACCGATCCACATCGTCATGTACTCGATGACGTCCGGCGTCTCGGAGGGATCCTCGTCCTCGGGGGCCGTGCGGTGCCGGACGAGGGTGACGATGACCACCACGGAGCAGGCGGCCAGCATCGCGAGGGTGAGAACAAGCCATTCCGGCAAGGGGAACCTCCAAGGGTCAGCGCGGACGCAGCGCGGCTACGGCGGCGATCGCGGGCACCGCGATGAGCAGGACGAAGGTGAGGGGCGACGGGGCGTCAGGTGTCGCCCGTCGGTGGTGGGTGGCGCGGTAGGCCGGGTAGTGCACCGGGGCCGGGGGCCGGCTCGGGGTGAGCGTGACCGACGGCTTCGGCGTGGGGGTCGGGGCGTGCGTGGGGACCGGCCGCGCGCGAGGCGGCACAGGCCGGGGAGCAGGCGGTGCCGGGGCCGGCGGGGGAGGCGGTGGCGGGGGAGGCGGGGGTTCGGGTTTCGGGGTGGGCGTCGGTTTCGGCGGTGGGGTGGGAGTGGGGTCGGGCGTGGGCTTCGGCTCCGGTGACGGCGAGGGCGAGGGCGAGGGCGTCGGGGTGGGGGTCGGCGTCGGCGTCGGTACGGGGCACTGCGTGGGCGTCGGCCAGGTGAGGTCCCCGACGACCGCCACCGCCGTTGCGCCGTCCGGCCCTGTGTCCGCGTAGGCGCAGACGGTGGCCGATGCCCCGCCGGCCGGTACCGCGACCAGGAGCCAGGTCAGCGTGACCAACGTCAACACCCTTGTCGTCAGGGTGGATTGGGTCGGTTCGAGTCCATACACGACGAAGATCTTCAGCTCCGTGCACGCTCCCACGCGCCGTAGCGCGGGCGGATTGCCTCGAAAGGGCGACGTATGGCCCTCGAAAGGTTTGCCGGGCGGGCGCGGACCTGACGGCCTGGACGAACAGGGGTGCGATGCGGGCGGTGTCACAGCTTTCGGAAAGAAATTTGTGCGCCGGTTGAACACGAGAGTGGCTTTCGTGCGTACCTCTTGTCGTGCGGCGGCGCAGCAGGGCGCTGCAACACC
>JABFVM010000548.1 GCA_013362785.1 Streptomyces sp. | reverse complement strand
GTTCGTGGAGCGGCTGGAGAACGGGCTCGACTCCCCCATCGCGCAGGGCGGCACGAATGTCTCCGGTGGTCAGCGGCAGCGGCTCGCGATCGCCCGGACCCTCGTGCAGCGCCCGGAGATCTACCTCTTCGACGACTCCTTCTCCGCCCTCGACTACGCCACCGACGCGGCGCTGCGTGCGGCGCTCGCGCGGGAGACCGCCGAGGCGACGGTCGTGATCGTCGCCCAGCGGGTGGCGACCATCCGGGACGCGGACCGGATCGTCGTGCTCGACGAGGGCCGGGTCGTCGGCACCGGCCGCCATCACGAGCTGATGGCGGACAACGAGACGTACCGGGAGATCGTGCTCTCCCAGCTGACGGAAGCGGAGGCTGCCTGATGGCCGGGCCCATGGGACGGATGATGGCCGGGGGCGGTCCCGATCAGCGCTCGCTGGACTTCAAGGTGTCCGGCAGACGGCTCGTCGCGCAGTTCAAGCCGGAGCGCCTGACCGTCTGCGCGCTGCTGTTCTGCGTGTTCGTGAGCGTGGGGCTGTCGGTCGCCGGGCCGAAGATCCTCGGCGCGGCCACCGACCTGGTGTTCGCGGGCATCGTCGGGCGGCAGTTCGAGTCCGGGATGAGCAAGGAGCAGGTCCTCGCGGCCATGCGGGAGCGCGGCGACGGCGAGATCGCCGACATGCTGCGCAGCACCGACTTCACACCGGGCGAGGGCATCGACTTCACCGCCGTCGGGCAGGTGCTGCTGTTCGCGCTCGGCGTGTTCCTCGTCGCCGGTCTGCTGATGGCGGTGGCGACGCGGCTGGTGAACCGGGCCGTGAACCGCACGATGTTCCGGATGCGCGAGGACCTCCAGGCGAAGCTGTCGCGGCTGCCGCTGTCGTACTTCGACAAGCGGCAGCGCGGTGAGGTGCTGTCCCGGGCGACGAACGACATCGACAACATCGGGCAGACGCTCCAGCAGTCGATGGGGCAGCTCATCAACTCGGTGCTGACCATCGTCGGTGTGCTGGCGATGATGTTCTGGGTGTCGTGGCTGCTGGCGCTGGTCGCGCTGGTGACGGTGCCGTTGTCGTTCGTCGTGGCCACGCGCGTGGCCAAGCGGTCGCAGCCGCACTTCGTGCAGCAGTGGCGCTCGACCGGCAAGCTCAACGCGCATGTCGAGGAGATGTACACCGGGCACACCCTGGTGAAGGTGTTCGGACGGCAGGAGGAGTCGGCCCAGCAGTTCGCCGAGCAGAACGAGGCGCTGTACGAGGCGGGCTTCAAGGCGCAGTTCAACAGTGGTGCGATGCAGCCGCTGATGCTGTTCGTGTCGAACCTCAACTACGTGCTGGTCGCGGTGGTCGGCGGCCTGCGGGTCGCGTCCGGCTCGCTGTCCATCGGCGATGTGCAGGCGTTCATCCAGTACTCGCGGCAGTTCTCGATGCCGTTGACGCAGGTCGCGTCGATGGCGAACCTCGTGCAGTCGGGCGTCGCCTCGGCCGAGCGGATCTTCGAAGTCCTGGACACGGAGGAGCAGGAGGCGGATCCGGTGCCGGGGGTGCGGCCGGAGGAGCTGCGGGGGCGGGTGGCGCTGGAGGGGGTGTCCTTCCGGTACGACCCGGAGAAGCCGCTGATCGAGGACCTGTCGCTGGCGGTGGAGCCGGGGCACACGGTGGCGATCGTCGGTCCGACGGGGGCCGGCAAGACGACCCTCGTGAACCTGCTGATGCGCTTCTACGACGTGTCGTCCGGCCGTATCACCCTCGACGGCGTCGACATCTCCCGGATGTCCCGGGACGAGCTGCGGGCCGGGATCGGGATGGTGCTGCAGGACACCTGGCTGTTCGGCGGCACGATCGCGGAGAACATCGCGTACGGGGCGTCCCGCGACATCACCCGGGGCGAGATCGAGGAGGCCGCGCGGGCCGCCCACGCCGACCGGTTCATCCGTACGCTGCCCGACGGGTACGACACGGTGATCGACGACGACGGGGCGGGGGTCAGCGCGGGTGAGAAGCAGCTGATCACCATCGCGCGGGCGTTCCTGTCCGACCCGGTGATCCTGGTGCTTGACGAGGCGACGTCGTCGGTCGACACCCGTACCGAGGTGCTGATCCAGAAGGCGATGGCGAAGCTGGCGCACGGGCGTACGTCGTTCGTCATCGCGCACCGGCTGTCGACGATCCGGGACGCGGACACGATCCTCGTCATGGAGAACGGCTCGATCGTGGAGCAGGGCGCGCACGGGGAGCTGCTGACGGCCGACGGGGCGTATGCGCGGTTGTACAAGGCGCAGTTCGCTCAGGCGGTGGCCGAGGTGGACTGAGGCGCGTTGAGGGGTGCCGCGTGAGGTCGTGGGCGGCTGCGGGCCCATTGTGGCTGGTCGCGCAGTTCCCCGCGCCCCTGAGGTGCGTGCAGGCAACGCCCTTCAGGGGCGCGGGGAACTGCGCGGCCCGCCCCCACCGGGCCCGCAGACGGCGTCAGTCCAGATAGCCCCTCAGCTGATCCGCGAACGCATGGTCCCGCAGCTTGTTGAGCGTCTTCGACTCGATCTGGCGTATCCGCTCCCGCGTCACGCCGAAGATGCGGCCTATCTCCTCCAGCGTGCGCGGCCGGCCGTCCGCCAGGCCGTACCTCAGCTGTACGACCTTCCGCTCCCGCTCCCCCAGGGTCGACAGGACCGCCTCCAGGTGCTCCCGCAGCAGCAGGAACGCCGCCGACTCCACGGGTGACGCCGCGTCGCCGTCCTCGATCAGGTCGCCGAGGGCGACATCGTCCTCCTCGCCCACGGGCGCGTGCAGCGACACCGGTTCCTGGGCCAGCCGCAGCACCTCGCTGACCCGCTCGGGCAGCAGGTCGAGGTGGGCGGCGACCTCTTCCGGCGTCGGCTCGTAGCCGCGTTCCTGCAGCATGCGGCGCTGGACGCGGACGACCCGGTTGATCAGCTCGACCACATGGACCGGCACCCGGATGGTGCGGGCCTGGTCGGCGAGGGCGCGGGACATGGCCTGCCGGATCCACCAGGTGGCGTAGGTCGAGAACTTGTAGCCACGGGCGTAGTCGAACTTCTCGACGGCCCGGATCAGACCGAGATTGCCCTCCTGGACCAGGTCGAGCATGGTCAGCCCACGGCCGACGTACCGCTTGGCGACCGACACGACGAGCCGCAGGTTCGCCTCGATCAGGCGCCGTTTGGCCATCCGGCCCATGACGACCAGACGGTCCAGGTCGAGGGCCAACTGGCTGTCCAGGTCAGGCGTGTTGAGCAGTTTCTCCTCGGCGAACAGGCCGGCCTCCACCCGGCGGGCGAGCTCGACCTCCTCGGCCGCGGTGAGCAGGGGGATGCGGCCGATCTCCCGCAGGTACTGGCGGAAGAGGTCCGAGGAGGGGCCGCTGTTGTCGGCGCGGTTCCGGGCGGGCAGCGGCGCCTCGACCGGTTCGGCGGCGTCGGGGGCGTCCAGCGCCCCGGCGGGCGGCTCGGCGGGCTCGGGCGGAGCCTCCGGCTCCGGCTCGCTCTCCGTTTCCGGGTGGTGCGCGACACGGCTCTGCGGCGGCACCGCGACGAGAACGTCGGGCTCCGCGTCCGGCTCCGTGGCGTCCGTACTGGCGTCGGTCTGGATAAGGGTCTGGGTCTGCACGGGGGCGACCTCCAGGATGATCGCTGCCGAGGCGTACGGCAGCGCTGCTTCGAGGGCGGAGTCGGCGGCCTCGCCGCTGTCCGTCCCGTACGCGATGAGCGGAACCGCGGGGGTGTGGGACCCGTGGGGGACGGATCGGCCGCGCTCCGAGGACTCAGGCACCGGAACCCAGTGTGGAGTACGACACATCGCCGCCACGAGGGGCGTGCGGTGACTTTTTGAGTCCGGTCCGTGACCGGTCGGTTACTCAGATCGTTTGACCGTCGGACTGGCGTGCGGGTACCCGGATGCCCGGTGACCATGCGTGAGCATCGGTGACTCTGCGACAGCGCGGCAGGGCGCTCACAACGCCGCGGCCCCCCGCTCCCGCAACGCCTGGTCGTACTGCTGCAGAACCCACAGTTCGTTCTGTACGGCGGCCAGTTGGGCCGGGTCGCCGCCCGCGCCGAGGCGGGTGAGCTGGCTCTGGACGTCGCGGACACGGCGCTCCACGGCGCGGCGGCGGACGGTGACCAGTTGCTCGCCGGCGTAGTTCTCGTCGACCGTCCTGCGCATGATCGCCTCGACCGCCAGCTCCGTGACCATCGCACGGACCTGGTCGTCGGGGGCCGCCTCGCGGACGCGGACCAGGTACTCCTGCGAATCCTGGATGCCGTACTCCGCGCCGGACGCGTCCATGATCGCCTGGCGTACGGCGGCGTAGGGCGCGGCGGTGAACTCGTCGACGCCGTACGCGTCGAACGCCGGGGAGACCAACTCGGGGCGCTGCAGGGCGAGTTTGAGGAGTTCGCGTTCGGTGGCGTAGACGGGGTTGCGCAGGGTCAGGGCGGGGCCGGAGGCGCGGGGCGCGGGGGCCGCGTCGTACGACGCTTGCGGGCCTCGGGACGTCGGCGCGCCGCCCCTGCCGCCGCGCTCGCGGGCCCAACGCGCCAGCTGCGCCACCCGCTTGACCACGAACTGGGTGTCGAGGATGCCGAGCATGCCCGCGAGCTGGACGGCCACCTCGTGCTGGGCGCCGCTGTTCTTGATGCGGGCGACAATCGGCGCCGCCTCGTCCAGCGCGGAGGCGCGGCCGGCCGGGGTGTCGAGGTCGTAGCGGACGACGATCTGGCGCAGTGCGAACTCGAACAGCGGCGTGCGGGGTTCGACCAGGTCGGAGACCGCCTCGTCGCCCTTCGCGAGCCGCAGTTCGCAGGGGTCCATGCCGTCCGGCGCGATCGCGATGTACGTCTCGGCCGCGAACTTCTGGTCGTCCTCGAAGGCGCGCAGGGCTGCCTTCTGGCCGGCCGCGTCGCCGTCGAAGGTGAAGATCACGCGGGCCGAGCCGTTGTCCATCAGCAGTCGGCGCAGGATCTTGATGTGCTCGCCGCCGAAGGCCGTGCCGCAGGTCGCGATGGCCGTGGTGACGCCGGCGAGGTGGCAGGCCATGACATCGGTGTAGCCCTCGACGACGACCGCGCGGCTGGCCTTGGCGATGTCCTTCTTGGCGAGGTCGATGCCGTACAGGACCTGGGACTTCTTGTAGATCGCCGTGTCGGGGGTGTTGAGGTACTTCGGGCCGTTGTCCGCCTCGTACAGCTTCCTCGCGCCGAACCCGACCACCTCCCCGCCGATGTCGCGGATCGGCCACATCAGACGGCCCCGGAAGCGGTCGATCGGGCCGCGACGGCCTTCCTGGGACAGCCCGGAGAGGAGCAGTTCCTTGTCGGTGAAGCCCTTGCCGCGGAGGAAGCGGGTGAGGTGGTCCCAGCCCTGGGGGCTGTAGCCGACGCCGAAGTGGACCGCGGCGGCCTGGTCGAAGCCGCGCTCGGCGAGGAAGATCCGGCCGGTGTCGGCCTCGGGGCTGGTGGCGAGCTGTTCGGCGTACCAGTCGGCGGCGATCTTGTGGGCCTCGACCAGGCGGATGCGTTCGCCGCGCTGGTGGGAGGGGTTGTAGCCGCCCTCCTCGTAGCGCAGGGTGATGCCGGCCTGGGCGGCGAGCCGCTCGACCGCCTCGGAGAAGGAGAGGTGGTCGACCTTCATCACGAACGTGATGGTGTCGCCGCCCTCCTGGCAGCCGAAGCAGTGGAAGAGTCCCTTGCTCGGGCTGACCTGGAAGGACGGCGACTTCTCGTC
>JABFVM010000572.1 GCA_013362785.1 Streptomyces sp. | reverse complement strand
GAAGAACACGGTCGGCCGGTCCTGGACCGGCTTGGTGAAGATCTGCAGCAGATAGCCGTCCTCGTCGCGGTCGGCGAGGATCTTCAGCTCGCGCAGGGTCTCGATCGGCACCCGGGTGTCGCCGACCCACTCGCCGAGGGTGTCGTAGTACGAGTCGGGGGTGTCGAGGAAGCTGACGCCGGCCGCGCGCATCGTGCGGACCGTCGCCACGATGTCGTTGGTGTTCAGCGCGATGTGCTGGACGCCCGCGCCGCCGTAGAACTCCAGGTACTCGTCGATCTGGGACTTCTTCTTGGCGATGGCGGGCTCGTTGATCGGGAACTTGACCTTCAGCGTCCCGTCCGCGACCACCTTCGACATCAGCGCGCTGTACTCGGTCGCGATGTCGTCGCCCACGAACTCCTTCATGTTCGTGAAGCCCATGACCTTGTTGTAGAAGCCGACCCACTCGTTCATCCGGCCGAGCTCGACGTTGCCGACGCAGTGGTCGATGGCCTGGAAGGTGCGCTGGGCGGGCGGCTCGACCATCGGCGCGACGGCGACGAAGCCCGGCAGGTACGGGCCGTCGTAGTCCTTGCGCTCGACGAGGGTGTGGCGGGTCTCGCCGTACGTCGCGATCGCGGCCCGTACGACGGTGCCGTGCTCGTCCTTCGTCTCGTACGGCTCCTCGACCGAGCGGGCGCCGTGTTCGAGGGCGTAGGCGTAGGCGCGGCGCGCGTCCGGCACCTCGATGGCGAGGTCGATGACGCCGTCGCCGTGCTCGGCCACGTGCTGGGCGAGGAAGTGGCCCCAGGTGGTGGAGGGCTTGATGACCGAGGTGAGGACGAACCGGGCGGAGCCGTTCTCCAGCACATAGCTCGCGGTCTCGCGGCTGCCGTTCTCCGGTCCGGAGTAGGCGACCAGCTTCATGCCGAAGGCGGTGGAGTAGTAGTGCGCCGCCTGCTTGGCGTTGCCCACGGCGAAGACGACCGCGTCCATTCCCTTGACCGGGAAGGGGTCGGCCTGCCGGGCGGTGTCGGGAGTGTGGTGTGTGGTCTGCGTCATAGCCGCAGCCTCACTCCGGTACGGCAAGGTGCGCAATAGTTTGTTCGTTCACTGGGCAATCTGTGCAGTGAAGGGTCCGTTTCTGCGGGCTGTCTGTACAGGATGACCACCCCGCTTGTGAGGCTCCGGGAGGCTGCTGTGGCGATCGATCATCTGGACGGGCGGATCATCGTGCTGCTGGCGCGGGAGCCGCGGATCGGGGTGCTGGAGATGTCCCGGCGGCTGGGGGTGGCCCGCGGGACCGTGCAGGCGCGGCTGGACCGGCTTCAGTCGAACGGAGTCATCCGCGGATTCGGCCCCGAGGTGGACCCGGCCGCGCTCGGGTATCCGGTCACCGCGTTCGCCACGCTGCAGATCCGGCAGGGGCAAGGGGCCGACGTACGGGCCCACTTGGCGACCGTGCCGGAGGTGCTGGAGCTGCACACCACCACCGGGACCGGGGACATGATGTGCCGTCTCGTGGCGCGCTCCAACGCCGATCTCCAGCGTGTGATCGACCGGGTTGTCGGTTTCGATGGGATCGTCCGGGCCTCCACCGCGATCGTGATGGAGAACCCCGTTCCGCTGCGGACCATCCCGCTGGTGGAGCAGGCGGCCCAGGACCAGGGCAGGACGACCTGGCCGACCTAGGGTGAGCGGGTGAGCGGATGTGAGCTTCTGGGAGTACCTGGGCAACCGCCACCAGCAGCTGTTCGCCGACGCCCTCCAGCACGCCAGTGCCGTCCTGCAGTGCATGGTGGTGGCGACCGTGATCGGGGTGCTGATCGGCGTGGCCACCTATCGCACCGAGTGGGCCGGCAATCTCGCCACGCTGACCACCTCCGGCATCCTGACCATTCCGTCGCTGGCCATGATCGGTCTGCTCATCCCGGTCGTGGGTCTTGGCGTGGCGCCCACGGTGATCGCGCTGACGCTGTACGGGCTGCTGCCGGTCGTGCGCAACTCGATCGTCGGGCTGCGCGGGGTCGACCCGGCCCTGGTGGACGCGGCCAAGGGCATCGGGATGTCGCGGCTCACCCGGCTGCTGAAGGTGGAGCTGCCGCTGGCCTGGCCGCCGATCCTGACCGGGATCCGGGTCGCCACGCAGATGCTGATGGGCATCGCGGCCATCGCGGCGTACGCCTCCGGCCCCGGCCTCGGCAACGTCATCTTCCGCGGTCTCGCCTCGCTGGGCAGCGCGAACGCGCTGAACCAGGTGCTCGCGGGCACGGTCGGGATCATCATCCTGGCGCTGCTGTTCGACGCCGCGTACGTCCTGATCGGGCGGCTGACCATCCCCAGGGGGATCCGTGCCTGAGAACAACGGCCACGACGGCCACCACGGCGCCTCCATCGAGCTGGAGAACCTCTCGAAGCAGTATCCGGGCAGCCCGCAGCCGGCCGTGGACGACGTGAACATGGAGATCAAGGCCGGCGAGGTCGTCATCTTCGTCGGCCCGTCAGGGTGCGGGAAGTCGACGACCCTGAAGATGATCAACCGGCTGATCGAGCCGACCGGCGGCCGGATCCGCATCGGCGGCGAGGACGTCACCGACATCGACCCGGTGAAGCTGCGCCGCAAGGTCGGCTACGCGATCCAGTCCGCGGGGCTGTTCCCGCACATGACGGTCGCGCAGAACATCGCGCTCGTGCCGAAGATGATCGGCTGGTCGAAGACGCGGATCGCCTCGCGCGTCGAGGAGCTGCTCGATCTCGTCGGGCTGGACGTCGGGGAGTTCCGCGGCCGCTATCCGCGCCAGCTCTCCGGCGGCCAGCAGCAACGCGTGGGCGTGGCACGGGCGTTGGCGGCGGATCCGCCCGTCCTCCTGATGGACGAGCCGTTCGGCGCGGTCGACCCGATCACCCGCGACCACCTCCAGGACGAGCTGATCAGGCTCCAGCACGAGCTGCACAAGACGATCGTCTTCGTCACGCACGACTTCGACGAGGCGATCAAGCTCGGCGACCGGATCGCCGTCCTGCGCGAACGGTCCCACATCGCCCAGTTCGACACCCCGGAGGCCATCCTCACCAACCCGGCGGACGACTTCGTCTCGGGGTTCGTGGGCGCGGGCGCGGCGCTGAAACGGCTGAACCTGTCCCGGGTCCGGGACGTGGAGATCACCGACTATCCGACGGCGACCGTCGACGACCCGCTCCAGGAGATCTTCAACCGGCTGCGGTCGAGCGGCACCAACGAGGTCCTGCTGCTCGACCGGCGCCGGCGGCCGTACAAATGGCTCAGGCGCGGCGACATGATGCGGGCCAAGGGGTCGCTGGCGCGGGCGGGCACGCTCGTGCACGACACGGTGACCAGGGACGCCACCTTGCGGGACGCGCTGGAGGCGGTTCTGACGGACAGCTCGGGCCGGGTGGCGGTGACCGGGCGGCGCGGCGAGTACACGGGCGTCGTCGACATGGAGACGCTGATGAACTCCGTGCACGAGCTGCTGGAGGCCGACCGGCTGGAGGCGCTGGAGGCCCAGCACGAGCTGGAGGGGGCGCGGGCGGAGCGCACACACGCCGAGCAGGAGGGCGAGGGAGGGGGGATGAAGGCGTGAGCAGTCCCGAGGCCCCCGGGACGTCCCGGGCGCGGGAGACGTCCGGGGAACCCGAGACTCCCGGAACGGGCGAATCCGCGGCGGACGCGGAGGCCCCCTCCCCTGCGCACGTACGGGCCCCGGCCCGGCTGAGCTGGCAGAAGCTCACCATCGTCCCCGCGATGCTGGTGCTGCTGCTGCTCGCGACCTGGCTGTGGTTCCAGCAGGCCGACCTCGACGCGGTCTCCGAGAACGCGCTGTCGAACGGTCAGGTCTCCCAGGCCCTGTGGGAGCACATCGAACTCACCGCGATCTCCACCTTCTTCGTGCTGATCATCGCGATCCCGCTGGGCATCCTGCTCACCCGGCGGGCGTTCCGAAAGGCCACCCCCGTGGCCGTGGCGATCGCCAACATGGGCCAGGCGACCCCCGCGATCGGCCTCCTCGCCCTGCTGGTGATCTGGCTGGGCATCGGCCGCAAAGCGGCCCTGATCGGCATGATCGCGTACGCCGTGCTGCCCGTGCTGTCCAACACGATGGCCGGCCTCAAGGCGAACGACCCGACCATGCTGGAGGCCGCGCGCGGCATCGGCATGTCCCCGATGGGCGTCCTGACCCGGGTGGAACTCCCGCTGGCGGTCCCGCTGATCCTGGCGGGCGTCCGCACGGCCCTGGTCCTCAACGTGGGTACGGCGACCCTCGCGGTCTTCGGCGGAGGCGGCGGCCTGGGCGTGTTGATCACGGCAGGCATCACCAACCAGCGCATGCCGGTCCTGGTCCTGGGCTCGATCCTCACGGTCGCCCTCGCCCTGCTGGTGGACTGGCTGGCCTCGCTGGCTGAAGTGCTGCTGCGGCCGCGAGGGCTGGACCTGTGAGGCGGCCCGTGGTCCTGCTGACGGCGGGGATGCTGGTGGCGTCCGCCGGGTGCGGGCTGACCAGCGGCTCCCCCATGGTGGACGACGTACGGCCCGGGACGATCGGCCGGGGCGAACCGCTCAAGGGCGCCGAACTGACGGTCACGTCGAAGTCGTTCACCGAGCAGCTCATCCTCGGCGCGATCATGGGCATCGCCTTCCAGGCGGCCGGCGCGGAGGTGCTCGACCGCACCGGCATCCAGGGCTCCATCGGCAGCCGCGAGGCGGTCCGCAAGGGCGACGCGGACGCCGGGTACGAGTACACGGGCACGGCCTGGATCACGTACCTGGGCCGCAGTGAGCCGATCCCCGACCCGCACAAGCAGTGGGAGGCGGTGCGCGAGGCGGACGCGAGGAACGGGGTGAGCTGGCTGGCGCCCTCCGAGCTGAACAACACCTACGCCCTGGCGATGAACCAGGAGAACCACAGGAAGTACGGCACGAACACGCTCTCCGAGGTCGCCGCGCTGTCCAAGTCCGACTCCGGCGCCGTGACGCTGTGCGTGGAGGTCGAGTTCGCCAACCGGGCGGACGGGCTGCCGGGCATGCAGAAGGCGTACGGCATGGACGTGCCCACGAAGAACATCACCCAGATGGACACCGGGATCATCTACACCCAGGTCGCGAAGGGCAGTTGCACCTACGGCGAGGTCTTCACGACGGACGGCCGCATCAAGTCCATGAACCTCGTGGTCATGGAGGACGACAAGAAGTTCTTCCCCAACTACAACGTCGCCCCGATGATCAACTCCAAGACCCTGAAGAAGTGGCCGGCGATCGCGGAGGTACTCGACCCGGTCACCAAGAAGCTGAACAACTCCGTGGCGCAGGACCTGAACGCGAAGGTGGATGTGGACGGGGAGGATCCGCATCAGGTGGCGTTGGACTGGATGAAGGGGGAGGGGTTCGTGAAGTAGCGGCTGCTGCCGGGCAGTTGGTTCCAAAGAACCCGTTGCAAAGAGGTCTTTGCAAGGATACCTTTGTAAGCATGGTCGAGGAACCGAAGCTTCATGAGCTCGACGCCCGCACCCTGCGCGGGCTCGCCCACCCCCTGCGGATGCAGCTACTGTCCGCCCTGCGCCGCGGCGGACCCGCCACCGCCTCCCAACTCGCCGAAAAACTGGGCGAGTCGAGCGGCGCCACCAGCTACCACCTACGCCAGCTCGCCGCGTACGGCTTCGTGGAGGACGCCCCGGATCACGGCAAGGGCCGGGAGCGGTGGTGGCAGGCGGTCCACCAAGGGGTGCGATTCGACGAG
>JABFVM010000476.1 GCA_013362785.1 Streptomyces sp. | reverse complement strand
GCCGCCGTGCCCCCGTCACCCGCTTCAGCACGCTCGGCTGGACGGTCCAGACGGGCTGCCAGGACTGGCCGTCCGAGGTGTCCAACCCGCAGCGCAGGCTCCACGTCGACGGAACCCCGCCGATCCTGATGACCAACAGCCGCTTCGACCCGGCCACCCCGTACTCCTGGGGCTCCAACGCGGCCCGCCAGATCGGCCGCGAGGCCGTGCTCCTCACCTACGACGGTGTCGGCCACGGCGACTACTGGCTGAGCCCGTGCGCCCGCACCGCCATCGACACCTACCTCACCACGCTGAAGACCCCGGCCAAGGGCACCCACTGCCCCGCGGTCTGGCCCACGGCACCCTCCGCCCAGCGCCAGTCCCCGAGCGGCGACCTGGTCAACCCGCTGCCCGACCTGGTCGGCACCGGGGCGTACCGGCGAACCGCGTAACGCGGCCCCCGGACGGGCCTGACGGGTCTGACCACCTGGTCAACGGGGCGCGCCCCCGGCCACTTCCGGCCGGGGGCGCGCCCCGTGACACGTCGGTGGGCCGGGCGGAGCGGGGGACCCGAACCTCACCGCGTCGTCGGCCGGGTCTCGGGCTGGACCCGGAACGAGACGGCTTCCATCAGGCGCTTGTGCCGCGTCTTCTGCACGGCCGCGATCCGCCAGCCCACCCCGGACTCCCGCACGACCGTGTACGTGGCGAGCTTGTCCAGCCGCTTCGGCCTGCCCTTGCCGACGGCGCCGCGGGTGACGACGACGGCGGTGTCGGGGCCGTAGAAGCGGATGTCCGTGATGTCGAGGGCCAGTTCCGTGCCCTTGAGGAATCCGGTGAAGAGGGACTGGTGGGCGCGGCCGATCTCCGGGCCGCCGTGGTAGACGGTGCCGACGAAGGTCACGTCGGTCGCGTCGTGGGTGAAGCAGCGGCCGTACGCGGTGCCGTCACCGCGGTTCCAGGCGGCGCGGCTCTCGTCGAGGAGTGCGCGGATCGCGGCGACATCGCTGTCGTGTACGGGGTCGAGAGGGCTGCGTGTCATCACTTCTCTGCCTCCGGCGTGATAGTTTCACGGAAGAAGTAACTGCGCTGGAGATTTCTCTTCTCCAAAGAAGAGATTAGGGAGTGGAAGGACCCGTGTCAACGCCGCCGCCCATGCGGGCCGACGCCAACCAGATCTACCGCCGGTACCTGAGCGCCGTGATGCTGCACGGCCACGCCGGCGCCAGAGCCTGCGCACTCGGCGCCACCGACCTGTACGCCCTGAACATCCTTCAGCTGTCGGGCGCGATGTCCCCCGGCCAACTGGCCGAGCGCACGGGCCTGACGACCGGTCCGACGACCCGGCTGATCGACCGGCTGGAACAGGCCGGATACGTCCGGCGCGCTCCCGACCCCGGGGACCGGCGCAAGGTCGTCGTGGAACCGGTCGGCGAACCCGCGGAACTGGACCGCGTCCTGGCCCCCGCGCGGCAACGGGTCGGCGAGATCCTCGCCGGTTACACGCCGGAACAACTCGACGTCCTCTTCGACTACTTCACCCGGGCCGCCCGGGCCTACCACGAAGCCGCCGACGACCTGCGCGGCACGGAGACCGAACGCTGAGGGCCGGTGCCTGTGCGGTCGTCAGCGCACGGGGAAGCCGAAGGCGTACCCCTGCTCCTTCAGCCACGGCAGGACCTCGCGCAGGGCGGCCACGGTCTGGGAGCGGTCCCCGCCCGCGTCGTGGAAGAGGAGGGTCGGGCCGTTGGAGATCTCGTTCTTGACGGTGGCGACCATGGTGGCCGTGCCGGGGAGTTCGAAGTCCTTGGAGTCGATGTTCCAGCCGAGCGGGCGCATGCCGTGGGACGCGGCGAGGTGGCGGCTGTACGGGGTGAAGGCGCCGCCGGGTGCCCGGTAGTACATCGGCCGTACGCCCCCGGACGCCTTGGTGATCATGCGCTCGGCGTCCAGGATCTGCTGTGACTGGTAGGCCTCGGACTTGCGGTCCATGGTGACGTCGTGCGAGACCGTGTGGTCGCAGAGCCGGTGCCCGGCCGCCACCACCGTCTTGACCAGGTCGGGGTGGGCCTCAGCCTGCGTACCCACCATGCAGAAGGTGGCCTTCACCCCGTTGTCCCGCAGCACCTGCAGCACCTGCGGTGTCCAGACGGGGTCCGGACCGTCGTCGATGGTGATGTTGACGCTGTGGGTGCCGCCGTCCGAGGCGTGCGCGATCTCCGCCGACACGGGCGTCTTCTTCTGACCCTGCGGTTTGCCGGGTGAGGTGGCGGGAGGCGCCGAGACGCCCTGGGCGGGCCGCCCCTCGGTGGAACCGAGTTGCCCGTCCCAGAACGAGGCCAGGGCGGCCACCGCCGTCACCCCGAGCGCCGCCGCGACAACCGTGCCGTACCAACCCCGTCCGCCGCTTCGCGCCATGTCCTCTGTTCCTCGCCGTCCCGTGTGGCCTGTGCATCCGGCAAGAGGGGGAAAAGCGGTCGAGGGATCCCTCTGTTACCGATCACGCACATTTCCGTCCGGACGCGGCGGGGCCGATGTCACACCGAGGGCGGACGCCGGGAGAGAACCCGCCCCGGCTTCCTGCCATCTCTCTGGGCGGGGCGCGTGACCTGAGGGCACGCGCGAGGCGGCGAGAACCGGGAGTGAGACAGAGCGTGTCGGCCATCAGCCAGCGGATGCACCTGGTGCTGCTCGCCGCCTGGACGACCCTGTGGTTCGCCGTGGTCCAGCCGAACGGGGGCTTCTCCTGGCACTACCTGCGCACGGGCGGCGAGTTGATCTACGCCGGCTCCGGCAGGCCGGACGGCGGCCTGAACCTCTACGCCCACCACCCCGAACTGCAGATGGGACCCGTCAGCTTCCTGACGGCGGGCCTGTTCAACCCCTTCCCCGAGTCCGTCGGGCAGTTCCTGGCCGCCGCCGTGATGTCCCTGCTCGGCCTGGTGATCCTGGTGGTCGCCGGACGCAGCGCCGCCTGGCACTTCCTGGGCACCGGCACCAATCACCAACGGCTGCGGCAGCGGGTGCTGATAGCGGGCCTGGCCTTCATCCCCATGTGGATCGAGGTCGCCGTCCGTTTCGGCCACCTCGACGACGTCCTGGCACTCTTCTTCACGGCCCTGGCCGTGCATGCCCTCACCCGCGGCAACGCCGCCGCGGTGGGCATCTTCCTGGCCCTCGCCATGGACTCGAAACCGACCGCGCTGGCCTTTCTGCCGCTGCTGCTCGCCCTGCCCAGACGGCAGTGGCTGCGCGCGGGCCTGTGGTGCGCTGCGCTGGTCGCGGTCGCCTGGCTGCCGTTCCTCCTCGGGGCCCCGCAGTCGTTCGCCGCCGCCGAGTTCACCATCCCCAACCAGCCCGCGTCCGCGCTGCGCTGGCTCGGCGTCGACGATCCGCAGACCCCTCCCTGGGACCGGCCCGCACAGGCCGCACTGGGACTGGCCCTCGGCTGCGCCGCGGTCTGGCGCGGCCGCTGGGCAGCCGTCGTGCTGCTCGGCGCCAACGCCCGGATAGCCCTGGACCCCAGCGTCTACACGTACTACACCGCATCCGTCCTGCTGGGCACCCTGCTGTGGGACGTGATCGGGCAGCGGCGCCTGGTGCCCTGGTGGAGCTGGATCGCACTGCTCACCCTGTACGGCACGGTCTTCGTCGTCCCCGACGACGCGACCCGCGGTCTGATCCGACTCGGCTTCGTCGTCGTATCCACCGCCTACGTCCTGTTCTGGCCCGTGCGGGACCGGCGCCGGCGGCGCTCGGCCCCGGGAGACGGGGTCAGCGCACCGGGAAGCCGAAGGAGTAGCCCTGCCCCTTGAGCCAGGGGAGGACGCGGCGCAGGGCCTCGACGGTCTGGGAGCGGTCGCCGCCGGCGTCGTGGAAGAGGAGCGTCGGCCCGCCCGACAGCTCCCGCTGGACGGTGGCGACGATGGCGTCCGCGCCCGGCCGCTCGAAGTCCTTGGTGTCCACGTTCCAGCCCAGCGGGCGCATGCCCCGGTCGGCGGCGATCTTGCGGCTGTACGGGGTGAAGGCGCCGCCGGGGGCCCGGTAGTACATCGGGCGGACGCCACCGGACGCCTTGGTGATCATGCGCTCGGCGTCGAGGATCTGCTGCGACTGGTAGGCCTCGGTGTTCTTGTCCATGGCGGTGTCGTGCGACACCGAGTGGTCGCACAGCCGGTGCCCGGCGGCGACCACCTGCTTCACCAGGTCCGGGTGGGCCTGCGCCTGCGTCCCCACCATGCAGAACGTGGCCTTCACCCCGTTCTCCCGCAGCACGTCGAGGACTTGCGGGGTCCACACGGGGTCGGGGCCGTCGTCGATGGTGATGTTGACGCCGCGCGCTCCCTTGTCCGAGGCGTGCGCGATGCTCACGTCGACCGGCTTGACGGCACTGGCCGACGCGGCCGCCTTCGGCGCCGAGCCGTCCGCGGCACCGGCCTGCGCGGTCCACATCGAGGCACCGGTGGCGAGCACCGTCACGCCGAGCGCCGCCCCGACCAGCTTGCCGTACCAGCCCCGCCCACCACCGTGCCGCGCCATGTCCGCCCCGCCTTCGCGTAGTTCCGCACCCATCCCCGGGTCGCTCTGCGACCAACTGACAGGACGAGGGACGGTGGCCTCCGGATCCGTCCGTTACCGATCAAGGACAATCCCGGGGGAGTTCGCGGACAACTCATGCTGTCGTGGGCCGTCACGGAGGCGGGCCGGCGGCCCTCCGCGCGTCGCGGTACCGGCTACTGATTCGCCGTCGCCGTTTCGATCCATTCGCTGCCGCCCAGCGGGTAGTCGTAGCCCTTGCCGCCGACCTTGGCGCTGGTGTGGAACGGGGTGCCGTCGTTGTCGATGTGGACGGTGCCGCGGCGGCTGCCGCTGGACCAGTCCAGGGTGAGGTCCCAGCGGACGTCGGACGTCCTGGTGTGGACGGTGACGTAGTAGACCTCGGGGTCGGACTCGCTGACCTTGTACGGGAAGTCGCGCTGGCCGTTCTTGACGGTGAGCGTGGGGCTGCCGCTGTCCAGGTCCGCGTCGAACGACCTGGTCTCGACGCCGCCGCCACAACCGGAGCCCATCGCGTACTCGTTCCAGCCGGGCGGCGCCCCCTTCGACAGGACACGTACGTGCAGATCCTTCAGTACGACGGTCTCCTTGCCGGTGCCCTGCACGGTGAGGGCGATCCGCTGCTCGTTCGAGGAGATCGCCCCGTACGCGGTGGCCCAGCGCTGGGCGTCCTGCTCGCCCGCCGGCGGGCCGACCTGCCCGGGTTCGCTGTCGACGAGGAAGTGCTGGCTGCACGGGCTGTCGTAGACATAGGGGCGGACGTCGACCGTGAGCGGGACGGCGTCGGAGGCGCCGTCGGCGGCGGGCCGGTCCGCATCCTGTCCGCCACCACCCGCCGAGGTGCCGGACCCGGCGCCCGCGGACCGGGTGGGGGAGGCGGAGGGCGACGAGGACGGCTTCTTCCCCTTCCCGCTCGCGGACGGCGCGGCGGACGGTGTCCCGGTGCGCGACGCACCGACCGTCGCCTCCACCGCCGAGTCCGCCCGCCCCGCGGGCCCCTCGTCTTTCTCACCGCCGTCGAACGGCACACCCACGGCCAGCGCCACGGCTCCGAGCACGGCGGCCGTCGCGACGGAGGCGATCAGGGCGGTACGGCGACGTAGGCGACGAGCGGGACGGTGCGGCCGCGTGAGCGGGTCCGGCATGTCGACGACGACCGGCTCACCGCTGCCGTTCTCGTCCCTGCTGTCGTTCTCGTCCCCGCTCCCGCTCCC
>JABFVM010000622.1 GCA_013362785.1 Streptomyces sp. | reverse complement strand
GTGGACGTTGAGGGCCGTGGCCGTGGCGCCCCGGTGCATGTCGTGGTGGTAGTAGGCGTCGAGTGTGAGAAGGAGGTCGGGGCCGTCTTCCAGGCGGCAGGCCACCGTGCGGAGCCAGTCGTCGACGAAGGGGACGTCGGCGACGGCGAGTTCGACGAAGACGTCCGCCACCGTGTGGGCCCGCAGTCGGGCGGACGGTCGGCTCAGCGGGGCCGCCCTGCTGATCCGGCGAGCGCGTTCGAGGGCGTCTGAGAGTCCGGCGAGCGGCGCGGTGGCGGTGCCGACGGCGCACGGGCGGGCGAGGGCTTGGGCGAAATCCTGTACGAGTGCGGGTACATCGGGCTCATCTGGCTGCAACGGGGCGGTGGAGTCCGATGGACCGGGCACACGGTCGGGTACCGTTTTCCCGGCGTCGGACGGACGAGGAACCAGGACGATCAGTTCGCCGCTCTCGTAATCGTTTTCCGGGGCCCAGGTCACAGGTACTCGGTGCGTTTTCACCAGTTTCTCGATCTCGTTCTCCAGGGCGGGATCGGCGACGGCCGGACGGCCCGACACACGGAAGACGGTTACCGCGTAATAGTCGGACACATTCATGTCCACCCCCGAGGCGAGTTCGGCGGCCATGGAATCCCCGGCCAGCAATGACCGGGCCAGCAGGGCGACCTGATCGGCATACGGCAGCCGGCGACGCAGCGCCGTGACGAATCCCTGGCGGTAGGCGCCAATGCCGCGCTCGCCCTGCGGGGCGAACCAGGTCATCATCCGCATCAGTTCGTCGACACTGCCGCCGCGCTGGGCGTCGGTGGCCTCGTTGATCTCGCGCAGCATCAGCGCGGTGTGCACCCGCAGCACCCGCTGCCGCGCGTCGAGCGACATCCCCGCCGCTGCGCGCCGCTCCCCCATCGTGGAGATGTAGCTCAGATCGTCGTCCGTCAACTCGCTGTTGTCCGGGGACAGTTCGACGGTGCGACGACGGAGCCAGACCGCGTACTCCAACGTCTGCGCCATGGCCCGCGGATCCGTGTCCAGGATCCCGAACTCCGGGATCTCCCGTACGTACGACTCGACCTCCCTGCGGGCGTTGGCCGTCGCCCGCCGGGCCAGTTCGGCGAAGAGGCTCCCCATGACTGGTGAGCATGCCATTCCGCCCGAACGCGCGGACAGACGAAATCCGGACGCCGTTATCACGTCGCATAAATCCGTGACAGGCGTGTCGCCGACACCCTTGTCACTGTGCGCAAAATACCCGGACCGGGGCGTTTCTTCCACCTGTTCCGCTTGTAGAGGCGGTGTGAAGTGGGTTCAATGGGCGCCATGCACCCGCCCGTTGGGCGAGCACCACAACAATCATTCCGGCGCGATTCCCGGAAATCAGTACGGGCGGGGTGCAGCAATTTCTCATCCGCACACCACTCATGACGTCACACGTTGGCGTATCTCAAACGGGAGGGAAAACCCGATGAAGGCAGGCATGAGAAAGAGAATCGCGGCGGCGCTCGCGGTCATGGCCACGTCGACGGCGCTCATGCTGAGCGCACCGGGCTCCGCTTCGGCCGCGCCCGCCGCCGCCCCCAGCCTGCGCGCCTTCGGTATCAGTGGTGACGGCACCCTGATGGCCACGTTCACGACCGACCGTCCGGACGTGCTCAACTGGGTGCGGGTCATCACCGGGCTCAGCGGTGACACCGCCCTGGTCGGCATCGACTTCCGGGTACAGGACGGCCTGATGTACGGCGTCGGCAACAAGGGCGGCATCTACACCATCAAGACGCCGCCGACCACTACGGACGTCGTCGTCACCAAGGTGTCGCAGCTCCAGTACGCGCTGAACGGCACGGCGTTCGGCGTCGACTTCAACCCTGCGGCCGACCGGCTCCGCGTGATCAGCGACAACGGCCAGAACCTGCGGCACAACCTGAACGACCACACGACCATCCAGGACCTGAACCTCACGACCCCACCGGCCGAGGGCACGACCAAGGGCGTCACAGCAGCCGCGTACACGAACAACGACCTCAACGCGGCCACCGCGACGACCCTGTTCGACGTCAACACCACCAGCGACCAGGTCGTCATCCAGTCCCCGGCCAACAACGGCACACTCGCCCCGACCGGCAGCCTCGGCATCGACGCCCAGCTCAAAGCCGGCATGGACATCTACAGCACCCTGAGCGGCGGCAAGACGGTCGACAACGCCGCCTTCGCCTCCCTCACCCCGTACGGCGCCAGCACCCCGACGCTCTACACGGTCAACCTGTTCACCGGTGCGGTGACCCCGATCTACCAGTTCCCGCTGAACATCACGGACATAGCCATCTCCCTCACCGGCAGCTGATCCCCCTCCGCGCACAGCGACTTCTCGCCGCGGCCGGGGCGCTCCTTCCCGCTTCGCGGCGAGATCCAGGGCGAGGCCAACGGCAAGTTCGCCGCGCACGCTGCAGACCAGTCGGCGGGCCTTTGGCCGGTAGGTGGGTGCGCGCTGGAGCTTCAACTACCGGCTTCGCTGAGGGGCGCCAGTTCGCGGTGGCCTCGCCGGTGAGGCGGCGGACCAGCATGAACACCACACCACACCACGCCACGCCCACGTTGTTCAAACCGGCCGCGAAGGCCTTCCGGTCCACCGACGTGCCCGGGCAGTGCGCCCAGACACTGGCGATCAGCGCCTCTTCCAACCACGAGGCACAGGGCAGCGACACTGCCCAGAGCCGCTGGCGGCACACCCCATTTCGCGGACGCCCGGCAAGCCCTCGACGCATGCCGGCCACGCCGCGTACGTACTGATCCCCTGGCGCGTGCCGCCGGCGGCTCAGGACAAGCGCGTCAACCGCGCGGGTGAACCCGCCGTCTGGCTGCCCTCGTTGCCCAAGGTCAGGGTGTCGGCGCCGGTTTTCGTCAAGGTGTAGACGTTGCCTCGTACGCACAACACGCCGGTGGAAGGATCCGTCGGTGTACTCGTAGCAGCTTCGAAGACCATGGACGTTGCGTGCACCTCCTGCAAGCGCAGTGTCTCGGTGCAACCGATGTCCCGGCCGCTGCCGGCCTCGGTCACGTGGCTGATCTGTCGGCCGACGATGTCACCCCTGGCCGCCGCGTGAAGGGTGACTGTTACGGACACCTCGGTCGTGCGCGCGTTGACCACGCCGTCGCCGGAGGCGCTGCCCGGGCCCGTTCCCTTCCAGGACCCCGCCCAGGAGGAAGGCAAGGCATCCGACGCGGTCGTACGGGAGACGGACGAGGAAGCGGACGGCGGCGATGATGTGGGTCCGGCGCCGTCCTTCCTGTCACCGGTGCCGTCCGGCCAGGCCAGGGTGACGGCGACCGCCGTCGCCGCGGCACCTGCGACGACACCGACGGCCGTACGCAGCCGTGACGATCTCCGGGCGGGCGCAGCGCCCGTGTCCGTGCCGGACGGACCGAACGAGCCGGGGCCTGGAGAGCTTACGGGTGGAAGACCTGAGGGGCGCGCATCCAGGGCATATGGCTCGGCGCAGTTGGGGGGTGGCCCGAACCCGGTCGGCGGTGCCTCGTACGGGGGCTGTGGCGAGGGCGCCGCACGCTGCAACAGGGCCGGCAATTCGGCTTCCCTCGCGGCGATGTCCGCCGACAGGGCCGGTGGCAGAGCGGCTGTCCAGCTGCCGGGAGCGGCGTCGATCCGCTCCGTCAACTCGTCCGCGGTGGGGCGGGCCTGCGCCGACTTGTGCAGGCACGCTGCCAGCAGCGGCGCCAGCGTGGACGGCGCGCCGTGGAGCGTCGGCTCCTCATGCACGATCCGGTAGAGCAGCTGCGCCGCCGACGGAATCTCGCCCGGCCGCAGGAAGGGACCGTTGCCGGTGGCCGCGTACGCCAGCGTCGCACCCAAGGAGAAGACATCGCCGGGCTCGGCCGAGATCCCTCCGGCCGCCTGCTCCGGTGCCATGTATCCCGGCGAGCCGATCACCCCGCCAGTCCTGGTGTGCCGGGTGTCGTCGGCGGCACGGGCGATGCCGAAGTCGATGAGCAGGGGGTGGCGGCGGGACAGCAGCACGTTGGACGGCTTCACATCACGGTGGGCGAAGCCTGCCCGGTGCACCGCCCGCAGCCCCTCGGCGAGTTCCGCCGCCAGGGCCCACAGGGCCGGCTCGGGCAGCGGGCCGTTGCGCTCCACCCAGTCGGCGAGGGACGGCGCGGCAGCGTACTCGGTGGCCAGCCACTGCGGCTTCTGCCCCGGGGGGCTGTAGTCGACGACCGGCACCGTCCAGGCGGAGCGCACCCGATTGCTGCTGGCGATCTCGCGGGCGAACCGCTCCTCGAAGCCCGGGTCCAGACCGAACTCGGCCCGAAGGGTCTTCAGCGCCAGCGGCCGCCCGGAAGCCGTACGGGAAAGGAACACCTGCCCCATGCCACCGGCGCCGAGCACTGCCAACAGCGGGTAGCCACCTATCGCCGACGGATCCCCAGGCTCAAGATCCCTCATGATGTTCTCTCCGGGCGGTACTCGGGCCGCGACAGGGCGGTAAACCGCGGGCGGGGAGCACGAGGCTCCGCCCGGCATTCACGTGACCCCAATCTACACGTGACACGTTCACATCAGCTTCACAGGGCCGGGCCGGGGTCAACCGAACCCGAACGCCTCGCACGAAGAGCGACTCACACCGAACGACCGACACGCCCTGCCAGGCCGCCCCGTGTGCCCATACGGCACTCCTCGACACCTACACCACCCGCGTGCCCGTAAGAGGAAGCGGTGGGAGTCGAGCAGTCCGCCGCGGCGGCGAGAGCGCAACAACTGCGCCGCAGTCCTCCAGGCTTCCCATGACCAGCCTTGGCGGAAGGGACGGTCGTGGTGTGGTTGCCGCACAGGACGGGGCGTTTTCGGTGTTCGTGGCGTCAAGGCTCGATAGCAGACCGTCGCACCACCCGGCGCCGAAAGCACGCTCGCGAAGATTCAGGCCATTTCACACCCGGGCCACATCGGCCACGCCGTCCACCGGCAAACAGTAGGAAAGACCGCTCACCTCCTCGACCATGAAAGCCGCTCAGCCAATCCAGCCACTCATTGAACAAGCAATCTGGTCCGAATTGAAGCGATAAACAAACACTTCGGCTACTCGTCCTGCAACGGGAGCAACAAAGCGGGTACTTCGACGCACTGAACACGCAAACAGAAAGGAGATACATCATGCAGCCGATAACACGCCGGGCCATCACAGGAGCCCTGCTCACCACGGCCCTGGCGGGCTCCCTGAGCATGCCCGCCCACAGTGCTCCCGCTTCCCTGTACGCCCCCTCGGCCCTGGTCCTCACCACCGGCCACGGCGAGAACGCCGCCACCACCACAGCGGAGCGCGCCGTAACAGTGAACTGTGCGTACACCACATCGGGGACTCACCCCGACCCGCGCCAAGCCTGTGCCGACCTGGACCGTGTGAACGGCAACCTCGACCGCCTGGCCACACTCCGCGCCGATGAGACGGACCGCCCCTGCACCAAGGAGTACCGTCCCATTACCGTCACCTTGCAGGGCGTATGGCGCGGCACACGCGTGGACTACGAGCACACCTTCGCCAATTCCTGCCTCAAGGAAACCGAAGGGGCTTCGCTGTACGCCTTCTGAGCCACCACGGCTCAGTACGCGCTACAGCCTCCGCTCGCGGGACCCGGCCGGCGCAGCACTACGCCATCGCATGCGCAGCCAGCTGCGGCATCAACGGCACGGGTCCTGCCCGCCCCGGCATGCGGCAGCGGTACGCCGGCCTGAACCCAGGCCGCCGGCCGAGGGCTGAGGGCTGAGGGC
>JABFVM010000464.1 GCA_013362785.1 Streptomyces sp. | reverse complement strand
CGACGTACCACTACGTCGTAGCCAAGACGAACACCGGCGGCCGGGGCCCACACTCCGATCCGGTCTCCGCACGGATGCCGACCCCGGCCGTGCCCCAACTCACCTCCGCCCCAACGGCGTTCGCCAACCGGGGCGCGCCCTTCCGGCACCTCCTGCGCGGCTCGCACGAGCCCGTACGGTTCACCGCCGACGGACTCCCCGACGGGCTCCGCCTCGACCGGCGCACCGGCCTGATCCACGGAACACCCACGGAGACCGGCGAGTTCACCGTCACCACCACCGCGGGCAACGCGGCGGGCGACGGCACCGGCACCCTCACCCTCACCGTCGGCACACCCCCGCCGGCCCCCTGGACCTACGGCGACCTCGGCGACCCGGTTCTCGACGAGCGCGCCTTCGGGACACTCGGCGTGGTCGCGATCCGCACGCCGGGCAGCACGTCGTACGACAGCGGGACCTTCACCGTGCGCGGTGCGGGCGTCGACCTGACCGTCAACAACCAGGGGATGACCGGCCAGTTCGTACGACGGCCGGTGACCGGCGACTGTGAGATCACCGCCCGGCTCGTCTCCCGCACGGGCGCGAGTGCCGACCGGGTGGGACTGCTGATGGCCAAGTCGCTGTCGCCGTTCGACCAGGCCGCCGGGGCGATCGTCAGCGGCGGAAGCAGCGCACAGCTCATGCTGCGCACGACCGTCGCCGGAAAGTCGGCCTTCACCGGGAACGGCACCGCCGCCCTCCCGGGCCTGCTGCGGCTGAAGCGCGTCGGGACCGCCTTCACCGCAGCCCTGTCCACCGATGACGGCGCCACCTGGACCACCCTCGCCACCGGCGAGATCCCCGGGTTCGGTGACGCCCCCTACTACGTGGGCCTCATGGTCTGCTCCCGTGACCAACTGGCCCGCTGCACCACCGAGTTCGACGAGGTGAGTATCACCACCGACTGATCCCCCCACGGATTGGAGTCGCACCAATGAGCCGCACATCCCCCCACCCGCACCACCCCACAGGTGAGTTGAGCCGCCGCGGTCTGCTGAAGGCCGCAGGCGGAGTCACCGCGGCTGTCGCCCTGGGTACCGCGTCCCTGGCCACTACGGCGGACGCGGCCCCGGCGACCTTCACCCACCCCGGCATGCTGCACAACGCCGGCGACATCAACCGGGCCAAGGTCAGGGTCGCCGCGGGCACCGACCCCTGGCTGTCCGGCTGGAAACGGCTGACCGCCAACTCCCGCTCCCAGTCCACCTGGACCAACCGGGCCACCGAAACGATCATCCGCGGCGGCACCGGACAGAACTACGGCCAGCTCTACAACGACATCGCCGCCGCCTACCAGAACGCCCTGCGCTGGCGGGTCGGCGGCACCGAGGCCAACGCCCAGTGCGCGGCCACCATCCTCAACGCCTGGTCGAGGACGCTGAAGACGGTCACCGGCAACGCCGACCGGTTCCTTGCCGCCGGCATCTACGGCTGGCAGTTCGCCAACGCCTGTGAACTCATGCGCGGCTACAGCGGGTTCGACCTCGCCGCCGCCCAGGAGATGATGGTCAGGGTCTTCTACCCGCTCAACAACCAGTTCCTCACCGGCCACAACGACGCCTGCATCACCAACTACTGGGCCAACTGGGACCTGTGCAACATGGCCTCGATCATGGCCATCGGGATCCTCACCGACAACGCCGCCAAGTACGACCAGGCCCTGAACTACTTCAAGAACGGCGCCGGCAACGGCTCCATCCAGCACGCGGTGCCGTTCCTGTACCCGGGCGTCGAGGGCTACGACCTCGGCCAGTGGCAGGAGTCCGGCCGGGACCAGGGCCACACCATGATGGGCATGGGCCAGATGGGCGCGCTCTGCGAAATGGCCTGGAACCAGGGCGACGACCTGTACTCGTACGACGGCCGCCGCTTCATGAAGGCCGCGCAGTACGTCGCCAAGTACAACCTGGGCAACAACGTCCCCTACACCACCTACACATGGGGGACCGGCCAGAACTGCGCCCAGCAGTCACAGACGGTGATCGGCGCCGGCAGCCGCGGCCAGGTCCGCCCGGTCTGGGCCATGCTCCACTACCACTACGGCCGACGCCTGCTCCTCGACGACAAGTACATCTCCCAGATGTGCTTCTCGGTCGCCCCCGAGGGCGGCGGCGGTGACTACGGCTCCGACAGCGGAGGCTTCGACCAGCTCGGCTTCGGTACCCTGATGTACGCGAAGTAGCCGCGTACGCCGAGTCGTAGCCGTGCACACCGAGTAACTGTGCACGCCGAGTAGCCGGGTACACCGAACAGCCCTCCCCACCGCTCGTGCACCGGAATATCGGGCCACAATGAGTTGCTCTGATCTTCACGGTGCACGAGCGCGGTGAGGAGGCTGGTGGACGTATGACGACAGTCCGGACAGACCCCGTGGTGAGCACGCCCTACGGTGCGGTACGGGGCCGGTACGAAAACGGCGTCGCGGTGTTCCGGGGCATCCCCTACGCGGCGCCCCCCTTCGGTCCGCTCCGTTTCCGGCCGCCCGTGCCGCCGGAACCCTGGGACGGCGTGCGCGACGCCGGATCCTTCGGGCCGACCCCGCCGAAACCCCCGTACTCCGAGGCATTCGCGCAGTATCTGTCCGACCCCGTCGTGCCCGGCGACGACTGTCTCAACCTCAACGTCTGGACCCCCGAACCGGCCCCCGGCGCGCGCCTCCCGGTGATGGTGTGGCTGCACGGCGGCGCCCTGACCAGGGGATCCTCCGGCCTACCCGTCTACGACGGCCTGTCCTTCGCGCGCGACGGCGTCGTCCTCGTCTCGGTCAACTACCGGCTCGGCGTCGAGGGCTACGGCCTCTTCCCCGACGCCCCCGCCAATCCTGGCCTGCGCGACCAGCTCGCCGCCCTGCACTGGGTGCACGCCGCCATCGAGGCCTTCGGCGGCGACCCCGGCCGCATCACCCTGTTCGGCCAGTCCGCCGGCGCCATCAGCATCGGCGCGCTCCTCGCCGCCCCGCAGGCCCAGGGACTGGTCCGGCGGGCCATCCTGCAGAGCGGCCCGCCCGAGACCGCCGAGCGGGACAAGGTACGGCGGATGGTGCGCCGGATGGCGAACCGGCTGCGGATCCCCGCCACGGCCGCCGCCTTCGCCGACGTCGACCGCGAGCTCCTGCTGCGCACCCAGGCCGAGGTGGGCCGGCTCAGCAGCCCGGTGCTGGGCGGGCCCGCCTTCGGCATCGTCGTCGACGGCGACATCGTCCCCCGCGATCCCATGGAGGCGCTCACGGAGGGTGACGCCGCCGTCGGCGTCGACCTGATGACGGGCTGGACCAGCGACGAGTACCGGCTGTGGCTGGTGCCCGGCGGGCTGTTCGAGCGCGTCGACCGGCTCGGCGCGGTCGCCCTCGCCGGGGCCATGGCCCGCTGCCGCGTCGGCGCCGAGGTGCCCCGCGGCTACCGTGCCCTGCACCCGGCGGACGGCACCGCCGAGATCGTCGGCCAGATGGTCACCGACCACCTGCTGCGCCTGCCCCTGCACCGGCTGGCCGACGCCCGCCCCGGCTCGACGTACGTCTACGAGTTCGCCTGGCCCTCCACCCTCCCCGACCTGGGCGCCTGCCACGCCCTGGAGCTCGGGTTCGTCTTCGACACCGAGGAGACCCCCGAGTCCCGCAAGCTGGCCGGTGAGGGCGCCCCGCGGGAGCTGGCGGACGAGATGCACGGGGCGTGGGTGCGGTTCGCGGTGGACGGCGACCCGGGCTGGCAGCCGTGGGACGACTCGCACCCGGTCCGGATCTTCGGCGACGGCTCGGCCCACACCGCCTACGGCCCACGCGACGCCGAGCTCGCCCTGTGGGCCACCGCCGCCCCGCCCGACGAACCCACCCCCGCATCGACCCTGGCCGACGGCTCGCCCACGCGCAGTACGGAACTACGGTCCGTGGTGCGACGCCTTCGCCTCCCTGGCGCCGTCCGTCGAGACTGACGGCCCCTCGGCCGGCAGCTCCGTCTCCAGGTTGAGGATGAGGTTCGCCGGGTGACCAGCGGTGGTGGCTGCCGAGCCAGCCAGTGAGGGCGGGGGAGGGGCGCGTAAGGGGACGGGGAGGAGGGACGGGGGCCGCGGTGAGGCACGGGGTAGGGCGCGGTGGGGTCGGGGGAGCGTGCGGTGAGGGCGGACGGGCCGCCGTCGCGGTTCGCTATGTGTCGAGCGGCGCCAGTGAGTCCCGTACCACCACATGGGTGCCCAGCAGCAGGTGCTCGTCCGGGGTCTCCGGGGTGCGGCCGAGCGCGGTGCGTACGGCGAGGCGGCCCAGTTCCTCGTAGGGGACGTGGACCGTCGTCAGAGCCGGGTGCAGGTCACGGGCGAAGGGGATGTCGTCGTACCCGGCCAGCGAGACGTCGCCGGGCACGTCCAGGCCGGCCTCGTGCAGGGCGGTGAGCGCACCGGCGGCGACCATGTCGGTGGCGGCGACCACGGCCGTGAACTCCAGCCCCTGCTTGAGTGCCTCCCGCATCAGCCGGTGCCCGGCGTCGCGGGTGAAGTCGCCGTGCAGGAGCAGCGCCGGGTCGGGGTCCAGGCCACGGGCGCGATGGGCGGCGAGATAGCCGCGCTCACGGCCCTGGGCGGTGGTGTGGTCGGGCTTGCCGCCGAGGAACAGCACGCGCTGGTGACCCTGGGCGAGGACATGGGCGACCAGGGCGTAGGCCCCGCCCTCGTTGTCGTACTCGATGACGGTCACCGGTGCCCCGGGACCGAGCGGCGGCCTGCCGCACAGCACCAGCCGGGAGCCCGCCGACGCCAGTGAGTCGGCCATACGGCGGGTGCGCTCGCGGTACTCGGGGGTGTCGGCGGAGCCGCCCACCAGGATCACGGCGGCGGCACGCTGGGCGCGCATCATCTCGACGAACTCCACCTCGTGCTGGACGTCGCCCTCCGTCGTGCACACCAGGCACAGATGCCCGAGCCGTCTGGCCTCCCGCTCCACCCCGTGCGCCATGTGCGCGAACGACGGCCCGGTGATGTCCTCCAGGACGAACGCCAGCGTGGGCGTGCCGACCCCGGCGACCGCCTTCGCGCGCGCGTCGGCGACGTAGTCCAGGTCCCGCACCGCCCGCATCACCCGGGACCGGGTCGCCGAGCTCACCGGATACACCCCGCCCAGCACCCGCGAGACGGTCGACGCGGACACCCCCGCACGGGCCGCCACATCCCGGATGGTGCTGCGCCCCGCGTCGTCCTCGCTCTTCCTGGTCATCCCTGCCTCGCCCCTCTCCCCCTGGGGAACCTGCGGCAACACGATGGCAACCGGTTCCCGATGCGGAGGCTAGCAGCGGGGGAAGGGCGGGGACGAGCCCCGTGCGGAGGGTGTCGTGGTGGCGGGGGGGCGGGTGCTGGAGGACTGGGGGAGGGGGCGGGTGCTGGAGGGCTGGGGAGCTTGAGGAGCTGGGGTAGCTAGAGGGGCTGGGGGAGCTAGAGGGGGCCGGGCGCCGCCGTCCGTCAGTTGCGCCTGCCCGTCCTCGTGGCGGGGACCGCTCCGTCGGACGACCGCTGCTCCTTCGCCGGGTCCCCGGAGACCTTCGGCGAGGCGATGGTGCCGTCCGTGCGGACCTTCGGCAGGCTCGCCTGCGGCTTCGGCAGCAGCGCCTTGCTCTTGTCGATCGAGCCGTCCTCCTGCACGCCGTAGAGCGCGTCGTAGATGTTGCGGACAGCCGGTCCCGAGGCGCCGGAGCCCGTACCACCCTGGGAGATGGTCATGACCACCGCGTAGTCCTTGGTGTACGTCGTGAACCAGGAG
>JABFVM010000371.1 GCA_013362785.1 Streptomyces sp. | reverse complement strand
ATGAGCTTCAGCGCGGTGAAGGTGTCGGCGATCTCCTGCTCGGAGGCGATGAGCGGCTTGTCGACCGCGACCGATATCCGGGTGGCGTTGGTGCGCTTCACCGACGCCAGCGCGACGTCGTAGGGCAGCCCGGTGTCCTTCGCCCAGACCTTGGCCCACTCCTCCTCGTGGTCGTGCACCCACTCCGTGGCGCGCCGCAGCCGCTCCAGATAGTCCTTGATCGCCGCGGCCTTCTTCTTGTCCCGCAGGGCGGAAGGCGCCGCCACCTGGAAGGTCAGACCGTTGGTGACCCCGTCGCCGGTCGTCAGGATCCGCCCCTGCTCGGACAGCAGCACCTGCGAGGTGTACGGGTCCCACACCGCCCACGCGTCCACCTTGCCGGCGCTGAACGCGGCCAGCGCGTCGGCCGGTTGCAGGTACTTGACCTTGACATCGCTCAGGCTCAGCCCGGCCTCCTTGAGGGACGCGACCAGCTGGTAGTTGGCGGAGGACCCCTGCGCCACGGCGATCGACCTGCCCCTGAGCTGCGCGGGCTTCGTCAGCTTCGAGTCGTTCGGCACGAGGATCGCGTCGCCCTTGGAGGTGCCCTTGAAGGCGGCCACCGCCGTGATCTTCGAGCCCGCGCCGGCCGCGAAGACCGGCGGGGTGTTGCCGACGCCACCGATGTCGACGGCCTTGGCGTTGACGGCCTCCAGCAGCGGCGGCCCGGAGGTGAAGGTGGACCACTTGATCCTGTAGTCGAGGTTCTTGAGCTCCCCGGCGGCGCGCAGGATGGCCTCCGAACCGCCCTTCTGGTCACCGACGTTCAGGGTGAGGGAGCCCTGGCCGTCGATGTCGGTCGAGGTCTCGGCCGCCGAGTTCCCGCCGCAGGCGGTGAGCACAAGGGCGAGCGGGAGGAGGAGCGCGGCGGGGACGAGGCGTCGTCGCATGGTGGTTCCGTTCTCGGGTGGGTGATCAGGCGGCTTCGGCGGCGGCGTCGACGCCGAGCCGCTGCAGGAGTTCGGCGCGCAGTTCCGCGAACCGGGGGTCGGTGATGTCGCGGGGCCGGTCGAGGTCGACGCGCTGCTCGTGCGCGATGACCCCGTCGTCCATCACGAGGACACGGTCGGCGAGCAGTACGGCCTCCTCGACGTCGTGCGTGACGAGCAGCACCGCGCAGCCGCGCCGCTGCCACAACTCACCGACCAGCCGCTGGGCCTTGATGCGGGTGAGCGCGTCGAGCGCGCCGAACGGCTCGTCGAGCAGCAGCAGATCGGGCTCGCGCACCAACGCCCGTGCGAGGGAGGCACGTTGGGCCTCGCCGCCGGAGAGTGTCTTGGGCCAGGCGGTCGTACGGTGGTCCAGGCCGACCTCCTTGAGCGCCCGCTCGGCTACCGCGCGGTCGGGCTTGCCCGGCAGACCGAGCAGCACATTGCGCCACACCTTCTTCCACGGCATCAGCCGCGGCGCCTGGAAGGCGACGGCCTTGCGCCGTGGCACCAGCACGGTGCCCTCGATGTCGCGGTCGAGCCCGGCGAGGATGCGCAGCAGCGTGGACTTGCCGCAGCCGCTGCGGCCGAGCAGCGCCACGAACTCACCGGGACGGACGTCGAGTTGGAGCCGGTCGATGACGGCACGCCCGTCGAAGGAGCGGGTCAGCTCCGCCACATGCACGGCCTGCGTGGCCGGTACGGCCTCGGGGCTCACCGGCCCGTGAACGTCGGTCGCCATTGCAGCAGCAGCCTTTCGAGGGAGCGGACGATGAAGTCGGCGAGCAGGCCGAGGAAGGCGTAGACGATGAGGCAGACCACGATCACGTCGGTCCGCAGGAAGTCCCGGGCCTGCACCATCAGGAACCCGATGCCGGAGTCGGCGTTGACCTGCTCGGCGAAGACCAGGGCCAGCCAGGCGATGCCGAGCGAGTAGCGCAGGCCGGTCAGGGCGCCGGGCAGCGCACCGGGGAGTACGACATGCCGTACGAGCCCCCACCTGGACAGCCCGAGGGACTCCCCGGCCTCGATCAACTGGGCGTCCACGCCGCGGATTCCGGCGTAGACATTGAGGTAGAGCGGGAAGGTCACGCCGAGCGTGATGATGGCGACCTTGGGCGCCTCGCCGATGCCGAACCAGATGATGAACAGCGGGATCAGGCCGACGAAGGGCACGGTCCGCAACATCTGCACGGGCGCGTCCACGAGATCCTCGCCGATCCGGAACAGGCCCGAGACGAGGGCGAGCCCGGTGCCGACGACCGTACCGAGCGCCAGCCCGGCGGCGACGCGCTGGAGCGACGTACCCATGGCCGAGGGCAGCGATCCGTCGGCGATCAGGTCACTCCCGACCTGGGCGATACGTCCGGGCGAGGCGAGGACGTCGGCGGTCAGCACGCCGGTGCTGGTGAGCAGTTGCCACAGCAGCAGGAGCAGAACGGGGCCGGTGGTGCGGCGCAGCCAGCGGGGGACGCGGGTGCGGCGGGAGGAGGCGGGGAGGAGGGGGACGAGCTCCACGGAGACCGGCTTCGCGTCACCCGCAACGGTTGATTTAAGGGGAATATCGTGAATGTCCCTCTCGGGAGAGCTGGGTGGGGCATGGCTGATGCTCATGAGTGCTCCAGGGGGCGAGGAACGGCGACGACGAGCGACCGAGGGGAACGCGCCTCAGCGCCGCCAGGTCAGGTCAGAGCCGGGCGGGTGCGCGGAGGAAGCGTGGGTGAAGTGCGGGGAGGGGCGTCAGCGGCCGCGGCGACACGCGGCGGAGGCCACCCGCAGCAGGTCGATATGACCGCGCGTGGTGAGCAGGGCTGAACGCAACATGCCGCTGAAAGTAGCCAGATGGCGCGGTCACGGTCAACGGTGTCTCGCGAAGTGGACCTTGCGTATCACCGCTCGACCGTCACCGCGCCGTCTCCTGGCGGGTGAACTCCGGGGTATGGGCGAGGATGGAGAGCATGTCAGACGCCTTCACCACCCGAGTACTGAACGTCGCCTCCGGTTCCGCGGAGCGGGTCGTGGACATCACCCCCGACTGCGCGGCCTTCCTGCGGGAGGCGGCCGCCGGCCGCGACGGCCTCCTGAACGTCTTCGTGCCGCACGCCACGGCCGGCGTCGCGATCATCGAGACGGGCGCCGGAAGCGACGACGACCTCCTGGCCGCCCTGCACACCCTCCTCCCGGCCGACGACCGCTGGCAGCACCGCCACGGCAGCCCCGGCCACGGCCGCGACCACGTCCTCCCGGCCTTCGTCCCGCCCCACGCGACGCTGCCCGTGCTGAACGGCCGATTGGAGCTCGGGACATGGCAGTCGGTGTGCCTCGTCGATACGAACAAGGACAATCCTCGTCGGCAGGTGCGGTTGTCGTTCCTTGCGTGATGAGGGTGCCGACTGGAGGTCTGAAATCCGGCCGAACCAAACGAGTCTGGTTCGCACTCTGCAGTCCACCCGCAGCTGACATCGAGCGGTGCGGTGAACGATGAAGCCGACGGCAGGGGTGCTGCTGTGTTGCCCGAGCAGCGGGCCTTGTCCCTGATCGGCCGTGTTCGGAGATCGGCCGTGGTTCGGATGGGCTGGACGTAGCGGCGGACTCATAATCCCTCGGCCGTGGGTTCGAGTCCCAGCGGCCTCACCGGTCGCCGTAGGCACAGAAACGATGGCTCAGTCCGCCGTCGGTTCTCCGGGAGCCGTCAGGATCTCGCTCAGGTCCGTCGGTTCCGTGAGGTACAGATCCAGATCGGGCTCGTGCGGAGGGCGTAGGCCCCAGCGGGCCGCCGGTTCCGTCTCTCCGCGCTGTTTCAGCCGTGCCGAACCGATCAGGCCGTCGCTGACATACATCCCGCGCCACAAGACCGCGCTCTTCTCCCGGGTGGTGAACCTGGCGCCCAGGCCGCTCTCGGAGCCGATGTCGAGGCTGCCGCGCACGCGGCCGAGGTCGAACTCCCCGGCGACCGCGTCGGCGCCCAGGTTCACCACCGCGTGCGCCCCCGACTCCTTGGCGATGACCACGATCACCGGGCCGCCGACGGCCACCTCCGTGACGAGCACCCATTCGCGCCGCCACTCTCCCCGCCGGTACAGGTCGAGCACCTGGGCCTCGACACCGGCCAGGTCGGCCAGGCGGCTGACCTGCACCGCCTTGGCCTTCAGAAGGAAGGACCCGCCCCGCCGGAACTCCAGCCTGAGTCCCACATGCCCCGACGGCAGCCAGCCCTCGTGGGCGACCTCGCCGACGGAGGCGGAGGTGACGAACGACAGCGTCGCCCCGTCGCTGTGGTCGTAGTCGGACGCCGCGCCGGGCGCGTCGTGCTCCGCCGTCACGCCCAGCCGGGCCAGGTCGGTCGCCTTGTACCAGTCGTCGGGGGCGAGCACGCCGACATCGCCCAGGGACATGCGGTTGCCGGGCAGCCATACCGGGAACCGGTTGAACCGGCCGAGGATGCCGTTCCAGTAGGACCTGAGGACGGAGTGCACAAGGGGTTCCCTTCCGGTTCGGGTCAGCGCCAGTCGCCGATCAGGACGAACGGCGCCCAGTGATACGGGTCCGTGTACGGGCGCACGTCGGGGGCGGTCGGCGGTCGGGGCTGTCGGGCGGTGCGCCGTGCCCGGGCCCCGCAGCGGGCCGCGAGCCGGGCGAGGGCCACGGCCTCCGGGGCGTCCGGGCCCAGGGTCGCCAGCGCCCGGCCGAGGACCCGGGCCGCCGCTGTGTAGTTGCCGGCCCGGACGTGGAGGTCGGCGATCTCCCGGTCCAGGCGCCGGGCGCCGGGCGGGTCGGGGGCCGCCGCGCGCACCTGCTCGCAGTAGCTGACGACCTCCGCCGTCGTCGCCTCCCGCACGGCGCGCTGGGCCGCCGCCAGGGCCTCCGGCTTGGTCAGGCCGTCGAGCAGCCCCCGGTAGAACGCCCGCATGAGCAGCCCCGTCGAGGCGTCGTCCACCTTCCACAGCGTGACTAGGACGGCCCCCACCCCGGCGTACAGCAGCGCCCGGGTCAGGCCGAACAGTTCCTCGCCGCCGCCGCGTTGCTCGCCCAGCCCGCTCTCGCAGGCGCTGAGCACCACCAGACGGGCGTCGAGCCTGAGCCCGAGGATGTCCCGGGCGGTCAGCCGGCCCCCGCCCGCCAGGTCCACGCCCGAGTCCAGGGGACGCGCGCTGTCGAAGAGGCCGTGGGTCGCGACGTGCAGGACGTCGAAGGACCGCTGCCGCAGCAGAGCCGTGATCTCCTCGCGGGTGACCTCGCCGCCCGAGCGGCTCACCGCCTCCTCGAAGAAGCCCGCGACGGCGGCGGCCTCTGCGCGGGCGTGCACCAGCGGCCGGTCCGCCACCGCGTCCGCCAGGGTCAGCACCGACCGGTACGGGCCCGGGCCCAGCCGTCGGCAGAAGTGCATGAGCGAGGCACTGGGTGTGAAGCAGACCGGATGGCGCTCGGCGAGCGACGGCCCGCCGGCCGGCGCGACCGCATGCAACGGCAGGTAGTGCAACCGGCGGTGCGGGACGAGCCAGAGCAGTTGCCCGGGCTCGGCGTGCGGCAGGAGTGCGGCCAGCATGCCGGCCACCAGCCGCTCGGCCGCCGCCGTGCCGGCCACGGGCTGCCCGTGGGCGAGCAACTCGAACTCCTCCCCGGTGAGCGGGAACCGCATCAGCACGGGCTCGGCGTAGTCGCGCCGGCCGACGAAGAGGGTGGCATGGGTATGCCCGATGAAGAACTGCGCGAAGACGCCACCCCCGTCCGGCGGCAGCAGCTCCACGATCTCCGCGTAGCGCAGGGGTGAGAACACTTCCAGGTCACGGGACCCGGCTCCTGCCGTGCCATCGCCGTCGGTGCCGGCGTCCGACCCCGCGTGCAGCAGGTCGAGCAGTATGCGCGAGCGGGATAGCTCACTGATGCGGAACGCCTCCGCGGCGGGCTCGGCGTGCACGTCCCGCACTCCCACGTCCTCGGCGAGCAGGTTCACCGCCGTCTCGGCGGCCGCGTCCTGGAAGGCGGACTGGGCCCGGTACGTGGGATCGCCGACCCGGAGCCGTTCGTGCTCCGAGACAGCGAAGGCCTCCAGCAGCAGCCCGTAGGCGCCGGGCCGATCACCCTGCCCGATGGCCAGGCCGGCGCGGCTGATCAGCACGGGGAACTCTGCCCACCGCCGGGCCTGCGGGTTGATCTCCGCACTCTCGGAGAACAAGGCCTCCGCCTCGGCGTTCAGCCCTGCGTCGCTCAGCTGGGCGAAGTCCTCGAAGCGGGACTCCAGATCCCACATCCACTCCAGCCCGCGGCCGACCATCAGGGTCTTGAGTCCGAATGGAAGCTCGTCGCGCAGGGACGGCCGTCGTCCGGCCCGCCGCAGCCGCTTCAGCAGCAGGCGCCGTACGACGAGCCGGTCCAGGCCGCGCAGGTGCGGGTGGTGGCGGTTCAGCAGCGCCTCCGCGTCCGCCTCGCGGGCCGCTGCTCCCACCCGGATGCTTCGGTACAGCTCCCGGTCCTCCGGCGACATCTCCGGCTCCGGCGGGCCGTCCCCCGCGGGGTCCGCCTCCGGAGGGGCCGATGCCTCCTCGACGGCGGCGAAACGCCGGGCCAGTTCGGCCTCGGTGTAGGCGCGTTCCTGACGCCCCAGCCGGCGCAGCACCCTGCGTTGTATCCGGCCGACCCTGATGCCGGACTCCGCGAGCAGGACCATCGGGCTGCCGTCGTCCGGCCCGGCTCCCGCGCTCTTCCACGCCTCCCAGACCGCGCGGGCCGTCTCGACCTGGCCCTGCCGCAGCAGGAGCCGCACGTGGTGTTCCTGCACCATCCGCACCACCGGCGACGTGAGCCGGGGTTCGGTGCGCAGCGCGGTGAGGACCTCCTCCGCCTCCTCGGGCCGGTCCACCTCGGGAGTCAGCAGCAACTCGACGAGGCTCAGCGCCTCCACCGCCGCCGTGTCGGCCATCCCCGCCCGGGTGAACTCCGCGACCGCGAGGCGCCCCAGCCGCACCCCCTCGTCCCACCGGCCGGTCAAATGGCACTCGAACGACTTGTGGCGGGCCCACCGCGCGTGAATGTCCGCGACGGTACGCCAGGCGTCGTCCCGGACGCCCGGCTTCCCGCTCTCGGTGAGCAGCACGTCCATCGCCCGGTCGGCGAGCGCCAGCCACGCCTCGTAGGCCTGGCGTCCGCCGCCGCCGAACCGTTCGTTGTGCTTTTCGTCGATCCGGCGCAGCGCCATGCTCGCCTGTTCCAGCAGGTCCTCGACCAGCGTCGCGCCGCGCCTGTGCCGCGGGTTCCGCAGGAGAGAACGCGCCCACCATTCGAGGCTCTGCTCGATGGGGAATTGCGCCTTTCTCCGGGACGTCCGCTGCAGGGAGACGAGGTCGTTCACCCGGCGCCGGCTTCCGTGCAGCACATTCAGCGAGCAGGCGGCGAGCAGGAATTCCGTCACGGCGAGGGCCAGCGACAGCCGGACCAGTCCGGCGGAGGCGTGGCCGAGCGCAGCGGTGCAGAACACCAGCAGGCCCCGGCCGGACACCGCGCGCGCCGAGATGAGCAGGCCGCGGAGCACCCCGAACGGGATACGCAGCCGGCGCAGACGGCGCGCGGAGAGGATCACCGCGACCTCGTCGCGCAGCTCCTGCAGGAACCAGGCGGTCACCGTCAGCGCGCAGACGAGGGCGATTCCACCGCCGGTGGAGACCGCCGGGAAGACGCTCCCAGCCAGCCAGTCGCCCACGCCGCTCCCCGCGACGGCGTACAGGGAACTGGTGCTGACGACCAGATAGAGCCGGGAGGAGAAGCGGCCGGTGGGGGTCAGCCGGTGCAGGGACGAGAATTCCCACCACAGGGTTCCGCTCGACAGCAGTCCGGTGGTCAGGAGGAATGTGTTCTGGAGAAGTGTGTTCGACCCTTGAGCGGTCGCCATCGCGGCGAGAACGACTGGAGGCAATCCGAATAAGAAATCGAAAACCCGCATCGACCCCCCCGGGTGCTGACGAATTCGGGCCACAGAGTAGCCCCAGACACAAGGGCGAAGGAGGGGTCGCGCACATTCTGGAAGCCCTGGTGCAGAAAACGCCTGCCGCGACACTGGAGCCGGATCGTCAGCGGACGTGCCGGGCCAGAGCCGTGCGCAAGGCCGTACGCGGGATCTTGCGTCGGGGGCTGGACGCCCGGCTGGCGTTGGCGGTGAGGGCGGCGGCCACGACGCGCAGCTTCCTGTTGGAACAACGGGGACGGCTCCCGCAGGATGCCCAGGCCCTCTCCGAGGTGCAGCCGTGCGTGGCCACCACGATGCCGCGGGCCTGGTCGATCGCCCGGCGGGAAGCGATCGCATGCGCAGCTGTGGCACTGCGCGACGAGGGGGCGCGGGAGTGGGTCGTGCCGATCTCCGGGCCTTCGAGCGCGAGGACGTCGGCTACTCCGACCGTGCCGGCGCAGCAGCTTCCGCACGCCCTGGACCGTGCAGCCGACGTGGAACATCCGCCCGATCAGCAGCTTGACCCCCTTCAGCGTCCAGCCCTGGAACTCATCGTCAAAGCCGTGCGTGAGCGGACCGCGCTTCAACTCCCGCTCCAACCGCTCCCACTGCGCCCGGCTCAGCCGCTCCACCGACGCCGGCCCCGCCGAGAGCAACGCGTCAGCACCACCCTGCTCCACACCCGCCGCCGGCGGCGCACCGAACGCGCCGTCACTCGAAGACCCTCGCCACGGCCGCGGTCTTCTCCCCACGAAGCGAACCGCTCGGCCGCCCTTCTGTCGATTACCGGGCCTCGCCGCAACCTGGTTCTTTTGGAGCGTCGTCGATATGCGTATCCCTGGTGTATGGCTTTCCAGGAGGTTTCTCGTCTGTCCCCATTGGGGGCGGAGGAAGTGGGGGATGCGGAGGAGGAGGAGGGAGGGTGCGTCGGATGCGTGTACCGAACAGGATCGAAGGGAAAAGGAAACCGATTACCCCGCCGCTACCGACGCCGAGCAGCGCAGAAAATAGAAGATCGGCACTTATGCCGGACTCGAACAGATTCGGCATCCCGACGACGAGGAAGCCGATCACGCTCATAGCTAACGCGCCTCGCCAGCGGTCACGTAAGTCCGGAAAGTTGCTCTTCAATTCTGTTCCTCTCGTTTCGTTTGCCCCGTTCCCCGGTAAGGGCGTGCGAGAGGCCCGACAGTGTCCTTATGAAGATTGCGAGACGCCCCCCGGCTAGGCCACCGGGCGGATTCAGGACGTTGGGCCAACGGACTGAATCCGCTGCTCGTGAGTTCGACTCCGTTGCCCTCAGCGTTAGTTCGAACCGCTCTGACCTGCGTAGATGTGGGGTCGGGCGATGGGCAGGTCTCCGCGGGTGGCGTGTACGAGGCCTTGGACGCCGGATTCGGGATGCCGGCAGGACACGAGCGTTCGGAAGTACTGTCTGGTGATCTTCGAGTGCGCTCTTCTTGCCGGGTCGGCGGGTGAGTACGGCCGTCCAATCCGAGCGCGTCGCGCCCCGAGTTGAATGCCGGGGAAGCAGCCTCCCACATCACCACGGCAGTCAACAGGGACAGCGCCAGGACCTGGCATCCGTCGAGTTACCAGGGGGGCGTACAGGAAGATCTGGGCAGGGGACAGCGGGGTTCGGAGAGCCTGCTGCCTCACGGCGGCGGGCCGGAGCCGGCGTGTGCGGACGCCGGCTTTGTCGCCGTCTGCGGTGGCGGGGCGTACTCGGTGAGCAGGAGGGCGATGTCGTCCGCCCTGTCGGCGGAACGGCTGGCGTCCCTTAGCAGCCCGTCGGCCAGATCCTCCAGGCGGCCCCCGCCCATGCGGGCCAGTGACGCGCGGAGCCGGTCGATGTCGGAATCGATGTCCGAGCCGCGCCTCTCGATCAGTCCGTCCGTGTACAGGGCCAGGACCGACCCGGGTACGAGGCGCAGCTCCGACTCCGGAAAGTGTGCCGCTGTGTCGATGCCGAGCAGAGGGCCGCCGGGCACGTCCAGGACTTCGGCCCGGCCGTCGGGCAGGCGCAGCAAGGGCAGGGGGTGGCCGGCACGGACGATGCGCACGACCCCCGAGCGAGGACGGAGGCGGGCGTAGCAGCAGCTTGCGAGGAGCGCCGGGTCGAGGTCCATGTGGAGCCGGTTGGTGTTGGCGACGACGTCGCTCGGCCGATGGCCGGCGGTGGCGAAGGCCCGCACCGCGCTTCGTAGCTGGCCCATGGCGGCCGCGGCGGCGACGTTGTGCCCCTCGACGTCCCCGACGATCAGCGCGACCTCGTCACCGGTGGGGATGACGTCGTACCAGTCGCCGCCGATGTCCATCCCTCGGGTGCCCGGAAGATAGCGCCCGGTGACATCAAGGCCCGGCAGTGTGGGCAGCCGGTGCGGCAGCAGCGCGTTCTGCAGGCCGCGGGCGAGGGCGAATTCGGCGTCGTAGAGCCTGGCGCGTTCCAGGGCTTGGGCGATCAGGCCGCCCAGTGCGGTGAGGACGCCGCGCTCCTCGTCGGGAAATCGGTGGACGTCGTCGAAGCCGAGCAGGCAGACGCCGACCGGGCGGTTCGAGGCGATCAAGGGCAGGAACGCCCAGGAGTTGGACTGACTGACCATGATCCCGGGGTACGTCTCGAGAAGCTCCTCACGGGACTCGACGAACAGCGGGGCCCCGGAGGTCAGCGCGTCCGTCACGGGCAGCCGGGCATGCAGCGGAGTGCCTTCGAACCGGGCGAGAAAGCGCTTCGAGTAGCCGCGCTGATCGAGCAGGCGCAGGCGCCGCTCCTCCACCACGGCGATCGCCAGCTTCTGACCGCCGAAAGCGGGCAGCAGCTGCTCGGCGACGGCCTCGAACACCTCGTGCGCGGTGACCGCCTCGGTGAGCGCGCTGCCCAGCGTGAGCACCCGGTAGAGGGAACCCACGCGCGGGGCCGCGGGCGGTGGCGACCAAGAGGCGGGCGGCCCCCCTTCCGCGAGGGTTGCCCCGGGTCCGGTGTCGGCCGGTACCGGCTGTCGCACGGGTGCCACCCACCCCGTCATGCCCTGAGCGCCCGGGTGGAGGGAGAAGACCAGCCATGTGGCCGGTGGGCGGCGGACCAGGAAGGAGACCGGTTGCTGGGAGACCAGGGCGGCCCGGTAGCGGTCCTCGTACACGGGATCGGCCAGCCAGGGCAGGACGTCCCAGGGGCGTCGGCCGAGCAGTTCGTCCTGGCGGACCCGCAGCAGATCCTTCAGGCTGTGGTTGGCGTAGGCGACGCGTCCGTCGGGCGAGAGCGCGAAGAAGCCGTCCGCGAGCCGCTCGATCGCCGCCACGGCGGCCATGCGGCTCCCGGAGTCGAGTACGGCGCCGACCAGATGGGCCGAGGCCTGAAGGTCGTCAGGGCTCTCGGGCACCCTGCCCCACAGCTCGACGGTGTGGTGGCCTCCGCGGCCGTCCCGGATGCGCAGGCAGTGTGCCAGTACGTGGCGTTCCTGGACCGCGGCACGGGCGGCGGACCGGAAGCCGGGCAGATCCGCGGGCTCGATCATGGCCGCCAGGGTGGCCGCCCGTCCGTCGAACTCGCGGGGCGGCATTCCGAAGATCGCGCACAGCTCGTCGTCGGCCGTGAGGGCTCCGGTGCCGAGATTCCAGTCGAACAGACCCACCCGGATCACCGGAGCGGATGGCAGCGGGACCACTACCGGAGCCGTCCGTGCGTCGTACTCACCGAGCGCGCCGCGGGCCCGCAGTCCGGCGAGGGTGGTGCCCAGCCGGTCGGCGGCGGAGCGCAGCTTCCGGCGCTGTGCCCTCGACAGCCCTGTCCCGTCCGGCCTGGCCGTCCACACCACGGCCATGGTGCCGAACGTCCGCTCGCCCGCCCGTACGGGGACCGATGCAGAACCGAACGGGTAGGGCAGGGCGACCGAGAGCTGCGGGAAGCGCCGCATCGTCTCCTCCGCGCCGGCCAGATGGACCATGCGCCCGGAGCGGTACGCCTCCGCCACTGGCAGACCGCTGTTCACCGGGATCCGACGCCACCCGCTGAGCAGGGAGGGCGGCGACCCGCACGACGCGGCCACCACGAGCGAGCGGTGGTCGCCGGAGAGCAGAAACACGCTTCCGGTATGCGCTCCCGTCAGCTCCACGGCAGCGACAATGGCACTGACCAGCGCATCGTCGCGCTCGGGCGCTTCGCCGACACTTGCGGCGCCGAACGGGTACAAGTTCGATGCCACACCGTTGGCCGACACGTTGCCCTCGATCATCGATGGATAATTTGTTCCATTTTAGGACGGTCTGTAGTGCCCCGTGGGTAGGTGCGGGGCTGCGGACGCGGCGATCGGTGCGGAAATGGTGAATGATTCGTCCCATACATGTGTCATGCGGTGTTGATGTGATCTCGATGACCTGGCACGTGGAGTGCGTGGCGATTTTGAGCGCAGGGGGACATGAAATCAGCGGGTCACGCGGTCTGGACTGACCCATGACCGTCCCGACGCACCCCTACGGACGCCGCCCGAGGCGAGGCCGGACGCAGCAACGCCGAGGCCACCGCCGGACACCGCGCCCACCACTAACCTCCACTGCGGAGGCGCCGAACTGCACCGCCGCTACGCGCGACTCGCCGAACTGCACCGCCGCTACGCGCGACTCGCCGAACTTCATGCGGCACCCGAACTACTGCCAGAGGCCCAGTACGAGCGAAAGGCGAGCGGAGTCGCAGGTCACCGAGCAGTACGCGAGGAGCGGCATGACACTTGCTCTTCGCTCCCGCAAGGGGGTGGCCCGCTGCCTCAAGGGCCTTGAGCCCGTCCAGCGTGGCCTGGTGACGGCGCCGAATGGTTACGCGGGCAGCCCGCGCCGCAGTCCGAACCGAGGGGCGCCCGCGCGCAGAACGCCCAGGCCCTGGCGGGGCGTTGACCGCGCCGCAGGCAGTGCGCCGCATCTTCGAACTCGTCGCGGAAAGCGGCACATCCGACCAGGACCTGAACACCTTGTTCGCCGCACTGACCGAGGACTTCCAGGGCGCCCTGGACGCCGCTGGAGACGAGGCGAACATGCCGCTCGACCAGGAGCCGGCACAGGTGAATGACGACCTCGAAGTCGTTCGTGGCCGGGCGGGCATCTGAGGAGCGAGGTGCCATATCGAGAGCACAGGCCGATTCGGCGGCAGTGACATGGCCGGTCAGGGCCTGGGCGAACGGCTTTGGGGAGCGGTGCAGGAACGCCTGCCCGAGCGGCCGACCCGCCGCGCGAAGGCATTCCCCGGTGCGAAATACTCTCCCGATGAGTTCACGCACTTCCCCGATCAGCCAGCCGATCACTATACGGAGGGCCGTCGCGCGGGATGCCAAACGGCTCACGCGGCTCGTGCGTGGCTCAGGCGCCTACGAGGGAAAGTACGCAGCCGCAGTCGCGGGCTACAGGGTCGGTCCTGATTACATCGAGGCCCACCGCGCCTTTGTGGCCGTCGGCGCCGACGAGTACGGAGGCCGGGTCCTCGGGTTCTACTCGCTCGTCCTCGCTCCACCGGAGCTCGACCTGCTGTTCGTCGCCGACGACGTGCAAGGACGGGGTATTGGACGGCTGCTCGTCGCGCACATGCAGTCCGAGGCCCGTGCCGCCGGTATCGACCGTCTCAAGGTCGTGTCGCACGGTCCCGCCGAGGACTTCTACCACCGCGTCGGTGCGGTGCGCACCGGGACCGCGTTCGCGAACCCGCCCGCCATGCCGTGGGACCGTCCCGAATTCGAGTTTCGCATTCCTCCGGGATGACGCGGGGTGCCGGTTGGCGGGGCACCGGCTGCGCCTGCCTGGTGGCCGGCTTGCAGGAGCCGCTGGACGCCGCGCGCTCCGTGTGTGCAGTCGCCTCTGCCCTGGCGGGGGATCATCTGCGCGAGCGGCCTCTCCCGGCGACTCCCTCGCCTCCGGCACTCCAAAGGTCGCACATCCACGGCGTGCGAACCGTTGTGACGTCGGCAATGGGCCTCGTGCTGCAGCGCTCGATGAGACGACGTCGCCCCTCCACGGTGAGGGGTGCGATCTTGTGCGTAACGCAGGGGAACCGGGTGCAGAGGCTCGCCGTGTGCGGTTCCGCCCGGCGACGGCTTCGGAGGCCTCTTGGACAGCGCTACGAAGCAGGTCACCGTAGGGATCGCGAGGAAGGTTGGGGGCGCCTGCTGCCCCGCCTGGCGCCCCGCTCGTGAGGCTTGATGCGTGGCTCGACAGCTCGCCCGTGGGGTGGGGCCGTTCTTCAACGAGAACGGTTGTTCCAGGCCGACCCGCTGTCAGCACCCGTACAGGGGCGATCGGTATCAGCGGCGCGAGGTTATGCCATGTGTTAGTGTCATGCGTTTGCGTGGTCGTCGCGGTGGGCGATTCTGCCTGTTCGGTTCGGCTTGTGCGTGGGCTGTTCAAACCTGCCGGGCCTTCCTCGGTACGTTCCCTTGCGGAAGGCTGTTCATGAAGCATCCCAATGACTCCGGCATCGCTCACGGCGGTCCCGCCCAGCCCGGGGCAACGACCCCGGCGCTGCTCCCGGCCGTCTCCTTCGCCGGTCTGGAACTGCCGACGGAGGTGCTGCGGACACTGAGCGAACTCGGGGTGCGCGAACCCTTTCCGATCCAGGCCGCCACACTGCCCGATGCCCTGGAGGGGCGCGACATCCTGGGACGCGGGCGCACCGGATCGGGCAAGACGCTCGCCTTCGGCCTGCCGCTGCTGACACGTACAGCCGGGCGGCGCGCCGAACCGAAGCAGCCCCTGGCTCTGATCCTTGTGCCCACCCGGGAGCTGGCCCAACAGGTCACCCAGGCGCTGGCGCCGTACGCCGAGGCACTGCGGCTGCGGATGGCCACGGTCGTCGGTGGCATGTCAATCGGCCGGCAGGTCGCCGCGCTGCGCCAGGGAGCCGAGGTGGTCGTCGCCACCCCCGGACGCCTTCACGACCTGATTGAGCGCAACGCCTGCCGGCTGGGACGGGTGAGAATCACCGTGCTGGACGAGGCCGACCAGATGTGCGACTTGGGATTCCTGCCGCAGGTTGCCGACGTGCTCGACCAGGTGCACCCCGACGGTCAGCGGATGCTCTTCTCGGCCACGCTCGATCGCGACGTCGATCAGCTGGTCCGCCGCTACCTCCATGACCCCGTCGTCCACTCGGTCGACCCGTCCGCGGGCACGGTTACGACGATGGAGCACCACGTTCTGGTCGTTCACGGCCCTGACCGCTACGCCGTCGCCACGGAGATTGCCGCCCGCGACGGCCGCGTACTGCTGTTCCTCGACACCAAGCATGCCGTCGACCAGCTCACCCGGCATCTGCGGGCCAGTGGGGTGCACGCCGGGGCCCTGCACAGCGGTAAGTCCCAGCCACAGCGCACACGGACCCTGGCGCAGTTCAAGAACAGCCAGATCACCGTTCTGGTGGCGACCAATGTCGCGGCCCGTGGCCTGCACGTCGACGACCTCGATCTCGTGGTCAACGTCGACCCGCCCACCGACGCCAAGGACTATGTGCACCGGGCCGGCCGCACCGCCCGCGCCGGTGAGTCCGGCAGCGTGGTCACGCTCGTGCTGGCGGGCCAGCGCCGCGAGACGAGCCGCATGATGGCCGGGGCCGGCATCGAGCCGACCGTCACCAAGGTGCGCTCGGGCGAGGCGGAACTGAGCCGGATCACCGGCGCCAAGGCTCCCTCCGGGATCCCGCTCGACGGCGGGCCCGCCGTCCCCCGACCCAAGAACACCAACGCTCCCTTCCGCGGTCTCGGCACCAGCAAGGACACCTCCCGCGGCGCCGGCGGCAAGTCCCGAAAGGCGGGCGAGGCCCGCAAGCTCGCCGAGGCCCGCAGGGCCGCCCTCGTGCGTCGCAACGGCTGAGAGCCGTTGCCCTGGCAGCCTGGTCACGGGATCGACAACCCTCGGCCCGGCCCGAAGCCGTCCTGCGTGCCTCACGTACGAAGTCAACGCCTTTGGCAGCGAGAGGGATACCCGCCGAAACGGAGCAGGATGACGTTGCCGGCGCCTCGCACTGTGCCCAGCATGACAAGCTGTGCTTGCCCACCCCCGAACCCAGGAGGTCACCATGACCGCAGAGCCCGTATCTACGGAAGGTTCGGAGCCTGCTGCCCCCGAGACGTCCCCTCTGGAGCCGGACAGCGACGGCAACTACGACCTCAAACGCAAGTTCCGCGAAGCCCTGGCGCGCAAGCGCGGTGCGCAGGCGGACGCCGCTGACCTTGCCGCCAAGTCCGATGCATCGAAGGTGCGTTCGGCGCACGGGCCGGCTGCGAGCCAGCGGTCGTTCAGGCGCAAGAGCGGCGGCTGAGTCGATGAGTCCCGCGGTCTGACGGCTTCACCGGCACTCGCGCTATCCAGTCGTGCCTCCCGTGCAGTGGCCCGCGACGTGCGCATGCCCGTGCGCGCGTTGCGGGCGGGGCGTATCCGGCGGACTCGCCTGGGAGGAATGGCCCGGATGCGGTTGGCTCGGGTCGGTGGCGCCGCCGAACTGGAATTCCGGGATGAGGGCATTGCCTTGTCCGAGGGTACGCGGGCTGGGTCGCGCGCCTGGCGTGCCCGGAGACGTGCACCTTGGCGTTGCCCTTGTGGACCACGTGGGCGCCCCATCGGGTGAGTCCGTTGATCACCCGGTAGATGGCGTTCTCGTTGGGAGCCGGTGCACACCAGAGTGATCTTGTGGTCCGGGAGCTTCTCCAGCTCTTTGGTGCTCACGACCAGACCGGAGGGGACCTTCAGATAGCCCAGGTCACGGGCGATGCCCATGTTGCGGACCATCGACCGGCCGACGAAGGCGACCTTGCGGCCGTGCTGGTGGGCGGCGTCCAGGACCTGCTGGATGCGGTGCACATGGCTGGCGAACTGGAGACGATGACCCGGCGCGGCGCGGTGCGCATCACCTGCTCGATCGCCGGGTTCAGCTCACGCTCGGAGGTGGTGAAGCCGGGTACTTCGGCGTTGGTGGAGTCGGTGAGGAACAGGTCCACGCCCTCCTCGCCGAGGCGGGCGAAGGCGCGCAGATCGGTGATGCGGTCGTCGAGAGGGAACTGGTCCATCTTGAAGTCGCCGGTGTGCAGGACCATCCCGGCCCCGGTGCGGATCGCGACCGCGAGGCTGTCGGGGATGGAGTGGTTGACGGCCACGAACTCGCAGTCGAAGGGCCCGAGGCCGCGCCGGTCGCCCTCCCGCACCTGCACCGTGCGCGGCCGGATTCCGTGTTCCTGGAGCTTGGCCTCCAGGAAAGCCGGCGTCAGTTTGGAGCCGACGACGGGAATGTCGGACCGCTCGCGCAGCAGGTACGGCACACCGCCGATGTGATCCTCGTGGCCGTGGGTCAGTACCACGGCCACGATGTCGTCCAGCCGGTCCCGGATCGAGGTGAAGTCCGGCAGGATCAAGTCCACGCCCGGCTGGGTCTCCTCGGGGAACAGCACGCCGCAGTCGACGATGAGCAGCTTGCCCGCGTGCTCGAAGACGGTCATGTTGCGGCCGATCTCACCCAGGCCGCCCAGGGCGATGACCCGCAGCCCTCGTTCGGGAAGGGGCGGGGCGGCTTTCAGCTCGGGGTGCGGATGACTCATACCGTGACGGCACCCGGAGAGCGAGACAGAGTGATCCACTGCTTGTGTGGCTCTCTTTGTAGGGGAAGTGTCCGGCTCGAGGTGTTCCCGGCCACCGCGGCCGGATACAGCGAATTGCTGGAGTGGGCCAGGGGGCTGGGGCGGGGCGAGCCGGGACGTCGCGAGCTGGGGTGACGTGAGCCGGGCAACGCCATTCGGGCCCCAGGTCAGGGGTGGGCGTGCCCCCGTGCCGCGCAGTGGCGTGCCACTTGCGGGCCGTCGGGCTGGCCGTCGTCCGGTGCCGCCCGGCTGTGCGTGGGGGGTGCGGGGTGGCCCTGGAGGCGGGACAGTTCGCTCGCGCAGCGCTGGAGGGCGACTTCCAGGACCTCGGGCATGGTCAGTGTGCCGCTGCCGTCCGGCGGGACGAGCCAGCGCAGTGCGCCCCAGCGGCAGTGCGGGGCGGGCGCGGTGATCCAGGTGCCCGCGCCGAGCAGGCGCATGCCGGTGCCGATCCACATGGTCTGCGGTTCCGGGGGCAGTAAGAAGCCCACGTGGCGGCGTCGGGTGTCCAGCAGGCAGGGGCCCGGTTCGACCAGCGGCAGCTCTTCCAGGAGGTCGGCGACGCGCAGCCCGAGCTGTTCCGGCACGATCAGTACGTCCCAGAACCGTCCCGCCGCGAGGAGGGCGACCCCGGTGATGCCGTTCTGCCATTCCTCCTTGCAGGCGCCGGGGTCCTCCGACGCGGCGGCCAGCCACTCCATTGACTTCGTCCACTCCATGAGTGCCATGAAAAGCCTCCCGACGACCGGTGGAGCCTTGGTGCGATGACCGGTGGAGCCTTAGTGCATCGGGTGCCGGGTGACGCGGCCATACGTCCGGAGTCCAATTCCCCGTATGGGGCGAGCGCCCGCGCGCCAAACAGGCAGAGAGCAGGACGTGCGCCCCCGATCCGTCACAGCACGCCGGGCCCGCCCTCCGTCGTCCGCTCCCGCCATGTCACCGCCCGTACACCCTCCGTGCCCGCGCTCCGGGCCCCCGGAGGCTGTCGGGTGCCGGGCGACCTGGGTGTTGTCTGTGATGGTTTGCCCCCGTTCTAGGGTGTTTGGTGTGGTGCGCTGGTTTCAGTCGTTTCATCGGTCGGTGACGGTGGCCCCTGTCGCCTCCCGCGGTGTTCCCGAGGAGGACCTCGCGGCGCCGTCCCGGCTGACCGCCCTGCGCGCGGCGGTGGCCCGGATCGGCACCACGCTGGACGAGAACGCCACCTGCGCGGAGCTGGCCCGGGAGGCGGTACGGCAGGTCGGCGGTACGGCGGCGGTGCTGCGGATCGCGGTCGACGTCGCGGCCGGGTACCAGGCGGTCCACGGCGACCCCGCGCTGCTGCCGGACGTCCGGTGGGCCATCGCCGCGGCACGGGAGACGAGCGCCCTGGGGGAGGCCGCCGACCCCATCCCGTACGTCGCGTCCGACGGTGGCCGACCCGCGCTCAGCGTTCCGCTGGCCACCTACGGGCAGTCCTACGGCGCGCTGGTCTGCGCCCGCGACCGGGCGGCGTTCACCCCGGCGGAGGCCGCCCTCCTCGCCGTCCTCGCCGAACGCGCCGCCTCCCACATCCGGCAGGCCCGCGAGCACGACCGGGCCCGGGACATGGTCGGCAACCTCCAGCGTGCCCTGCTCGCCGAACCCGGCCGCCCGCACCCCAACCTGGACGTCGCCATCCGCTATCTGCCGGTCGGGCAGAGTGCCCTGGTCGGCGGCGACTGGTGCGAGACCGTACGCCTGCACTTCGGCCGGACGCTGCTCGTCGTCGGCGACGTCATGGGGCACGGTCTGGAAGCCGCCGTGGACATGACCGCCTACCGCTCCGCACTGCGCTACATCGCCTCCGCCGACCTGCCGCCGCACCGGGTGCTGCGCCAGCTCGACGACATCGCCTCCGCGGAGCCGGAGCGCCGCCCGGCCACCTGCCTCATCGCGCGCGTCGACCCCAACCGCGGCCAGGTGACCCTGGCGAGCGCCGGCCATCTGCCCCCGGCCGTGATCGACGCGGAGGGCCGCACCTCACTGCTGCCGGTACCGGTCGGCCCGCCGCTGGGCACGGGCCTCGGCGGCTACGAGCCGGCCACCTACCGGCTGGACCCGGCCCAGACGCTGGTGCTGTTCACCGACGGGCTGGTCGAGCACCGCGGCGAGGACATCGACCACTCCCTGGACCGGCTGGCCGGCGTCGGCTTCGCGACCACGGTGGGCGTCGAGGATGTCATCGACACGATGCTGGCCCGCCTGGACGCCCGGCACGCCGAGGACGACGTCGCCGTACTCGCGGCCCAGTTGCACCAGCGCTCCCCGCAGATCCAGGACACGCGGCCGTGAGCGGTCCCGGCCGTCGCCGGTCGGTCACCAGTCGTCGTACTGGGCGCCCGAGACATACGGGTCGTGCCGTCGCCCCGACGGCCCGGAATGTTGTGTGGTCGATGGCGGGCCCTCCTCGCGCAGGGCGGCGCACCACGGGCAGTCGGGGGTGTCGTCGGCGTCGTCGCGGACGCCGGAGAAGAAGGGAATGCGCGGTAGACCGTCGATGGAAGCGGCTCCTGTCTCGATCGTGGGCGAACATCGGCGTCGAACGGTGGGTCGAACAGGGCATGGCGCCATCCGGGGGACACGCTCACCCGAGTGGGTGGTAGCGAGGGCGGGGCGCGTACCACCGGCGCACACCTCGGCGTTGCCCCGGCATGGACAGCAGTGAGTCGGTGCGGCGCGTCCTCGGAGGCGATGCCGCACCCGTGACGTACGTGGTACCGGCCACCGGTGTTCGGGGCCGGCCGTCGATCTATGCGGAGCTGGTGGCGGAGTGGCAGGCCAACGGCCGTGCCGTGCCACGACATCGCGACACCTGGTGGGATTCCGCGACCGACGGTCAGGGGCGGGCCGTCACCTCCTGGGCGGTCGGCCGCTGGACGGGCCTGGCCAGGGCCCTTGAGGTCGCACCGGCGGATGACGGGCAGGTCGATACGGCCGAGCACGTCCCGGCCGTCGTCGTCCCCCGGGGCCTTCCCGGGCCGATGGAACTGTGGGCGTGGAACGGCAACGGCGGGCGCGTCAGCGTCTTCGCCCCGCCTACGGCCGACTGACGCGCACCCGCGCGCCGACCGCGCCCCCGGCCTCGCGCAACGCCAACTCCACGACCCGGGGGCTGTACAGCGCGCCGGTCCCGTCGGGCGGCAGCAGCCACTCCAGCCGCCGGCCGACGGAACGATGGGGCGGCGGTACGGCGACCCAGGCACCCCGGCCGACATGGCGTACGCCGGGACCGGCCCACTCGGCGGCCGGGTCGGGCGGGAGGAAGAAGCCGACCCTGCGTGCCCCGCAGTTCACCAGGACGGGCCCGGTCGTCCGCGACCGGGCATGTCTCAGCAGATCCAGGGCGCGCAGGCCCAGGTGCTCGGGGACGCTGACCACGTCCCAGAGCCGTCCGCCCTCCAGCAGCACCGCGTCCGCCCCCAGGTCCCACTGCTCCTTGCACGTCCGAGGATCCGCGGCCGCCGCGGCGAGCCACTCGACGGCCTGCTTCCCCATGGTGCGCTGCATGTCCCTACCCCCAGCACTCTCGGCCCCGCCGTCCCGTTCGGGGCCCTTCATGCTGGTGGATATTTCTATGTGCCGGAAGGGGTGGCGCGGTCTGGCGCGGGCTGGCGCTTCCGACCGAGCTGTTCGAGACCCGCATGGCCGTTCCCTTCTGTCGTATGCGTGTGTGGGGCGGGTGTGACGAGGGGACGTTTTACGGTGGCTTGATGCGATCTGTCCCTGGATGGGCCTTGCTGTCGTCGGGATGTGCGCCGGCCGTGCTGATCGGCGGCTGGATCATCGCGGCACTGCTCGAAGGGCCCGCCTACGACCCCGCCACACAGACGATCAGCGTCCTGGCGGCCAACGGCGCCCCGGGATTCTGGGTGATGAACGTGGCGCTGGCCGGTCTGGGCATCTGCCACATGATCACCGCCCTGGGGCTGCGCCCGGCCGCGTTCGCCGGACGTGTGACCCTGGGCGCGGGCGGAGCCGCCGCACTCGTGGTGGCGCTGCTCCCGCCGCCGAGCAGCGGGGGTTCACTGCGCCACGGTTCGGCGGTCGTGGTCGGTTTTTCCCTCCTGGCGGTGTGGCCGGTGCTGGCCGCCGACCGCCGTGGCACCGGACCCTGGGCGCTGAGACCGGTGCCGTCCCTCACGGCGACCACCGTGATGCTCGTCAGCGCCGCCTGGTTCGTGATCGAGCTGCAAAGCGACGGTCCCGCCGGAGCCGCGGAACGCCTGGTGACGACCCTTCAGTCCTTCTGGCCCTTCGTGGTCGTCGCCTCGTGCCTTCGCCGCCCCGGCCGGACCGGGGACCCCTCGCGTCGATGAACTCGCCTGCGCTTGAATGCAGCGACCACATCACCGGTACGAGGGAGTCACACGTGCCCCGCCCCACCCTGACCCGCATCCTGCGCCGCACCGGCGCCCTCACCGCGGCCGCGCTCGCGACCGCCGTAGCCTTCGCGGGACCGGCCGCGGCACACACCGAGGTCGAGGCGGAGGGCGCCCGGGCGCTCGACCAGAACGTCGCGCTGACCTTCACCGCCGAGTCGGAGTCCGGCTCCGCCGGCATCAGCAAGCTGGAGGTGATCCTGCCCGAGGGCATCACCCCGGCAGACATCACCTACAAGGAAGGCCCCGAGGGCTGGAAGCTCGCTCCCACCTCCCGCGGCTACACCGTCTCCGGGCCGAAGCTCGCGGTCGGCAAGGACGCCGAGTACGTCGTCACCGTACGGCAGTTGCCCGACACCAAGTCGCTCGTCTTCAAGACCCTCCAGACCTACAGCGACGGCCAGGTGGACCGCTGGATCGAACTGGACGAGGAGAGCGCGGGCGACGACCACGGGCACGGCCACCCCGCCCCCCGGCTGGACCTGAAGGCCGCCGCACCCGGCGCGAAGCCGGTGAGCCCCACGCCCACCGAGGAGCCGACTTCGGCGTCGCCCTCGCCGACCACAGGCGCACCGTCGAGCCCGTCGGCGCAGGCAGCCGCGGACGACACGGACGGCGACGACGGCATCCCGGTGGGCGTGCCTATCGGCATCGGTGCGGCAGTCGTCGTACTCGGCGTCGGCGCGTGGTGGTTGAGGAGCCGCCGCGGCGGGGCTGCCTGAGACCAGGGTTGTCCGAGACGGGGGCCGTCTGAGGCGGGGCTGCCTGCGACGGCGGGCGGGCGTCCCCGCTGGACCTCCCACGGGACCTCCCACGGGA
>JABFVM010000444.1 GCA_013362785.1 Streptomyces sp. | reverse complement strand
GATCCACGACGACGAGAAGTTCGTCCTGGACCTGCTGCTGCGCGAGAAGATCCAGGTGGTCCAGGGCACCGGCTTCAACTGGCCGACCACCGACCACTTCCGCATCCTGACCCTGCCTTACGCGGAGGACCTGGAGGCGGCCATCGGGCGGATCGGGCGGTTCCTCAGCGGGTATCGGCAGAGCTGACCGCCCGGGGGGTGGGTAGGACCCGTCCATGAGTACTCGCCCCCTGCTGCTCCTCGACGTGGACGGCCCGCTCAACCCGTTCCGGGCCGTGTTCCTGAACCACCGCGGCTATGTGACACGCCGGCTGCACCCGGCGAACTGGTCGGCGCGGCAGACACCGGGCTCGCGGCGGCTGCGGCGCGGTCTGAGGGTCCGTCTGCATCCGGGGCACGGGGAGCGGCTCCTGTCCCTGCCGTACGACTTGGCGTGGGCCACCACCTGGCAGCACCAGGCCAACGAGATGATCGCGCCGGTGATCGGGCTGCCCGGTGATCTGCCGGTCATCGAGTGGCCCGAGCTGTTCGGGCGGGATCCCGAGGGGCTGTACTGGAAGACCCGGCACGTGGTGGCGTGGGCGGCCGGGCGGCCGTTCGTCTGGGTCGACGACATGATCACCGACCTCGACGCACGGCATGTCACGGCCCATCACGAGGGGGCCGCGCTGCTCCTGCCGGTCGACGCGCGCAAAGGGCTGCGGGAGGGGGACTTCGTCGAGCTGGAGCGGTGGGCAAATAGCCTGTGAGGCATGGCTGATCTCTTTCTCGTCCGGCACGGTGAGACCGAATGGTCCCGGTCCGGACGGCACACCGGGTTGACGGACGTTCCGCTGACCGAGCACGGGCGGGAGGAGGCGCGGCGGCTGGTGCCGCTGATCCGCTCGCACCGGATCGGGGCCGCCTTCGTCAGCCCGTCGCAGCGGGCGCGGGAGACCGCCGAGCTCATCGGGCTGCACGATGTGCGGGTCGACATGGATCTGCACGAGTGGGACTACGGCGGGTACGAGGGCATCACCACCCCTGAGATCCAGCGCGAGCGACCGGGGTGGTTCCTGTTCACGGACGGGGTCGCACCCGGGCCGCCCGAGCATCCCGGAGAGAGTGCCGAGCAGGTCGGGGAGCGCGCCGACCGGATGCTGGCCAAGGTGGACGCGGCGTTCGCCAACCACGAGGGATGCGTGGTGCTCGTGGCGCACGGGCACTTCCTGCGGGTGCTCACGGCCCGGCGACTCGGACTGCCGGCCTCGCAAGGGGCGCTGTTCCAGCTGGCGACGGGGACGGTGTGCCGACTGGGCACGGAGCACGGGCGGCCGGTGATCGCCGGGTGGAATGTCAGACCCGGGTCGTAGCCTTCCAGCAGGTGGGGTCGGTTCCTTCGCAGAGGCGGGGGCGGCGGCTTCACAGGACGTGGGGGCAGCGCCCGGGGAGGAGCACGCCGTGACCAGACCACCGACCGCGGCCCAGCGGCGTGTCATCGACGCCGCCGATCCCGTCACCGGGCGGCTCAGGGGTACGGAGGCGCAGCTCGCGGCGCTGGTGAAGCGAGGGCTCGCCTTCCGGCATCCGCGGCCGCCGCACGATCACTTCCTGACGCCGGCCGGGCATCGCATACGGGAGTCGGAGCCGACCGCGCCTGCTGAACCGGCGGCACCCGCGGCCGGCGGTGTGTTCGCCGCGCGGATCGGCGGTGACGAAGGCACCCCGGGTACGGGTCCGGCCCGGCTGCGTGAGGTGCGCGGCGCCTGGCAGGGGCTGCTGGAGCTGCGCCGGATGACCAATCCGGACGCGGCGATGGACCGGCCGTGCGGATGGGAGCGCACGCATCTGGTGCAGGCCGCCGCACTCGCGCTGGAGGCCGCCGGGCACCCGCCGGCCGAGCGGGACTCCGGGGAGGGGTACCGGGTGCGGGCGACCGCGCAGCCGGAGGCGGTCGCCGTGCGCGATCCCGACGGCGAGCGGCTGCGGGCCTGCGCGGCCACACTGGAGGAGGCGGGCTGGCAGGTCGGCGAACACACCGAGCCTCGTACGAGAGCGCGCTATCTGCTGGCATCCCCGCGCCGGGCATGACGGGCATGATGAGGGTGCCAAGATCGGTGCGCTGGGCATCGAATGCGAGAAGGGGAAGCAGTGAGCGAGCCGTTTTCCGTCCGGGTCACCGTCCGCGGCTACGAGACGGATGTGCAGGGGCACGTCAATCAGAGCGTGTACATCAACTACGCGGAGCACGCTCGTTGGTCGCTGCTCCAGGCAGCGGGCATCACGCAGGCCGGCCTGATAGGCAAGGGGGTGGGTCCGGTCGCCCTGGAGACGACCATCCGCTACAAGCGGGAGCTTCTCGCCGGTGACGAGGTCGATGTGACGTGCGCCTTCGAGTGGTCGGGCGGCAAGACCTTCCGTATCCAGCAGCTCATCCGCAAGACGGACGGCACGGTGGCGGCCGAGCTCACGGCGGTCGGGGGCCTGCTGGACCTCAAGGAGCGCCGGATGGTGGCCAGTCCGGAGCAGTACTTCAAGGAACTGGCCGCGGATCCGAGCCTGTTCGGGCTGTAGCCACACCTGCTCCGGCTGAGCGGCAGGGCGGCGAGCTACGGGCTGCGGGCCACTGAGGAGCCCGTGCCCGTGCCCGTACCCAGGCCGGTCCGGTCACTCCCCGGTGAACGCCGCCCTGTGGTCCAGCGCCCACTCCCGGTAGCTCCGGGCCGGACGCCCCAGCACCTGGGGCACGTCCTCGGTGACCACGGCGTTGCCGCCCCCGCGCACGAAGGCGGTACCGGCCAGAATGCCCTCCGCCTGGTCGTCGTCGAAGCCCCACACCGTGAGCAGATGGTCGCGGGTCTCCTCCGGCGATAGATCCCGCGTCGCGATCGCCCGGCCGAGGACCGAGGCGAGCACGGTGGCCTGTCCGGGGACGCTGATCGCCTCCGGCCCGGTCAGGGTGTACGTCCGCCCCGCGTGTCCGCCGTCGACGAGGATCCGTGCCGCGACCTCGGACACATCGCGCGGATCGATCACCCCCGACAGCCCGTCACCGGTCATGTTCGGCACCGGCTCGCCCTGCCGGACGGCCGGAGCCCAGCTCAGCGTGTTCGAGGCGAAGGACGAGGGCCGCAGGATCGTCCACTCCGTGCCGCTGTCCCGCACGGCCTGCTCACCGGGCACGTGCCACTCGCCGGACGGGCCGACGTCGGGATCGCCCGTCCCGATGGCGGAGAGCTTCACCAGCCTGTGAACGCCCGCCACACCTGCCGCCGCCACCAGTGCCTGGTCGTGCCGCGAGTCCGGACCGGGTGCGCCCAGCAGGAACGCGGCCGTCACCCCCGCCATCGCACCCTCCAGGGATGCCGGGTCGAGGTAGTCCCCGCGCACCACCTCCACGCCCGAGGGCACGCGGGCCTTCGCCGGGTCCCGGGTCAGGGCGCGCACCTTGTCGCCGCGCGCCGTGAGCTGTCGTACGACTTCACTGCCGATGGTGCCCGTGGCACCCGTCACAAGAATCATGTCCACCACGATGGGCGGCGGACGGCGTCGGACTCTTGGAAATTCCGGCACGGTTCAGGGACCCGGACGGTCGGGTGCCGGGCCTACGGTGGAGCGGTGACGAACACCATCTCCCGACAGGTCCTGCCCACACCCGAGGCACTGCGCCCCTGGGTCGCGGGCATCGAGTCCGTGTCGGTGGACGCCGAACACCACGAGGCGTACATCCAACTCCCGGACGCCACCACGAAAATGGTCTTCCGGGTCGGACAGGACGGCCGCCGAAGCACTCTGGTCGTCGGGCCGCGCACCCGTGCCTCGTACCACCGGGGCGAGCGGTTCGCCTCCTGCTTCGAGATGCGGCTGGCGCCCGGGACCACCCGTCCCCTGCTCGGCGTTCCGGCGGTCGACCTGGCGGGCCGTGCGATGCCCCTGGGGGATCTGCCCGGTGACACCGCCCGTCGACTGGCCACGGAACTCGGGAAGTTGGACCCGGAGGAGGCGGTGGCCCACCTCTCGGAGGTGCTTCCCGGGCGGCTCGCGGCCGACCGTTCCCGCACCGACCTCGTGCGCGCCGGTGTCGACGCGATGTCGATCCGGACCGGCCGCCTCCCCGGGCCGGTGGGCGACGTGGCACGCGAACTCGCCGTCAGCGAGCGGCAGTTGCGCAGCCTGTTCGCCGAGGGCGTCGGCCTCTCCCCCAAGCACTACGCCCGTATCGACCGGGTGCACTCGGTGCTGGCCCGGGCCGACGACGTGCCCTGGGCGCAGCTCGCCGTCGCCTCCGGCTACTACGACCAGGCGCACATGACGTCCGACTTCCGCACCCTGATGGGCGTGCCGCCCCGCTCGTACTTCAGCGGCCGCCTTCCCGACCCCCAGCCGTGCCGGCTCGCCGCCCGCCGTTGACGTACGACGGCTGCTAGGCCGCCTTTCGCCAGACCGTCATGTCCAGTTGCAGGAAGGCGAGTTCGGGCAGTGCGGTGGACTTCGTCTGGAGGACGAGCAGGGCGATGTCGCCGGAGGAGTGCTTGACGCAGATCTGGCTGCCGTTCGCCGCCGCGGCCAGGGGCCAGCGGCGGCTCTCGGCGCTGGCGAGCAGGAGACGGCACTCGTCCAGGGAGGCCCCCGACGCGCCGAACAGCTGGACGAACACGCTGGTGTCGCTCTCCAGCGCGCAGCCGGCGTCCTCGCAGTCGAAGCGGATGTCCCCCTTGCGGTCCTCGCGCTGGACCGGCTCCTTGAAGCTCAGCGAGCTCTTCGCGTCCAGCCGCTGGAGGGGGTAGGGGACGGCCTGCGGCGTCCTGGGGGCGGTCGGGGAGAGCTCGTCCGGTGTTCCGCCGCCCGCCTCCGATCCGTGCCCGGATGCCGTTGGCGACGTCGTTGCCGACTCCGGCGTCGACGGGTCTTCGGACTCCTGCGGACCGGGCGTCGTCGACGGTGCGCCCGCGACCCAGTCGCGGAATCTCTCCCCCGCGTCCGCGACCATCCACGCGAAGCCCGTCAGCACCAACGCCCCCGCCGTCACGGCCGCGGCCGTGATCAGTGCGGTACGCCGTCGTCGCGTCCGGCGCGCGTCCGGCACCGTCGACTGCGGCTGCGGTCCCGTGACGACCAGCGGCCCCGGGTGCAGCACCCGGGTGGGGTCGGGAACCGGCGCCGGAACGGGGGACGGAACCGTCACCTCCGGCCCCGTGACCTCCTGCCACACGGTCGGTCCCGCGCCCGCGTCGGCGTCCGCGCCCAGCTGCTCCCGGCACCACTCCAGGATGTCCGCCGAGGTGGCCCGCTCCCCCGGGTCGGCGGCCAGGCACCGGGCGATCAGCGGGCGGAGCCGCTCGGGCAGCGGGGACAGATCGGGTTCCTGGTGCACGATCCGGTAGAGCACGGTGGCCGCGGGGCCGTCCCCGTACAGCGGTCGGCCCAGTGCCGCGAACGCCGCCGTCTGGCCGAGCGCGAAGACGTCGGTCGCCTGCGTGACCTCGCCCGCGGTCGCCTGCTCGGGGGCCATGAACTGGGGCGTGCCGACGGCGAAGCCCGTGGCCGTGTGCGAGGTGGCGTCCGCGGCCAGCGAGATGCCGAAGTCGATCACCCGCGGCCCGTCGGCGGCCAGCAGCACGTTCGACGGCTTCAGGTCCCGGTGCACGATGCCCGCACCGTGGATGGCCTGCAGCGCCTCCGCCACCCCCGCCATCAGCCACAGCACCGCGGGCACGGGCAGCGGTCCGCGCCGTCCCACGGCGTCCGCGAGGGAGGGCCCGGGCACATACAGCGTGGCCAGCCAGGGCGGTACGCCGTCCGCGTCGGCGTCGATCA
>JABFVM010000617.1 GCA_013362785.1 Streptomyces sp. | reverse complement strand
GTTCTGCATGTCGAGGACGAGGAGCGCGGGTACATGAGGCATGGGGGCACCGTAATGGGGTGCGGATGGGTTGGGCGGGGGGTTTCCAGGCGGCGGCCGACGACGGCGACACTGCGGGCTGCGGCTCTCAGTAGCCGATGGTGAAGCGGCGCTGGACGAAGCGGGGCAGCTCCGCCTCGTCGATCAGGGCGACGGCCGCGTCCTCCACCGAGACGCGGCTGCGGCCGTCGGCGTCCAGGACCGGCTGGTCGCCGCCGATCCTGAAGCGACCGGTGCGCTCGCCGGGAGCGATCTCCTCCGCGGGGCTGAAGTAGGTCCACAGCCGGTGAGAGGTTCGCAGGACGTTCAGGGCGTCGCGGTGACCACGTACCGCTGCGCCGTATTCGCGGGGCAGTCCAAGCTCGTCGAGGGCGGCGTGCAGCAGCTCGTCGGAGTCCGCGCGCACCACGCCCGGTTCGACTTCGAGGCTTCCGGCCCCGCCGATCACGATGAGCCGGGTCCGTGGGTGGCTCTCCAGAGCTTTCAGCAGGGCCCGTGCCGCCGTGGCGTAGACGGTGGGGTCGGCGATCGAGCGCCGGACGGTGTCCGCGAAGTCCTTGGCCGCGTTGCCCGGCTGGAATCCGCTGATCAGGACGTCGAGTCCGGGCAGGACGCCGGCGATGCTCCTCGGGTCCAGGACGTCGACGCTCGTCCAGGTGATGTTGTCCCGATGCTCGTCGCGCTGCGCCTGAGCGGCGTCCCGGCTGAACGCCTTGACGTGGTGGCCCCGTTCGAGGGCCTCGGCGACGACCCTGCCGCCGATGGTGCCCGTGGCTCCGATGACTCCGATGTGCATGGTTCTCCCCTGTGCATGCATGCGGACGTGGGACGCCACCGGAGGTGACGCCGTGAAGAAACTATACGCCGTGAAGTAAATGGACGCTGTAGAGTTCCTGTTGTGACGACCACGGGCAGCAAGGGAAGACGCGAGCGGCTCCGAGCCGAGACCACGGCCGAAATCAAGAAGGTGGCCCTCGCCCTGATGGCCTCGGGCGGCCCGGACGCCATCACACTGCGGGCCATCGCCCGCGAGATGGGCATGACCGCCAACGCGATCTACGGCTACTTCGCGACCCGGGACGACCTGGTCACCACGCTCATCAACGACGTGTACACCGCCCTGGCCGACGCCGTGGACGCCGCCTGGGAGGCCGCCCCCGCCGCGGATCCCGCCATCCGCATCACGGCATGGGCCACCGCCTTCCGGACCTGGGCCCTGGTGAACCCCGAGGGATTCCGGCTCGTCTACGGCGACCCCGTCCCCGGCTACCACGCCCCCGAGGGCGGCCCCGCCCCGGATGCCGCACGCCGGGTCTGCACCGGACTCACCGCCCTCGCGGCAGCCGCATGGCCGCACGCCCGGCATCTCTACGAGGACAGCGCCTTCGGCTGGTCCGACTTCGACCCGGGGCTCCTCGACAAGGTGCGGCCCGCGTTCCCCGACTTGCCGCCCGCGGCCGTCGCCCTGGCCCTGCGTATCTGGGGGCACCTGCACGGCTTGGTGTCACTGGAGGTCTACGGCCACATGCACACCCAGACCACCAGCCCGGAGAAGCTCTTCGAGGAGGAACTGGCCCAGCTCGTCCGGATGCTGGGCGTCCCGCGCCCGAGTTGAACGCCCGACAGACCGGCAGGCGTTCGTAGGGGATTGTGCTCAGCCCGTCACCCGTGTCCACAGCCGCCTTTGTGCACAGGCAGGTCGGTCACTCAGTGCCATCGGCCCGGGGGGCTGCGGCGGGTATCAGCCGGCCAGCTTGTTGAACTTGCGGATCTGCTGGTCGAAGACCCGGGCGGGAACCATGCGGCGTAGCAGGCTGAGGCGCCGGGCGAACGGGCCGGCGGTGGAGCGCAGCCGCGGCTTGCGTGCGGTGGCGGCCGTGATGACGGCCTGGGCGACGACGGCGGGCGCGTCGCCGCCCGTGACCGCCTTGCCGACCACTTGGTCGACGATGCGCCGCTGTTGCGCGTAGACCGGCAGCGGCGTGTCGGGCTGCACGAGGTTGCCCTCGAACGCGGTGTTGGTCCCGCCGGGCTGGACGAGCAGGACCCGCACGCCGTGCTCACGGGCCTCGTGGTCCACGGACTCGGAATACCCCTCGACGGCGTGCTTGGACGCGACGTAGGCGGCCATGTACGGCTGGGGGATGAACCCGTAGATCGACGACAGGTTGATGATGCGGCCCCGGCCCTGGGCACGCATGTGGGGCAGGACGGCCTTCGTCATACGGATGACGCCGAAGACGTTGATGTCGAAGACGTGCTGGTGCTGGGCCAGGGAGCTTTCCTCGGTGGCGCCCGATGAGCCGAGGCCGGCGTTGTTGACCAGGACGTCGATCCGGCCGAACCGATCGATGACCTGCTGGACCAGCGTGGCGACCGAGGCGTCACTGCTCACGTCGAGGTCGAGGAAGGTCACGCCCTCGCGGGAGGTGACCTTCGCGGCGTTCCGACTGGTTCCGATCACCTCGAAACCCGCTTCGACGAGGGCGAGGGCAGTGGCCTCCCCGATGCCGGAGGACGCGCCTGTCACGAGTGCTACAGGTCGTTTGCTGGCCATCATGAACTCCCAAGATGTTGATCATGCTCACACTAATAACCACATCTAAAGAGTAGCCGTTCTTGGATTATCTGCAACTCTCCTGTTGCAGTTTATGGAGAAGATGCAGCTGAGGAGTACCTTCTTTGAGGGCAGGAGTCGATGGCGAGGATGGAAGACAGGATGGGAGACACGATGGGGCGAGCCCTGCGGGCTGATGCCGAACGCAGTGTGCGCGCGATTCTGGAGGCGGCCGAGAAGGTCCTCGCCGAGGATCCCGGCGCGCCGATGGAGCAGATCGCCGAGGCCGCGGGCCTGGCCAGGACGACGGTGCACCGGCGGTTCGCGAACCGGCAGGCCCTCGTCGAGGCGTTGGCCGCTTCCGCGAAGCAGCAGCTCACCGACGCCATCGACGACGCCCACCTGGACACTGCTCCCCCGCTGGTCGCGCTGCACCGCGCCACCGCGAACACGCTGCGGGTCAAGAGCGCCTGGCGGTTCACGCTCGGCAACCCGTTGGCGCAGAACGATGTCGCCAAGGATGTCTGGGCCGAGATCAACGCCCGGTCTCTCGCCTTTCTCGCCCGGGCGCAGCGTGAGGGACTCCTCGATCCCACGGCAGATCTGGAGTGGACGCGGCGGGTCTACTACGCCCTCATCGGCGAGGCCCTGCACGGGCCCGGTGCCGACGAAGACCCGGACGCGCAGAATCCGGACGCGCTGGCCACGCGCATCGTCGACACGCTGCTGCACGGTGCGGGACGACGCGACTGAGCCGCACCCACCCAACGGGGCGCCGGGAAACGGCAGTCAGGAAGGGGTGCCGGCGGCAGAGTCGACAGGGCCGGCAGAGCCGGTAGTGCCGGCAGAGCCCGAATGCGGGATCGTTCGTGGCGTGGCGCACTTTTGCAAGCGGGTGCTTGCAATAGTTAGCGTGGGTGCGGCAAGGTAGAGGCATGGCATCGCTCAACGTCGGCAATCTCGGCGACTATCTGCGTGAGCAGCGGCGCAACGCGCAGCTGTCACTGCGGCAACTCGCCGATGCCGCCGGGGTGTCCAATCCGTATCTGAGTCAGATCGAGCGCGGGCTGCGCAAGCCGAGCGCGGAGGTGTTGCAGCAGGTCGCCAAGGCGCTGCGGATCTCCGCCGAGACGCTGTACGTGCGCGCCGGCATCCTCGACGCCGAGCGGGACCGGGACGAGGTGGAGACGCGCGCCGTCATCCTCGCCGATCCCACGCTGAACGAACGGCAGAAGCAGGTACTGCTCCAGATCTACGAATCCTTCCGCAAGGAGAACGGGTTCGGGATACCCGCCGAGGCAGTCGTACCGACGGAGGCCCTCGGCCCGGAACCGGGCACCCGGGACGGCGATGACCACCGCGACGGCGCGGCGGACACCCAGGGCGGCGACACCGCCGTACGCCGCGGCCGTACGACCGGCACGACCCGCACGGAGAGCGCGGACGGCACGAACAGCGCGGCCGACGGCGGCCGCAAGTCCGCCACGCGCCGTACTCGCAACACCAGCACCACCGGCAAGACGAGTAAGACCAGCAAGACCGGCAAGACGAGCAAGACCCGCACGACCGGTACGTCCGACGGCAGCGACGCCGACCCGGAGAACCCGACCAACCCGCAGCAGTCGGCCGGCTGACCATGCACCGCCGTACGCCAGCCGAGTGCCACCGCACAACGGACGCGCGGCACGGATGGCGCGAATGGCACGGATGGCTCGTATGGCATGCACGGCCCGCACCGGCACCGCCCGGCGCGCATGGGCGAGCAGCCCTACGGCACTCGTCCGGCACTGTTCGGGTACCCGTCCGGCCGACCGCGGGACCCAAAACCCTCACCTGAAAGCAACCCGGGAGGACCATCACCATGGCCATCGCCGACGACCTGCGTAAGACCCTCAGCGACCCGACCCCGCTCTACTTCGCCGCCGGTACGGCCGACCTCGCCTACCAGCAGGCCAAGAAGGTGCCCGGTCTGGTGGAGCAGCTGCGCGCCGAGGCGCCGGCTCGTATCGAGGCCGTTCGCGGCACCGACCCGAAGGCCGTCCAGGAGAAGGCCACGGCCCGTGCCAAGGAGGCCGGTGCCAAGGCCAAGGAGGCCCAGGAGAGCTTCCAGTCCAAGGTCAACGAGTTCATCACCAGCCTGGACGCCGACATCAAGAAGCTCGGCAGCAACCTGGACGCGGACTTCAAGAAGTTCGGCAGCAGCCTGGACGCCGACCTGAAGAAGCTCGGCGAGACCGCCCAGGACATCGCGCTGCGCGGTGTCGGCGTCGCCGCCGAGTACGCCGTGAAGGCCCGTGAGACCTACGAGAAGGTCGCCGAGCACGGCGAGCAGGCCGTGAAGACCTGGCGCGGCGAGGCGGCCGAGGAGATCGAGGAGCTCGCCGTGGCCGTCGAGCCCAAGGCCGAGCCGGTCGAGGTCAAGGAGGACACGGGCGCTGCCCAGTCCGCCGAGGCCAAGCCCGCCGCCGAGGCTCCGGCGAAGAAGACCACCGCCAAGAAGACCACGGCCCGCAAGACCACCGTCAAGAAGACGACGCCGCCCGCCAAGTAACACGTACGGGTGAAACGGGGCTGTTCGACACGGGCCGGGCACTTACGGAGTGCTCGGCCCGTTGTTCGGGTAGCGGTCCGGCGGTTGCGGGTACGGTGACCGCGTAGGTACGAGCCGAATCGGGTGGTGGACGTTGTGCTGATGCAGGGCTTCGCGGGGTTCATGTGGCTGCTGAGCATGGCCCTGATCCTTTTCAGCGGCTTCGCGCTGATCGACGCGGCCACGCGCCGGGAGGACGCCTACCGAGCGGCCGACAAGCAGACCAAGCCGTTCTGGCTGATCATCCTCGGCATCGCCTTCGTGGTGAACCTGATCTTCAACATCCTGTCGTTCCTGCCGATCATCGGCCTCATCGCGACGATCGTGTACATGGTCGACGTCCGCCCCGCGATCAAGACCCTCCCCGGCGGCGGCCGCAGCAGAAGGGGCTCCAGCAGCGACGGCCCGTACGGCCCGTGGAACGGCGGCCGCTGATCAGCGAAAGTAACGGTTACTGATCAGCACCGTCCGGGGGCAGCGTCCCCAGGGGCGCGGGGCTGTATCGATTTGCGGCTCCGCCGCGTGGGCGCGACCAGCCACAACGCACCCGCAGACGGCGCACCACAGAATCCGCTACGGCGAGTCCCCGCTCAGACTCCACGGTCGAGCAACAGCACAGCCACATCGTCCGTCAACTCACCGCCATTGAGGTCCCGCACCTCATTGACAGCGGCCCGCAGCAGCGCCTCCCCGCTCAACCCCTCGGAGAGCTGGCGGCGGACCATCTCCACCATGCCGTCCTGCCCGAGCCGCTCCCGCCCCTCGCCGATACGCCCCTCGATCAAGCCGTCGGTGTAGAGCATCAGGCTCCACTCCGCCCCCAGCTTCACCTGCATACGAGGCCACCGTGCGCCCGGCAGCAGACCGAGCGCGGGGCCGTTGTTGTCGTACGGCAGCAGCTGCGCAGGCCGCCCGGCCCGGGCAAGCAGCGGTGACGGATGCCCCGCCAGGCACAGCCCGGCCCGTCGGCCGTCCGGCGCGATGTCCACCGTGCAGAGGGTCGCGAAGATCTCGTCGTCGGCCCGCTCGTGCTCAAGGACCTTCTGAAGCGTCCCCAGCAGCTCGTCCCCGCACAGCCCGGCCAGGGTCAGCGCCCGCCAGGCGATCCGCAGCTCGACACCGAGGGCCGCCTCGTCGGGCCCATGCCCACAGACGTCACCGATCATGGCGTGCACGGTGCCGTCGGCCGTACGGACGACGTCGTAGAAGTCTCCGCCCAGCAGCGCACGCGAGCGCCCCGGCCGATACCGCGCCGCGAACCGCAGGGACGAGCCCTCCAGCAGCGGCGTGGGCAGCAGCCCGCGCTCCAGACGCCGGTTCTCCTGCGCCCGCAGCCGGCCCTCGGCAAGACGCCGCTCGGCCGTGTCTGAACGTTTCCTCTCCACGGCGTACCGGATCGCACGGCTGAGCAGCCGGGCGTCCAGTTCGTCCCGGAAGAGGTAGTCCTGCGCACCGACGCGCACGGCCTCGGCGCCGCGCTCGGCGTCGCCGGAGGCGGTGAGGGCCAGGACGGCGTGCCGGGGCGCGATCTCCAGGACGTGCTTGAGCACGCCGAGCTCGTCCTCGTCACCGCTTCGGCCGGCCGCCGGCAGCGCCAGGTCCAGCAGGATGCAGTGGACGTCGTCGGTGAGCAGCCGCTCGGCCTCGGTGAGGTTGCGGGCGGTGCGCACGCGGATCGGCTTGCCGGTCGAGTCGAGCATCTCGGGCACGAGCGCGGAGCCGCCGGGATCGTCCTCGATCAGCAGCAGCGTCAGGTTGGTGTGGGTGGTGTTCTCGACCGTCTCGTCCTTACGCGGAGCCTCTTCCTTGGAGGTGCCGCCTGGGGACGCGGCCGGCGCCTGACCACTCTCCACGGCCGGGATCGCTCTCTGCCGCGGTATGGGTAGGGGCATCGTCTTGAGTTCCTTCCCTCCCCCCGAGGGCATGGTGCGATCGAGGGGCCTCGATCCACCGACGGGGACCATAGCGGTAGTCGGCGCCGCAACGGAATGGTGTGAGGCACGCCGCCGAGACACCAGCCGCTGTCATATGCCGCGTTCCCTACCGCAGTTGGACAGGGTGGCCGAGGGTTCGGGATGACGAACGTCACGTCCACGCCGGGTTTGCACAGGGATGGGGCGTGGGGTGGGTCACGTGGCGCGAGTCACCATCCACCCGTCACAAGCCCCCCTGAATCACCCTGCATCGGGCCGAACCACCCCGAGGATCGGCATCGACCCGGCCCCCGCGACGGTCACCGTCCGCCCGGGGCGCGGGGCGTGGATGATGGCGCCGTCGCCGATGTACATGGCCACATGGCTGGCGTCGGCGTTGTAGATGATGAGATCGCCGGGGCGCATGTCCTCGACGTCGATGCGCTTCAGCTGCTTCCACTGCTCCTGCGAGGTCCGCGGAATCCCCTGCCCGGCGCTCGCCCAGGCCTGTGAGGTCAGCCCCGAGCAGTCGTACGTCTTGGGCCCTTCGGCACCCCATTCATACGGTTTGCCCAACTGCTCCGTGGCGTACTCGACGGCCTTGCGTCCCTCTTCGGAAGCCTCGCCCTTGATGTCCTCCAGGATCCCGGAGTCCAGCCACGCGGTCTGCGCCCTGTGCGCGGCCTCCGCCTCCAACTCGGCGAGGCGCTCCTTCTCTTCCTTCTCCAGCCGGGATTCGAGCTGTTCGGCCGCCTTGATCTGCTGCTCGATCTTCTTCTGGGCGGAAGCCTTCGCCTTGCGCCCCGCCTCCAGCTTCTGCCACTGCGCGGAGGCGTCCTTGGCGTACTGCTCCAAGTCCTGCTGGGTGCGGGTCATTTCCCCCAGCAGCCCCTTGGTCGCACGCTCACCCTGTAGAACCCTTCCGGCGCCTTCGAGAAACTCCTGCGGATCGTCGCTGAGCATCAGCTTGGCCTCGTCGGGCAGCCCGCCCGAGCGGTACTGCGCGGCGGCCGCGGCACCGGCCCGCTTCTTCAACTCGGCCAGCCGCTCCTGCCCTTGGACGATCTTCTTCGCCAGCGCGACGATCTGGGCGGACTGCTTCTCGGCCGCCTCCTCGGCGGCGTTGTACTCATCCGTGGCCACGGCCGCGGAGTGGTAGAGCTTCTCCAGCTTCTCGCGAACGGCCTCAAGGTCCTTGTTCGACACGGGAGTCGGGGACTTCGTGGCCGACCCACTCGGTGACGGGCTGGGCTCGGGCGCCGCGAACGCCGTACCCGGCGCCGCCAGCACGGTGACCGCGCAGACCACGGTCACGGCCACGAGGACGCTGCGCCTGCCCAGCGAGAGGGTGCGCCTGTCCGGTCCCATACCCCTGCCCCCAAACCTGATTTACCGTCAGTAACATGCGGACGCCTGAGGGATCGTGCCACGACGTGGCGCAAAACGACAGAGGCAGTGACTCCCTCCCCCATTCCATCCGTCGTACGACGAACTCCCCGCCTTTGTGACGAACGACTCGCGGAGATCGTTCCCCCCAGCTCACAGCGTCAGCCCCGAGGCGCCAACGCCTCCCACCGCACGGTCACTTCCCCCTGCCGCCACCGCCCGGGCCCGTCCACCACCGGCCAGTCCCGCACAAGATCCCGAACCGCCCGCACCCACCGCTGACGAGCGCCGTAGGACGCATAGGGCGCGGCAGCGGCCCAGGCCCGATCGAAGTCACGCAGAAACGCATGCACGGGCTCACCGGGAACATTGCGATGAATCAGTGCCTTGGGCAGCCGCTCGGCAAGATCCGACGGCCGCCCCAGCGACCCCAGCCGCGCCGCGAAGGTCACCGTCCGGGGCCCCTCCGGCCCCAGCGCGACCCACACATGCCGCCGCCCGACCTCATCACAGGTCCCCTCGACCAGCAGCCCCCCACGAGACCCCGTCCCCGGATCAGCGGGCGCCAGCCGACCACACAACCGCTCCCAGACCCCGGCGACCTCCCCCTCCTCGTACTGCCGCAAAACATTCGCAGCCCGCACCAGCACCGGCCGCTGCGAAACCGGAACCTCGAACCCCCCGTGCCGAAAGACGAGCCCTTCCCGCTCATACGGCGCGGCGGCGGCAACCCGAGCGGGTTCGATCTCGAATCCGACCACGCGCACCCGAGGCGCCACGCACCGCAGCCGACCGAGCAGCTCAACAGCGGTCCAGGGAGCAGCGCCGTACCCAAGATCAACCGCAACGGGATCGACGGCCCGGCGAAGCTCGGCCCCATGCACATGGGCGATCCACCGATCCATACGGCGCAGCCGATTGGGATTGGTGGTCCCGCGCGTGACGGTGCCCACAGGGCGGGCGGAAGCGCGGGATGTCATGCATACGAGGGTATGCGCAGCCTCTGACCGCAAGGGGCGCGGCAACAGGCCGCCGCAGGCACACAAGCCCAGCCACCCCCAACGCAACACAACGCAACGCACCCCGCCCCCGAACAGTTGAGCGACACCCGGCAATTCCCAGGCAAAATCGACCCCACCCGGAATGGGAACCCCTCCCTCCGCGTTGCACCCCCGTGGAGGGCCCCACACCCTCCGCCAGGCATGCCCGCAGCCAAGGAGGAACGCCACGTGAGCCAGTACGTAAGCAGGCTCGGGCGACGCTCCCCGGCGGCCCACCCGCGGCTGAGGCTCCACCGCCGCCCCCGCCGCGTAGCCATGCTCTCCGTGCACACCTCACCCCTCCACCAGCCCGGCACCGGCGACGCAGGCGGCATGAACGTCTACATCGTCGAGCTCGCGCAGCGCCTCGCCGCGATCAACATCGAGGTCGAGATCTTCACGCGCACAACGGCCACCGACCTCCCCCCGGTGGTCGAGCTGGCCCCCGGCGTCCTGGTCCGCCACGTGGACGCGGGCCCCTACGAGGGCCTCGCCAAGGAGGACCTCCCCGCCCAGCTCTGCGCCTTCACCCACGGCGTCATGCAGGCCTGGGCCGGCCACCGCCCCGGCTACTACGACCTGGTCCACTCCCACTACTGGCTCTCCGGCCACGTGGGCTGGCTGGCGGCCCAGCGCTGGGGCGCCCCCCTGGTCCACGCGATGCACACCATGGCCAAGGTCAAGAACGCCAACCTCGCGGACGGCGACACCCCCGAACCGGCGGCCCGGGTGATCGGCGAAACCCAGATCGTCGCGGCAGCGGACCGCCTGATCGCCAACACGACCGAAGAGGCGGACGAACTCGTACGTCACTACGCGGCGACCCCCGACAAGGTCGCCGTCGTCCACCCCGGCGTAAACCTCACCCGCTTCTCACCGGCCGACGGCCGAGCAGCGGCCCGTGCCCGCCTGGGCCTCCCCCAGGACGCCCTGATCCCCCTCTTCGCGGGCCGCATCCAGCCCCTGAAGGCCCCGGACATCCTCCTCCGAGCCGTGGCGGTCCTCCTCGACGAGCACCCCGAGCTGCGCTCCCGCATCCTCGTCCCGATCGTCGGCGGCCCCAGCGGCAGCGGCCTCGCCAAGCCGGAGGGCCTGCAGAAGCTCGCCGCCCGCCTGGGCATCGCGGACGTCGTACGGTTCCGCCCACCCGTCGGCCAGGAACAGCTCGCGGACTGGTTCAGGGCGGCATCGCTGCTGGTCATGCCGTCGTACAGCGAATCCTTCGGCCTGGTGGCCATCGAGGCGCAGGCGGCCGGCACACCCGTCCTGGCCGCGGCGGTCGGCGGTCTGCCCGTAGCGGTCCGCGACGGACACACCGGCTTCCTGGTGCAGGGCCACAACCCGGCCGAGTACGCGCGCGTGCTGCACGCCTTCGCCGACGACCCGCACCTGTCCCCGCGCATGGGCGACGCGGCCGCCCGGCACGCCCAGTCCTTCGGCTGGGACAGCTCCGCCGCCGCCACCGCGGACGTCTACATCGCCGCAGCTCACGCCCACCGGCGTCGCGTACGCTCCCACCATGGCTGACGCACCGGACGTACAGAAGACGGCGCAGGTCGTCGAGGGAGCCCTGAAGGACGCCGAGCTGGAGTGGGAGAGCCCCGCCCCCGGCAACTACGTCGTCAAGCTCCCCGGCACCCACAAGCTGTCGACCACGGTCTCCCTGATCGTCGGCCGCCACTCCCTCTCCCTCAACGCCTTCGTCGTCCGCCACCCCGACGAGAACGAACCCGGCGTCCACCGCTGGCTCCTGGAGCGCAACCTCAAGCTGTACGGCGTCAGTTACGCCGTGGACCGGCTCGGCGACGTCTACGTCACCGCCAAGCTCCCGCTCGCCACCGTGACCCCCGACGAGATCGACCGCCTCCTCGGCCAGGTCCTGGAGGCGGCGGACGGCGCCTTCAACACCCTCCTGGAGCTCGGCTTCGCGTCCGCGATCCGCAAGGAGTACGAGTGGCGGGTGGCCCGCGGCGAGTCGACCCGCAATCTGGACGCGTTCACTCACCTGACCCAGCGCCCTTCCGAATGACGTAAAAGTCCGAACCAACTCGCGCTGCACGAACCCTTCCGCACGCCTGAAGCTTCGTGGCATGCTCACGACCACCGCACTTCTGAACGTCGTTCACATCCATGAAATCTGCATGGCAGGACGTACGGACATGGGAAACGCGCATCTCACCAGACGAACCCTCCTCGGCGGAGCCACAGCCGTAGCACTCGGCACGGCGACAGGCGCAGCGCAGGCGACGACCACCGAAGTCCCACCCCTCTGGCACGAGTTCACCCGCACGCCCTTCACCCACCCCCAGATCCCCTACGTCGGCCGAGCCGGTTACCGCAGCGGAGCGCCCCGCTTCCCCCGCCCCCGAGTCGTCGCAGACGTCCGCGACTTCGGCGCCACCCCCGACGGCACCACCGACTCCGCCCCCGCGATCAACCGCGCCGTCGCCGCCGCCGGAAGGGCCGGCGGTGGCACGGTCACCCTCCCGCCCGGCACGTTCCGCATCGACGACGTGATCCGCGTCGGCCACTCGAACGTGGTCCTCCGCGGAGCGGGCAGCACCCGCACCAAGCTCTACGCGACGAAGAACCTCACCGAACTCATCGGCCCCTACGGCTCCCGCTACGGCGGCGACAAGTCGTCCTGGTCCTGGGCGGGCGGCCTGATCTGGCTGGCCCCCGAGGCCCGCTGGAACTCCCTGGTCGCCGCGATCAGGGCGAAGGCCTGGCCCTTCGAGGGCTGGACGGGCAACCGACGCGACGAGTGGCGCCCGCTCACGGCACTCGCCCCCGCCCGCCAGGGCGACTGGACGGTGACGGTCCCACCTCCTTCGCCGCTCCCCCCGACGTTGCGCCCCGGCGCCCTGGTCCTGCTCCGCCTCTCCGACGACGCCGGCCACACCCTCCTGGAGCACATGTGCGGCGGCGGCCCGGGCCCCGAGGCGTACACCTGGGACGACAAGACGAAGCTGACGTCGTACGTCCCCTACGAATGGCCGGTCCGCATCACCCGGATCCACGGCCGCGAGATCACCCTCGAACGCCCGCTCCCGCTCGATCTGCGCCCGGAGTGGACACCACAACTGACCACCCACACCCCCGAGTTGACGGGATCAGGAGTCGAGGGCCTGACCCTGGAGGCAGTGGAGACCCCACAGCAGCCCCACCTCCTCGACAAGGGCCACAACGGCGTAGTTCTCCAGTGCGCCTACGACTGCTGGGTGGACGACGTCACCGTCCGCCACGTCGACAACGGCTTCGGCCTGGTCGCGGCCTCCGCCTGCACGCTCCGGCACACGCGTGTGGCGGGCCGCGGCGCCCACCACCCCTATTTCTGCCGCGAGGGCTCGCACGACAACCTGATCGAGGACTTCACGATCGAGGCCCGCACCACTCCCGCCCCCGCGAACACCCAGCTCCACGGCATCAACGTCGAGGGCCTGTCCTCCCACAACGTCTGGTCACGCGGCGACATGCGCATGGGCACCTTCGACAGCCACCGCGGCCTGCCGTTCGCCAATGTCCGCACCGACATCACGGTGCACAACGACGGCCGTCACGGCGGCGACGCGAGCGCGGGCCCGCTCTTCGGCGCGCGCTTCACGCACTGGAACGTCCGGGTGACGAACGGCCGCGCGGGCATGATCCGCCTCGACGGCCTGGCGCCGTACTCCGCCACCGTGGGCCTGAACGAGGTCACGGACTTCGGCCAGATCGACGTACCCGACTTCCCCGGCGACCTCCACTCCCGTCTGGAGCTGTACGGCACCACGGACGCCGTACGCCCGCGCAATCTGTACGACGCTCAGCGCGCGCTGCCGCGATAGCGCCCCGGCGGCACTCCCACCAACTTCCGGAAGTGCCGGGTGAGATGGGACTGGTCGTAGAACCCGGTGGCCACGGCCACCTCGGCCGGCGACCAGCCCTCCAGGAGCAGCCGACGGGCGCGGTCGACGCGGCGGGACATCAGGTACTGGTGTGGGGCGATGCCGTACGCGGTGCTGAACGACCGTACGAGATGGGCGGGATGGGCGTGCAGCAGCCCGGTCGCCTCGTCGAGGGCGAGGCCCTGTACGACGCGTTCGTCGAGGAGTTCGCGCAGGCGGCGGGCGAGGGCCGGGTCGCGGCGCGGCAGGTCGGTGACCGTCCTCGGCCGCAGGTGGGTGCGCAACCGGTCGCCGATGAGGGTGAGCCTGCTGTCGGCCTCCAGCTCGTCGCCGGGGTGGGCGAGGGCGGTGTGCAGTTGGCCGACGCGCCGCCGGAGCACCGGGTCCCGCAGGTCGGGGGAGTCGACCGCGGGGCCGATCAGATCGTCGCCCAGCCGGGTGCCGTCCAGGTACAGGACGCGCTTGCGGAAGCCGTGCGGGGTGGCGGGGGAGCCGTTGTGCGGGATGTGCGGCGGCAGCAGGGAGACCGTGTCGTGCGGGGTGCCGTGCTCATGCCGGTCGAGGTCGTACCGTACGGCCCCGTCATCGACGATCAGCAGCGTCCAGGCCTCGTGGACGTGCATCGGATACGCGTACTCGGTGAAGTGGGCGTGGAACACCTCGGTGACGCCCGGGACGGAGGGGCGCCACGCGGAGACTTCCTCGCGATTCCGGGCGGCGGCCATGCAAAGAACGTACAAGACGGTGTCGGACGGCGGCCGTCAGTCTCGTCCCATGACCACTGAACCCATCCGTTTCGACACGAAGATCGCCGTCCTGCTGCGCGAGGACCTGGAGACCTGGCAGCGCCTGAACGTCACCGCGTTCCTGGTCAGCGGCCTGGGCACGCAGCTTCCGGAGGTGATCGGCGACCCCTACGAGGACGCGGACGGCGTCCCCTACCTGCCGATGTTCCGCCAGCCGGTCCTGGTCTTCGAGGGCACGAAGGAGACCCTGACGACGGCCCACACGCGCGTGCTGTCCCGCGCCCTCCCGCGCGCGGTGTTCACCTCCGACCTGTTCACGACGGGCAACGACCGCGACAACCGTGCGGCGGTGCGGGCCGTGGGCACCGGGGAGCTGGACCTGGTGGGGCTGGCGGTGTACGGGCCGAGGAACGCGGTGGACAAGGTGGTGAAGGGGGCGCGGATGCATCCTTGAGGTCAGCGGGGGCGTTTCTTCGGGGGGTGATGCCGCTTGAGGGAAGCGCGTAGGCGTTGGGCGTCGTGGGTCTTGCCCCGGCGGGCCAGGGCTTCGGCGAGACGCATGGTGATGCTGGCGTACAGGCCGTGGTCGGTGCCGAGGGTTTCCCGGACGCGGGTTCTCGCGGTCTGCAGGAGCCGCTCCGCCTCGGCGTACCGGCCGGTGTCGATGAGTGTCGTGCTGAGACTGTCGACGCTGAAGAGCGTGCTCCGGTGCCTGTCTCCCAGCAACTGCCGACGCAGCGCCAGAACCTCCCTCTTGATGTTGAGGGCCTCAGCGTCTCTGCCGAGACGAGCCAAGGTCTGGCCCAGGTAGGCCTGCGTTTCCAGGGCAGAGGGGTGGTGCTCGTTCAATGTGCGCCGGTACCGGGCCAGGGCGTCCGTCAGTACGCAGTGGGCTTCGTCGAGCCGATCGAGCTCGATCAGAGCGGCCCCGGTACTGGCGACGGAGAAAAGGGCCTCGACGTGGTCTTCGCCCAGTCTCGCCTGACGACGTGCCGCGGTGTCCTGGAGGATGGCGTGCGCCTCGGCGTATCTACGCAGATGAAGTAGGGCGACACCCACGTCGTGGGTGGTGCTCAGGGTGTCGGGATGGTCGTTCCCGAGCACTCTGAGACGCCTCTCCAGGAGATCTTCGACGAGTGACAGGAAGTCCTCGTACGCCTCCATGTCGTGCAGGGCCAGGGCCACCATGTGTGCCGCACGCAGCGTGTCGGGATCGTCCTCGCCCAGAGACCTCCGCCACTTCGCGTGCATGATCTCGGCAAGGCCGAGAGCCGCCTCGGGCTGCGCGATGCGGACGAGATACCGGGCAGCCTTCAGGTACGTCGACCGCAGCTCGGCCTTGCTGATCATCGCGTCCAGCGTCGCTGTCAGGTGCTGGGTGAGCGACGCCCACTCCTGCCATGTCTCGGGCAGTTCGGGGTCGCCGGGATCGACGGCGGCCAGCAGCGCGGCCACGTCCTGCACCGGGCCCCCGGCCTGGTCGGCGGTGACATGGCGCACCACGGCCTGCGTGAGACGGTGCACCTGGAACGCGTCGGGCTCGACGACCGCGAGCCCCGACTGGGCGAGCGGCTGCAGTGCGTTTCTCGGCCAGCGGATGTCGTGCGGGGCCCCGGGCACACTGGTCAGCTCGCCGCGCGCCTCGACGAGCCACTTCGTCGGAATGGGCTCGGGCCCGAGGAACGCCGCCAGACGCAGCAGGGCCGCCGCCTCGGGACGGCCCGCGTCCAGACGGGCGGCGGCGAGCGTGACCGTGGCCGCGACCGAGACCGGATAGTCGTGGACCTCCCCGTCGTTGAGGAGCTCGGCGGTGTTGGTCCTGAGCAACTGGAGGTAGTGGTCGGGCGGTGTCCCCTCGCTGAGCGCGCCGGCGGCGTGCGCAAGTGCGAGCGGCAGGTCGCCGACGGCCTCGGCCAGCGCGTCCGCCGACCGGTCGGTCAGCGTGGGCAGTTGACGGTTGAGGTAGGCGAGTGACTCCTTGCGGCTGAACACCCCCAGGGCGAGATCCGGCACGATCTTCTTCCAGGCCGGGTCGCGCGCAGTGATGAGTACATGGCCCGGTCCCTCCGGCAGCCAGGTGCGCAGCTGCCGCGGGTCCTCGGCGTTGTCCAGGACGATGAGCCACCGGTCGTGGGTGCGCAGGTAATCGAGGGCGTACTGGGCGTTGATCTCGGCACCGGCGTCCGGCTTGGCCACGTCGACACGGGCCGCGAGTTCCGCGTACCGGGCCGAAACCTGCTCGGCGTGTTCGGCGTCGACCCACCACACCAGGTCGTACTGACCGGCGAAGCGATGTGCGTACTCCAGCGCCACCTGGGTCTTCCCGACCCCGCCCGGACCGTGGAGCACCCGTACAGAGGCCCGGCGCTCGCCGAGCAGACCGCCGCGCACCTTCTCGATGATCTCGTCGCGGCCGGTGAAGTACGGGTTGCGCCCTCGCTGTCGTACGTCCCATACGGCGGGGTCGTGCAAGGCGGACGGGAAGCGGGGCTGGAGGCCCTGACGAGTCGATCTGCCGGCGAGTCTGGTGCTCCCGGACCCTTTGCCCGCCTTGCCGGGGAAGTCCGGCGAGGTCGTCGGGATCTCCCGTCCACGCACCGCTTCGAGCAATGCCTTGACGGCCGCCGCCTCGTCCAGGTCATGCAACTCCTGGCGGATACGTGGCCGCAGGATGGCGGGCAACTCACCCGGTTCCAGGGGCTCGACGACCAGCGGCACGAAGCGGTCCCGGCCGGCCACGGCGGCGGTCCACTCCTCCTCGGTGTACCGGCCCGGGGCGAAGTACCGGGGGGAGAACAGGGCGATGACCGCGGACGCCCGCTCCAGCGCCTCGTTCATCTTCTTCACGAAGTTCTCGCCGGGGAGCCAGTGCCAGAGGTCGAGCACGATCTCGTACCCGGCGTCCTGGAGGTGCCAGGCCACCCATTCCGCCCACTGGCCGTCGTGTCCGGCATGGCTGACGAAGATCAACCCGGAACTGTCGGTCATGCCCGTCTCCCACCCCAGCGGCCCCAACGGCCCCCGTACCGCGCTTCCTTGTATACCCCGTGGGATGCGGGCTCAGCAGGCAGTCGGCGTGAGACGTACGGACTCCGGGACGGCGTCCCCCAAGGCGGGAGTCACATGGAGGCGGTCTCAGGCCGCACGGACTTCGGGTTCCGTACCGGCGGGGGTGACGTCGGCGGCCGCCGGGGACTCCGCCGGGAGGCGACGCATCAGGACGCCGTATCCGACCGCCGCGACCGTCCCGACGACCGCGCACAGGCCCCACAGCCACTCGGCGCCGTAGTGATCGATGACGAAACCGGACATGAGGGGCGCGACGAGGGCGGCGACGGACCAGGACAGGGTGTACATGCCCTGGTAGCGGCCGCGTCCATGGGCGGGGGAGAGGCGGACGACGAGGCCGGTCTGGGTGGGCGCGTTGAGCATCTCGCCCAGCGTCCACACGCACACCGTGAGCGCGAAGACGCCGACCGACCCGGCGAAGGCGGTGAGCCCGAAGCCGTATCCGGCGAGGAGGGAGGAGAGGACGAGGAGGCGCCTGGGGTCGCGGTGCTCGATGAAGCGGGTGACGGGGATCTGCAGGGCGACGATCAGGACACCGTTGACGGCGATGGCGAGCCCGTAGTCGGCGGGCGAGAACCCTTCCTCGCCCATCGCCACCGGCAGCCCCACCGAGCCCTGCTGGAAGACGAGGGCGACGAGGAATGACAGCCCGACGACGCTCATGAAACGCCCGTCGCGCAGGACGGTGCCGAGCCCGACCTCGTCGGCGGCCTTCTCCGTCTCGGTGCGCTCGGGCCGCGACTCGGGCAGCTTGACGAACACCACGACCGCGCAGACGGCCGTCATGCCGGCCTCGATCAGGAACCCGGAGAGGTAGCTGACCTCGGCGATGAACCCGGCGGCCATGGAGGAGACGGCGAACCCGAGGTTAATGGCCCAGTAGTTGAGGGAGAAGGCGCGGACCCGGTCCTCGGGCCGGACGATGTCGGCCATCATCGCCTGCACGGCGGGCCGGGAGGCGTTGGAGGCGGCACCGACGAGGAAGGCGACGGCGGCGATGGCGACGGGGTGGTGCATGAAGCCGAGGAGCGCGACGGAGGCGGCCGTGGAGGACTGCGCGATCAGCAGCGTGGGCCGCCGCCCGAGCCGGTCGGTCATGACGCCGCCCCCGATGGACGAGACGACCCCGCCCAGGCCGTGCAGCGCGGCGACGAGACCGGCGTAGGAGGCGGAGTAGCCGCGGTCGAGGGTGAGGTACAGGGCCATGAAGGTGGCGACGAAGGCACCGAGCCGGTTGACCAGGGTGCTGGTCCACAGCCACCAGAACTCGCGGGGAAGACCGGAGACGGTCTCGCGGGCGGCACGCCTCAGGGCGGCGAGTGGCATAGGGGTCCCCCGGATACAGATGTAAGAAGCGAAGGCAGCATCCGCAACTTACAAAGGCCCGGCTCCGGGAGGCCACTCAATTAACAGATCCCGTCAACTGTCCGCCTGCTGGGCGGGCCTCCTGGGGGTGGAATACGTCGATTACGCTCTGGGGCATGGCCGACGCACCGTACAAGCTGATCCTCCTCCGCCACGGCGAGAGCGAGTGGAACGCGAAGAACCTGTTCACCGGCTGGGTGGACGTCAACCTCAACGAGAAGGGCGAGAAGGAGGCGGTCCGCGGTGGCGAGCTCCTGAAGGACGCCGACCTCCTGCCCGACGTGGTCCACACGTCCCTCCAGAAGCGGGCGATCCGCACGGCCCAGCTGGCGCTGGAGTCGGCCGACCGCCACTGGATCCCGGTCCACCGCAGCTGGCGCCTGAACGAGCGCCACTACGGCGCCCTCCAGGGCAAGGACAAGGCCCAGACCCTCGCCGAGTTCGGCGAGGAGCAGTTCATGCTGTGGCGCCGTTCCTACGACACCCCGCCGCCCCCGCTTGAGGACGGCACGGAGTTCTCCCAGTCGGACGACCCGCGCTACGCGACGATCCCGCCGGAGCTGCGCCCCCGCACGGAGTGCCTGAAGGACGTCGTCGTCCGCATGCTCCCCTACTGGTACGACGGCATCGTCCCCGACCTCCTGACCGGCCGCACGGTCCTGGTCGCGGCCCACGGCAACAGCCTCCGCGCCCTGGTCAAGCACCTCGACGGCATCTCCGACGCCGACATCGCGGGCCTGAACATCCCCACGGGCATCCCCCTCTACTACGAGCTCGACGCCGACTTCAACCCGGTCACCCCGGGCGGCAAGTACCTGGACCCGGAGGCGGCCGCAGCGGCCATCGAGGCGGTCAAGAACCAGGGCAAGAAGAAGTAGCATCCGTGATCATGCCCCTGAGCTGCGCAAACGGCGCGCCTCGGGGGCATTTTCGCGCCCTGGGCCGACTGCGGGCCTCTGGGTACTGGTGACACGTACGGCCCAACTGCAGGTCAGTTGAGGTGTCACCCACGTGTTGAGCCCCCCGCCTGCGGTTCACCGCGGACAGGGGGCTCCATGCACAGTGGGCGGCGTCCCTACATTCCTGCCCCCCGCCCCCGCATCTCGGCCTCCGCGTCCGCGACCGCGATGGTGATGCCGAGAGCCTTGGCGATGTTGCCGGCGGCCGTCATGACGCGGGCCGTGCCCACGATCGGGGCGATGGCGACGAGGACGTCCTGGACCTGCTCGGCGTTCATGCCGGCCTGGATGGCGGGGTCGATGTGGGCGACGTAGGAGATCGGCGGGGCGTCCGACGCGGCGAGGGCCGCGATGCGGGTGAGCATGAACGTGTCCGGGGTCAGCCCGCACCGCTCGACCGAGTCGACGGTCATCGCGGCGATGGTGTCCAGTACTGGGGTTTCCGATGCTGTGGCCATGGCAGGTCGGTCTCCTGTCGGGGTCGGGTCGGTGTCGAATTCCGGGGGCGTGAGAGGAATCGACCGGCGCCTGCACGCGAGGGGCACCCACTCGCCGCAGCGCCTACCGCTCGACCGTAAGCCCGCCGCCCACGCATCGCCTGTTGAGCCGAACGCCCTCGGGACTCACTTGCCGTCGCCGAAGGGGAACCGGGCTTCGGAAAGCCCGGTTCAGGAATTCCGGCCCTGGTTGTCCCTGACGACCTCGCCTCACACCGTCAACGGCACCGCGTGGATCTCGTCCGCCTTGTGCCCGGCGCGCTCATGGATGCGCTGGACCGCTTCGGCCGAGGGCGCCTCGGAGAGGCAGTAGACGACGCCCGACTCGGGGTCGGCCCACGCCCGCTCGAAGTGCACGCGCTCGTCCTTCTCTATCGCGAGGTCCGCGTTGTGGGCCTCCCGAAGCTGGTCGGCGGTGATGCCCTTCATGTTGTGGTGTACGTCCATGTACTGAGCCATGCCTCGCACCTCCTCACGATCCTGGTCTCCTTCCATGCTCCTCCCGCACGGCACCGGGGGCGAGGCGAGCGCCGCCCCGCCGAGCCGCCGACCCGCGGGCACGCGAAGGGCCCCGGTACGCCATCGCACCGGGGCCCTTCACCGTCGTATCAGCGTCTGATCACCGTCGTACAGAGAAACAGAACACCCTCACCCGCACTGGCAGGGATTCCCCGACTGGCACCCGCACGCGCAGCCCGAGCCGCAGCCGCAGGCGCCGAAGAGCGGGAGGCTCCTGATGTCGGCGGGCTGCTCGGTCGCGCGTTCCCGGGTGGGGTCGGGTGTCGTGCCAGGCGTGCTGGGGGATTCGGCCATGGTGCCTCCTCGGGGCTGGAGCCTGGAGCCTGTGCCCATTCCATGCCCGCCCCGCTGGGCGCATCAACGGCGCACAGAGGCTTGCGCACGCCGCGAACAGACCCCCGCGAGCCCGCGGAACGAGCCGCCCACCGCCCCCGAGGCCCCCGGAGCCTTACGCCCCCTCCACCCCCGAGACCTGCTGAATCTCCGGCTGGATGTCCGCCTGCAGGTCATCCGCGTGCTCACCCGTCACCAGGTAGACCACACGCTTCGCCACGGCCACCGCGTGGTCGGCGTACCGCTCGTAGTAACGGCCCAGCAGCGTCACGTCCACGGCCGTCTCGATGCCGTGCTTCCAGCGCTCGTCCATCAGGTGCTGGAAGAGCGTGCGGTGCAGGAGGTCCATCGCGTCGTCGTCCTGCTCCAGCTGGAGCGCGAGGTCGACGTCCTTGGTGACGAGCACCTCGGCCGCCTTCGCCATCAGGCGCTGCGCGAGCTGGCCCATCTCCAGGATGGTGGCGTGCAGGTCCTGCGGGATGGCGCGCTCGGGGTAGCGCAGCCGCGTGAGCTTCGCCACGTGCTGGGCGAGGTCGCCCGAGCGCTCCAGGTCGGCGGACATACGGAGCGAGGTGACGACTATCCGGAGGTCCGTCGCCACCGGCTGCTGGCGGGCGAGCAGCGCTATGGCCCGCGCCTCCAGGTCGTGCTGGAGATCATCGACCTTCTGGTCGGCCTCGATCACACTTTCGGCCAGCTTCAGGTCGGAGTCGAGGATCGCCGCCGTGGCGCGCCCGATCGCCGACCCGACCATCCGGGCCATCTCCACCAGGCTGTCGCCGATCGAGTCCAGTTCCTCGTGGTACGCGTCCCGCATCAGGGGTCCCTCTCTTAACTCTGCCTCAGGTGTTTCCGTCGAACCGTCGAGCGGACAGTCTTACGGTCATGACCTCCGACAGTAAGACTGTCCCGAAAACGCCAGTCGGACTGTCGTGAAACCGCCAGTGTGATCTCCACGCTAAACCGCCAGGGCGAACCCGACGCTTCCACGATCCGGTCCCTACGCGTCCGTTTCCGCCACCCCAAATGAACCAACACTGGCTCCAAGGTGAACTCTGGGCGACGAGTGTTCGAGCTCGCACCTCGATGGCTGTGGCCGGCACCCACCCCATGCCTAACCTGGACGCATGGACGTGAACGCGGCGGTCGCCGCAGCGGCAGCGATCGCCGGGGTGCTTACCGGCGTCATCGCCATGCTGGCGTTCCGCTGGAGCGAACGCGACCTGAAGCGACCCACCCGAACCTCCCTGCACACCGACCCCGTCCTGCCCCCCGGCGTGGACACGGTCCTGTCGGTACTGCGGTCCTCCGCAGTCGTCCTGGACGAGGGGGACGCCGTGGTCAAGGCCAGCTCGGCGGCGTACGCCCTCGGTCTGGTGCGCGGCGGCAAGCTCTCCGTCGAGCCCATGCTCCAGATGGCCCGGGACACCAGACGTGACGGCGAGATAAGGCAGGTCGAGCTGGATCTGCCCAGGCGTGGCACCGGACGCGGCGAGGCGCTCGCCGTGTCCGCTCGTGTCGCGCCCCTCGGCTCCCGACTCGTCCTCCTCCTGGTCGAGGACCTCACCGAGGCCCGGCGGATAGAGGCGGTGCGGCGTGACTTCGTCGCCAACGTGAGCCATGAGCTGAAGACGCCGGTCGGCGCCCTCTCCCTGCTGTCCGAGGCCGTCATGGACGCCTCCGACGACCCGGAGGCCGTGGAGCGCTTCGCCGGTCGCATGCAGATCGAGGCGACCCGGCTGACCAACCTGGTGCAGGAGCTGATCGACCTCTCCCGGGTGCAGAACGACGACCCGCTGGAGGACGCCGAGCCCGTCCGCGTGGACGAGCTGGTCGCCGAGGCGGTCGACCGCTGCCGGCACGCCGCCGGCACCAAGCAGATCACCATGGCGGCCGGCGGCACCGAGGACCTCAGCATCTGGGGCAACCGGGGCCAGCTGGCCGCGGCGCTCGGCAACCTCGTCGAGAACGCCGTCAAC
>JABFVM010000183.1 GCA_013362785.1 Streptomyces sp. | reverse complement strand
AGGTTCAGCTGAGGCGGGAGGTTCTGCTGGGGCGGAGGGTCCCTACGGTGTGGAGGGTCCCCACAGGCCGGAGGGTCCCCACAGGCCGGAGGGTCCCCACAGGCCAGAGGACTCCTCCTCGACGCGAGGTTCCCGTTCGACGGAGGGGGCCGGTTCCGGGGGCACTGCGGTTTCGAGAGGTGACGTATGACGGCGTCGGCCGAGCAGGCGATTCGTGTCCTGGTCGTGGAGGACGACCCGGTGGCGGCGGACGCGCACATGTTGTACGTAGGCCGGGTGCCGGGCTTCGTCGCGGTCGGCAAGGCGCACACGGGCGCGGAGGCGCGGCGCGCGCTGGAGCGGACGCCGGTGGACCTGCTGCTGCTCGACCTGCATCTGCCCGATGTGCACGGGCTGCAGCTGGCGCGGTCACTGCGGGCGGCCGGGCATCACGCGGATGTCATCGCGGTGACGTCGGCGCGGGATCTGGCCGTGGTGCGGGAGGGAGTGTCGCTCGGGGTCGTGCAGTACGTCCTGAAGCCGTTCACCTTCGCGACACTGCGGGACCGGCTGATCCGGTACGCCGAGTTCCACGCGGCGGTGGGCGAGGCGAGCGGTCAGGACGAGGTGGACCGGGCACTGGCGGCCCTGCGGGCGCCCGGCCCGGCGGCCCTGCCGAAGGGGTTGAGCGCGCCGACGCTGGAGCGGGTGACCGGGGCTGTGCGGGACGCCGGGGAGGGGCTCACGGCGGCGGGGGTCGCCGAGGCCGTGGGGATTTCGCGGATCACGGCCCGGCGGTATCTGGAGCACCTGGTGGAGGCCGGGAGGGCTGAGCGGAAGCCGGTGTATGGGCAGGTGGGGAGGCCGGAGCTGGTGTATCGGTGGGTTTCGGGGACGGGAGGGGGATCAGGATCTGGAACGGGAACGGGCGCAGGATCGGGGGCGGGGTAGGCCGGCCGGGGGGCTCGGCTTAGCTCTCCTGCTCCTACGGGACTCAGCCCCCGCTGTTTCCTCCGCCGTTTCCTCCGCTGTTCCCACCACTGCTCCCCGCCGCATCCCCCGCCGCCGACCCGAACGGCAGCGCGTACAGCACGACGTACGCCGCCAACCCGGCCACGGCGAGTGCCTCCAGTACGGACAGCAGCACGAGTCCCGTCGAGGTCTCGTCGCCGGCCCAGTACACGATGAGCGCGCTCAGCGGTACGACGCAGAAGGCCAGCAGGTCGACGACGAGCTGCACGACCTTGCGCGACACGCGTCGAGCGTCCCCACGGTGGAACGTCTCCCACCCGAACACGGCCTCCGCACCGGCGAGTTGAGCGAGTCCGGGCCCCAACTCGCCCCTGACGTACCTGCCGATCGCCGAGATCTTCTCGTCGTTGACGAGGTACGTCCACCCGAGCACCACACACACCGGCGGCAACGCCAGCAGCATCGACGTCTGCTTCGCCTGGGCCGCGGCGGCGATGACGGCGGCGACCACCGCGAGGGTGACGTACAGCAGGTTGTCCCGGAAGCCGATGCGGGCCTTCTGCTCGTCCTTCAGGCTCTGGTACTCGGCGAGCAGCAACTGCCCGACGGTGACGTCCGACTCCGTCCCGGCCATGATGGCGATCCCCTCTCCCGGCACCCTGGGTGGCCAACGCCCCGCCCGAGCCTGCCACTTGGCAGTACCTTAAGGGGGTGTCAGAGACTTCTCCCAGCGTTGTCGTCCTCACCGCGCTCGCGGTCGAATACGCCGCCGTGCGATCGCACATCGTGGACCGTGAGGAACTCGTCCACGACAAGCACGGAACCCGCGTCGAACGCGGTCGCCTGGAGGGCACCGACTGGACCGTGGCGATCGCCGAACTGGGCGAGGGCCCGGTGAACGCCGCCGCTCTCACGACACAGATCGCCTCCTGGCTGAATCCACAGGCCGTGCTCTTCGTCGGAGTGGCGGGCAGCCTCAAGGAGGACATCGCGGTCGGCGATGTCGTGGTCGGCACGAAGGTGTACGGCATCCACGGTGGCAAGCAGACAGCCAAGGGCTTCCTCGTCCGCCCCGAGGCATGGCCGGGCTCGAACGCGCTGGTGCAGGCCGCCCGTTCCGCCGTGCGGGACATGGCGGAGGTACGGGCGCACTTCAAGCCGATCGCCGCCGGTGACGTGGTCCTGGCGGACTCCAGATCGGAAATCGCCAAGCACCTCCGCGAGCACTACAACGACGCCGCCGCGATCGAGATGGAAGGTTCCGGCGCTGCCCACGCGGCGCATCTGAACGGCCAGTTGGACGTCCTGGTGATCCGGGGGATCAGCGACCTCGCCAACACCGGGAAGAACAAGGCCGACGCCTCGGGGTCGCAGGAGCGGGCCGCTGCGCAGGCGGCCGCCGTGGCGGTGGCGGTGCTGCGGAAGCATCGGCCGCGGGGCGGGGCGTCTTCCGGGTCCTCGGGATCGTCCGACTCCGAGGAGGGGCCCCATCGGGGTGGGGGCGACCACATCGACTTTCGGGGCGGGACCTTTTACGGCACGGTCATCGGCAAGCAGACCGGAGGGCAGCGGTAGAGAGACAGGGCACGGGCCGGTCCCTCGGGCGAGTGCCACGCTGCCGCCTCGTCCGCTTGGCTTCACGGGGCGGTCGGCGGAGCTGGATCGGTTGCTTGCACAACTCGTGCCTGATGCGGGTGATTCGGCCGCACTTCCTGTGCTCATCTTCGCCGTCACCGGGATGGGCGGTATCGGGAAGACGGCATTGACGGTGGAGGCGGCGCATCGGGCTTGCGCGCAGGGGTGGTTCCCCGGTGGGCCGCTGTTCGTGGATCTGCGGGGGTACGACGACGATCCGGTGACGGCGGATCAGGCGGTGCTGGCCCTGCTCGATGCGATGGGTGTGGGGGGTGCGGATCTGCCCCAGGCGGCTGCGCGTCGGCTGGACACATACCGCACGCTCCTCTCCGAGCGAGAGAACCGGACGTTGCTGATCCTGGACAACGCCTCGGATGCGTCCCAATTCCTACCCCTTCTGCCTGGCACGGGCCGCCACCGGGTACTGATCACGTCCCGGGATCGACCGGACGCACTTCCCTTACGCCTCATCGACCTTGAGACGCTCGCTCCGGACGACTCGGTCGCCCTCGTGACCCGTGCCCTCCAGGGCGCCGACGAGCGCGACGACCGCCCGGCGCGGGAACCGCAGGCGTTGCGCGAACTGACCGCACTGTGCGGCCACTTGCCGCTCGCTCTCCAGATCGCCGCCGCGATGCTCCGTCGGCGGCGGCACCGTGGCATCGCCTCGCTGGTGGCCGAGGTCATGGAGGCGGAGGACCCCACCACTGTCCTGGACAACGGCAGCCCGGGCACGGACCTGTATGGCCGCTCGCTCGCTCTCCGTCCCGTGCTGGAGACCTCGTACGGCCGTCTGCCGCCCGAACGGGCCCGGCTGCTGCGTCTGCTGGCCCTCGCCCCCGGCTCCGACGCGAGCACGTCGGCCGTGGCCGCTCTGACCGGCCTGAGCACGGATATCGCCGTGCGGCTGCTGGAGGACCTGGCCTCCGCCGGTCTCGTGACGCCAGTGCCGGCGGGTGGGCATGTGCGGTGGCGGTTGCACGACCTGGTGCGGGCGTTCACAGTCGGAGTGGTGACGGGGGATGCGGGCTTGCGGGAGGAGGGGGAGACGGCGCGGGAGCGGCTGCTGAACTTCTACTTGGGGTGGGCCTATCAGGCGGCTGCCCGGCTGAGGTGGCTGCCGGGGCTGGAGGAGCCGCGGTTCGCAGACCGGAGGTCGGCGCTGGCGTGGCTGGACGGGGAGCGGGCGGGGTTGATCGCTGCCGTGCAGTGGGCGGGTGAGGAGCGGTACGGGCAGCAGGCGGTGGAACTGGCCGCATATCTGGAGCAGTACCTGCGCTGGAGGCGCCACTTCGACGACGGGATCACCGTCGCGCGTGCCGCCCGGGAGGCCGCCCGCCGCGCCGTTGACCTGTCTCACGAGGCCAGAGCAGAGGTCTGCCTCGGGAACGCCCTGCAAGGGGCGGGCCGTCCGGAGGAAGCGATCGACGCCCACACCCGCGCCCGCGACCTCTACCAGACCGCCGGGAACGGCCGCGACGAGGCCGTCGCGTGGCACAGCCTGGGCAACGCCCTGGCGGCGGCGGGCCGGGCCGAGGAAGCGATCGACGCCCACACCCGCGCCCGCGACCTCTACCGAGCCGCGGGGAACGGCCGCGACGAGGCCGACTCGTGGAACAGCCTCGGCAACGCCCTGCGGGCGACGGGCCGGGCCGAGGAAGCGATCGACGCCCACACCCGCGCCCGCGACCTCTACCAGACCGCCGGGGACCGCCACCGCGAGGGCACGGCGTGGCACAACCTCGGTCTCGCCCTGTGGAAGTCGGGCCGGGTGAAGGAGGCCATCAAGGCGTACGGCAAGGACCTGGAAATCTGCCGCGAGTTCGAAGACTGGTACGGGGTGGGCCAGACTCTTGAAAAGCTGGCCCTCGCCTGCCGGACCATCAACCTCCCCGCTGAATTCCGCGCTTGCCTGCTCCAGGCCGCCCATGCCTACAGCCAGGCCAACGCCCCCACCGAGGCCGCCAACGCCCAATCCGGCGCAGACTCATTGACCTGACTAGACCACTCAACCTACGTTCACCAGGCAGCCATCCCCGCGCCACAACGACGTGCGTCCGCAGGAGGTCATGCCCGTGCGCCCCACCGCCGCCCGCCCCACACAACGCTCCTTCCGCGCCCTCCCCGCACTCCTCGCCCTCACCCTCACCCTCGCCGCCGCGGGCACCCTCACCGCGTGCGGCAGCGGATCCGGCAGTGATCCGGACACCGTGAAGGTCTCCTTCAAGCAGTCCACGGACAACTCCATCAAGGTGATGGACACCTACCTCGCGGACATCAAGAAGCAGTTCGAGAAGGCGAACCCCGGCAAGAAGGTCGAGTTCGTCCCCATCAAGGCCCCGGACTCGGAGTACTACACCAAGCTCCAGCAGATGCTCCGCTCCCCCAAGACCGCCCCCGACCTGGTCTACGAGGACACGTTCCTCATCAACTCGGACATCACCAGCGGGTATTTGAAGCCCCTCGACCCGTACCTCGCCAAGTGGCAGGACTGGGACAAGTTCATCGACACGGCGAAGGCGGCGGCGCAGGGCGAGGACGGGAAGACGTACGGCGTCCCGGACGGGACGGACACCCGGGGGCTGTGGTTCAGCAAGGACATCTTCAAGAAGGCCGGCCTGCCCGCCGACTGGCAGCCGAAGACCTGGGACGACGTCCTCGACGCCGCCCGGACCGTCAAGGAGAAGGCCCCCGGCGTCATCCCCCTCAACGTCTACACGGGCAAGCCCGTCGGCGAGGCCGCCACCATGCAGACGTTCGAGATGCTGCTGTACGGCACGGGCGCGAGCGGCGGCACGGCCGACCCGCTGTACGACAAGTCCGCCAAGAAGTGGATCGCCGGCAGCCAGGGCTTCAAGGACTCCCTGTCCTTCATCGAGACCGTCTACAAGGAGAAGCTCGGCCCGGACGTCTCCGACGCCCTCGATCCCAACGTCATGACCCGGGTGCGCGGCGAGTGGCTGCCGAAGGGCAAGCTGGCCATCGCCCTCGACGGCTCCTGGCTTCCGCAGGACTGGCTGCCCGGCAGCGGCCATGAATGGCCCGAGTGGTCGGACGAGCTGGGCCTCGCCGCCATGCCCACGCAGAACGGCCAGGCCCCCGGCAAGGTGAGCATGTCCGGCGGCTGGACCTGGGCCGTCCCGGCCAAGGCGGGCAACCCCGACCTGGCCTTCGAGTTCATCAAGACGATGCAGACGAAGGCGAACGCCCAGAAGTGGTACGTCGCCAACTCCGGCATCGCCGTACGCGAGGACGTCGCGAGCGACCCGGCGTACATCGACGCCCAACCCGGCATCAAGTTCTTCACGGACCTCGTCGCGAGCACCCACTACCGCCCCGCCTATCCGGCCTACCCGAAGGTCTCGACGGCCGTCCAGGAAGCGATGGAGGGCGTGACGACGGGCGACATGTCGGTGGCGGAGGCGGCGAAGGGCTACGACGAGGAGCTGAAGTCGGCGGCGGACGGAGAGGTGATCGAGAAGTGAAAGACGGCGAGGACGACCGCCCATGACCGCCGAAGCACCGCACGACGCGACGGGCCCGAACCCGGCCGGCAAGTCCCCCTCGGGCTCGGCCCCGCCGCCTCCACTCCCCACCCCTCACACCCGCGCTCGCCCCCATCCTCATCCCCACGCCCCGCTGCATCGCGCCCTCGCCCGCGCCCTCCCCGTCTCCCCCGCCCTGGTCCTCCTCGTCCTCTTTCTCGCCGGTCCGATCGCGTACTGCGCCTACATCGCCTTCACCGACCTCCAGCTGACCGGCCAGGCCGAGGACTCGTTCGTCGGCTTCGACAACTTCCGTACGGCGTTCGGCGACGAGGCGTTCGTCAACGCGGTCTGGCTCACGCTCGTCTTCACCGTCATCTCGGCGCTGCTCGGCCAGAACACCCTGGGTCTGGCCCTGGCCGCCCTGATGCAGCGCGCGTCGAAGCCGGTCCGCACGCTGGTCGGCGGCATCGTGATCACGGCGTGGGTCCTGCCGGAGGTCGTCGCGGGCTTCCTCCTCTACGCCTTCTTCCGCCGCGAGGGCACCCTGAACGCCATCCTGGACTGGCTCCAACTGCCCACCCAGAACTGGCTGTTCACGCTCCCGATCCTGGCGGTGTCCTTCGCGAACGTCTGGCGGGGCACGGCCTTCTCGATGCTGGTCTACTCGGCGGCGCTGAACGAGATCCCGAAGGAGATCACGGAGGCGGCGGAGGTCGACGGCGCCGGCGGCTGGCGCCGGATGTGGCACATCACGCTCCCGATGATCCGCCGTTCGATCGGCACCAATCTGATGCTGATCACCCTTCAGACGCTGTCCGTCTTCGGGCTCATCTGGGTGATGACCAGGGGCGGCCCGGGCGGCAAGAGCCAGACGCTGCCGCTGTTCATGTACGAGGAGGCGTTCCAGAAGAGCATGATCGGCTACGGCACCGCGGTGGCTCTGCTTCTCCTGGTGGTGGGGTCGTTGTTCTCGGTGGTCTACCTGCGTCTGCTGCGAACGGAGGTCTGACGCCCATGTCCCGGACGCCCCGTACTCCCTCCTCCCGACGCACCACTCACCGCCTGGCCGCCGACGCGGGTCTGCTGGCGGTGGCCGTGGCCTTCGCGCTGCCGTTGGCGTGGGTGGTGCTCTCCTCGCTGGACACGGATGCCGGTCTCCAGGTGAAGCTTCCCGACGGCGTGACCCTGGACAACTTCGACGCCGTCCTGACGCCGGACATCACCTTCACACCCCTGCTCAACAGCCTGCTCCTGTGCGGCGGCGGGACGGCGCTGACGGTGGCGTGCGCGGCGCTGGCCGCGTATCCGCTGTCGCGGTTCCGGTCGCGTTTCAACCGGCCGTTCCTGCTCACGATCCTGTTCGCGACGAGCCTGCCGATCACGGCGATCATGGTGCCGGTGTACGCGTTGTTCGTGCAGGTGAATCTGATCGACACGATGCAGGGCACGATCTTCTTCTTCGCGGCTTCCCAATTGCCGTTCGCCATCTGGCTGATGAAGAACTTCATGGACGGTGTGCCGAAGGAGCTGGAGGAGGCGGCCTGGACGGACGGGGCGTCGTCGCTCCAGTCGCTGGTGCGGATCGTGTTGCCGCTGATGGGGCCCGGGGTGGCGGTGGTGACGGTGTTCTCGTTCGTGATGATGTGGGGGAACTTCTTTGTGCCGTTCATGCTGCTGCTCACGCCGGATCAGATGCCTGCGGCTGTGAGCATCAATGAGTTCTTCGGGAATCGGGGGACTGTTGTCTATGGGCAGCTGGCAGCGTTTTCGATTATTTACTCGACGCCGGTGATTTTGCTTTATGTGCTGGTGGCCCGGCGATTGGGTGGGGGGTTTGCGTTGGGTGGGGCGGTCAAGGGGTGAGGAGGTTGGTTGCTGCGGTTTGCGCCGCGACAGCCCGGTCAGGGACATGGGCGCGGGCGTAGGCGTCGGCGGCTTGGAGGTAGTAGGAGCGGGCTTCGGCAGCGCTGAGGGCCTCTTCATGGGCACGGGCAAGGCTTTCGAGAGTTACACCTGCGCCGTACCAGTCTTCGAACTCGTAGCAGATCTTCAGGTCCTTGCCATAGGCCTCGATCGCGTCCTCATGTCGGCCCATATCCCGCAGAGCGCTGCCCAGGTTGTGCCATGCCATTCCCTCCCCGTGGCGGTCCCCGACGGCCTGATACATGTCGCGGGCGCGAATGTGGGCGTCGACAGCCTCCTCCACTTGGCCCACCTCCCGCAGGTCGGCGCCGAGGTTGTTCCACGCAATAGCCTGGCGGTGGCTGTCCCCGACCGCCTGGTACATGTCGCGGGCGCGAATGTGGGCGTCGACAGCCTCCTCCGACCGCCCCACCTCAAACAGGGCGAGGCCGAGGTTGTTCCACACAACGGCCTCGCGGTGGCGGTCGTCCAAGGTCCTGAACATGTCGCGGGCGCGAATGTGGGCGTCGACAGCCTCCTGCGACCGCCCCGCCTCCCTCAGAGCGTTACCCAGGTCATCCCACGCGCCGCCCTCACTCCGGAGGTCACCGACGCGATGTGCGGCCTCCCGGGCGGCACGCGCAACAGTGATCCAGTCACCGAAGTACCGCCGCCACCCCAGGTACACCGCGAGGCATTCGGCCAACTCCACTGCCTTCTGCGTAAAGCGCTCCTCGCCTGCCCACTGCACGGCCCCCACCAGCCCCGCCCGCTCCGCATCCAGCCACGCAAGCGCCTGGCCTCGATCCACGAACCGCTCTGGCTCGGGCAACCCCGGCAGCCACCGCAACCGGTCATCTGCCGCGTCCGACCACCGCAGGTAAGACTCCAGCAGCCGCCCCCTCGCCACCTCCCCCTCCTCCCGAAATTCTGCGTTCCCCGCAACTACACCCGCCCCGAACGCCCGCACCAAGTCATGCAACCGCCACCGTCCACGCCCATTCCCCCGCCCGACAAGGTGAGCACGGGCCAGCCCGTCCAAGGCCCGAGTCGGCGGGACGTACTCCCCGGTCATGGCAGTCACGGCCTCGGTAGTGACCTCGCCCCCCGGAGCAAGCGCAAGCAGCCGCAACAGCCGAGCCTGATCAGGCTCCAGACGCCGATACGACAGGTCGAAGGCAGCGCGGACACTGCGCTCACCGTCGTCCAGGTGGACCAAGCGGCGGCGGAACTCGGAGAGGTCGGCGACAAGCTCGTCAACAGGCCTGTCCCGATCCAGCGCCAGCAGCGCCGCCACAATCTGAAGGGCGAGCGGCAGATGTCCACAGCGGGAGGCAAGTCGCATGGCCGCCTCTGCTTCTTCAGCAATACGGCTGTCAGCCGGATCGGCGATCCGCAGCGCACGGTCGAGAAGCTCGTACGCTTCCCCCGGCGTCAGCTCATCCAGCGTCAGCAATCGCGCCCCCAGTTGAGGCAACTTGTTGCGCGAGGTGACCAGCACCCGATGCCTTGCATCACCGGGAAGAAGCGGCCGCACCTGCTTTGGCGAGGAAGCATTGTCGGCCACTACCAGCACCGCCCCCCGCCCCCGCTCAGCAAGCAACGACCGATAAAGCGCACCCCGCTCATCCGCCCGCATCGGAATGCGCTCCGGCTCCACACCGAGCGCCCGCAACAACGCCTCCAGCGCCTGCTCCCCGGTAACGGGATCGTCGTCGTACCCCTGCAGATCCAGAAAGAGCACCCCGCCCGGAAACCACCCCTTCTCACACGCCTCATGCGCGGCCTCCACCGCCAGCGCGGTCTTCCCGATGCCGCCAAGCCCGGACAGCGCGGCAACGAGGACAGCCTCCGGCCCTCCCGCCACGGCCGGATCGAAGGCGCGGAGCAGCTCCTCCACTTCTTCGCCCCGGCCCGTGAAGCCCGCCGGTCTCGCGGGCAACGCATCCAGCGCCGTAGGCGCAGCCGCATGCTGGTAGATGTTCCCCTTGGCGACAACAGGCCCGTGGAACACCCCATCCCGGAGATCGACGTGATCCCCGCCGTACTCGCCGCCCATCGCGCCGTCCCCCGCACCACTTCCGAACTCCGCGTGCCAACAAGGTACGCCCCTATGGCCCGCCCAACACCCGTTCTGGGCAGGCATGTTGGCAGTACCGTGAAGACGTGCCCGCCACCGCACCCACCATCGCCGTACTCACCGCTCTCCCCCTCGAATACCGGGCGGTCCGCGACCACCTCCCGGCCACCGAAACCCACGTGCACCCCTACTTCGGCACCCGCGCCGAGGTCGGCCGGCTTCCCGGAACGCCCTGGCAGATCGCCCTTCTGGAACTGGGCGAGGGCACACTCACCGCGGCCACGCTCACGGAGCGGGTGATGACCTGGTTCGCCCCGCAGGCGGTCCTCTTCGTCGGCGTGGCAGGCGCCCTCAAGGCGGACATCGCCCTCGGTGACGTGGTCGTCGCCACGAAGGTGTACGCGATACACGGCGGCAAGGAGACCCCCGACGGCTTCCTCGACCGCCCGCTGACCTGGCCGGCCCCGCACCACCTCGACTCGGCGGCGCGCCAGGCCCTGCGCGGCGTACCGCATATCCACTTCAAGCCGATCGCCGCGGGCGACGTCGTCCTGTCCGACGCGGACTCACCCCTCGCCCACCGCATCCGGGAGCACTACAACGACGCCGTCGCCATCGAGATGGAAGGGTCGGGGGTGGCCCACGCGGCCCATCTCGCCGGCAGTGCGGGCGCGTTGATCATCCGGGGCATCAGCGACCGGGCGGATGCCAGTAAGGCTCAGGCGGACGCCCGGGGTTCACAGCACTACGCCGCCGAGCGGGCCGCCGACGCGGCGATCGCCGTACTCCGCGAACTGGAGCCCAGGGAGACGGCACCCCCGACACGCACTCCCGACAGGCCCGAGCCGGCCGGGGGCCCGGCGCACGTCCCCGTCCCCACCGCCTCCACCGTCCTTCCGCCCCGCCCCCTCGGCTTCACCGGCCGGGCCGCGGACCTGCACCGGCTGCTCACCCATCTCGACCCCACCGCCGACGGCCCGGCCACCGCCCGCCCGCTGCTCATCTCCGCGCTCACCGGCATGGGCGGCATCGGCAAGACGGCGCTGGCGATCGAGGCCGCCCACCAGGCGCGGGCGAAGGGCTGGTTCCCCGGCGGGACGCTCTTCGTCGATCTGCGCGGCTACGACGACCACCCCGTCACCTCCGACCAGGCGGTGCTCGCCCTCCTCGACGCCCTCGGCATCCGCGGCCCCGACCTGCCGAGGACGACGGCCCGCCAGTACGACACGTACCAGGTGCATCTCGCCGAGCGCCGCGCCCGGACACTGCTGGTGCTGGACAACGCCTCGGACCCGCCCCAGTTCCTGCGGCTCCTCCCCGGCTCCGGCCACCACCGCGTCCTGATCACCTCCCGCGACCGCCCCGACTCGCTCCCGCTGCACATCGTGGATCTGGAGACCCTCCCCGAGGACGAGTCGACCGCCCTCGTGACCACGGCCCTCAGCAACGACCCGCACGACGACCGCCCCACCCGCGAACCTCAGGCCCTGCGTGAACTGACCGTGCTCTGCGGCCACTTGCCCCTCGCCCTGCAGATCGCCGCCGCGATGCTGCGCCGCCGCCGCAGCCGTGGGATCGCCACCCTGGTCGCCGACATCAAGAAGGTCGGTGACGCGCTGGCCGTCCTCGACAACGGCAGCCGGGGCACGGACCAGTACGGCCGTTCCCTCGCCCTGCGCCCGGTCCTGGAGACGTCGTACCGCCGACTGCCGGCCGACCAGGCCCGGCTGCTGCGGCTGCTCGCCCTCGCCCCCGGCACGGACACCGGCACGGAGGCCGCGGCCGCCCTCGCGGGACTCGACGAGGATGCCGCGGTGGGGGTCCTGGAGGACCTGGCCGCCGCCTGTCTCGTCACAGCCGTACGGCCGAAGAGGGATGCGAGGAAGGGGAAGGCAGGGAAGGGAGCAGCGGGGAAGGGGGAGGCAGGGAACGGGGAAGTGCGGTGGCGGTTGCATGACCTGGTGCGGGCGTTCGGGGTGGGTGTGGCAGCCGGGGATCCGGGTCTGCGGGAGGAGGGGGAGGCGGCCAGGGAGCGGCTGCTGGGGTTCTACTGGCGGTGGGCGGACACCGCGGACGACTGGTTGCACTGGCTGCCGGGAAGGCCGGAGCCGGTGCGCTTCGGGGACCGGGCGCAGGCGCTGGCCTGGCTGGACGGGGAGCGGGCCGGGCTGGTGGGGGCCGTGCAGTGGGCCGGAGAGGAGCGGTACGCGCGGCGGGCGGCGGGGCTGGCCCTGTGCCTGGCGGAGTATCTGCGCTGCCGGCGGTACTTCAGCGACGGGATCGCCATCGCCCGTACGGCCGGGGACGCCGCCCGGCGTGCGGGCGACCGGCTCGGTGAGGCCGCCGCCTGGACCAAGCTCGGCAGCGTCCTGCGCGAGGCGGGCCGGGCCGAGGAGGCGGTCGAGGCGCATACCCGCGCCCGCGATCTGTTCCGGGCGGCCGGCGACCACCTCCGCGAGGCCACCGCGTGGAACAACCTCGGCAACGCGCTGCGCAAGGCCGGCCGCTCCGGGGAGGCGGTCGAGGCCCACACCCACGCCCGCGACCTGTTCCGGACCGCGGGCGACCGTCACCGGGAGGCGATCGCCTGGAACAACCTCGGTCTCACACTCCAGGACACCGACCGGGCGGAGGAGGCGGCGGAGGCGTACGGGAGGGCGCTTGAGATCCATCGGGAGTTCGAGGACTGGTACAAGGTGGGCCAAACCCTACGAAATCTTGCCTTGAGCCATGAGCGGGCGGGGCGATTGTCCGAGGCCGGGTCCTACTACCTGCTCGCATCCGACGCCTTCGACCGGGCCGACGCCGACACCGAAGGCGCCATGACCCGCGACCGGGCCCGCGAGTTCGGACAACCTCCCATGCCCCCGCCGCACCCGATGCCGCCCTTCCAGCACTAGACACCTTCTCCCCCGACGTCGGGATTGAGCCGCCGCTCGGCCACCTCGCGGGGACCGACCGAGGTACCGGCCCTGACGTATTCCTCTTCGGGGTTCGTTCAGACGACCGAAAACCGCGGGTCTCCCGTCGCGAGCCACCAAGAGATCGACATCAGAAAGCGCTCGCGAATATGCCCCTTGACCTTGCCGTTCACCAACCCCCACCACCCGGCGCCCGCATCTCCCTCCACCCCGGCGCCACCACCCTCACCCCTCACGCCACTCCCGCGGACGATCTCCCCCGTCAACGAACCCGCCAGTAGCCGTAGGTTCCTACAATCCGTAATCCTGGCTGAACAGACCGTAGTCACCCCACTCCGCCCGTCCTACGTTGTGGGCCGTGCGCCGACCCCCAGCCCAACCGAACCAGCCGAACCAGCCCAGCCGCTCCAGCCGCCGAACCCCACCCACTCCCCCCTTCGACGCCCCCGCCGCCCGCAGACTCCGCGCCGCCCTCAACATGGGGCCCGAACATGTCGCCTACGGCATGCGCGCCTCGTACGGACTCCCCTATGTCACCGAGGACCTGGTGATCGCCTGGGAGCGCGAGATCGCGGCACCCACCAGCGGTGAGCTCACCGCACTCGCGGGGGTGCTGTGGTGCTCGCCCAGCGAGCTGCTCGGCAAGCCGCGGACCTTGCGTGAGCACCGGCTCGCCCGGGGTCTCGCGCCCGAGGACGTGGCCCGTACCGTCGGGCACGAGCTGCCCGCCTATCTCCGTATGGAGGAGCTCGACGACTGGCGCGGCACCGACCGTCAGTCCGCCGCCCTCGCCGAGCTGCTCGGGCTGTCGGTGCCGGACTTCATCACCGTCACGGGCCGCGACGCGAAACTCGCCGACCTGCTGCGCAGTGCCGTGACGACGCGCTGGCAGGCGTATGTGCGACCGGTCGGCAAGATGGTGCCCCTGGACCGGCGCGCGCTGGAGACCGCCCTCCAGGAGCTGCACCAGGACTACCAGGGGCAGATGACCGCGACCCTCAGCTGGGGCGGCGACAACAGTGACTCCAGCGCGGCCGGCCGCGAGTTCCTGAACCGGATCGTGGACCGCTTCTGGACGACGCTCCAGGCGATCAGCCCCTGAGATCAGCCCCTGAGCGGAACCCGTGCCCCGGGGGCGGGCGCGCTCGCGGCTAGAAGACCGACTCGGCCTCGTCCATCCGGTCCTTCGGCACCGTCTTCAGCTCGGTGACCGCCTCCGCCAGCGGCACCATCACGACGTCGGTCCCGCGCAGCGCGGTCATCCTGCCGAACTCGCCCTGGTGGGCGGCCTCCACCGCGTGCCAGCCGAAGCGGGTGGCGAGGACACGGTCGTACGCGGTGGGTACGCCGCCGCGCTGGACGTGGCCGAGGATGACCGGCTTGGCCTCCTTGCCGAGGCGGCGTTCCAGCTCGAACGCGAGGGCCGTGCCGATGCCCTGGAAGCGCTCGTGGCCGTACTGGTCGATCTCGCCCTTGCCGTAGTCCATGGTGCCCTCGGCGGGGTGGGCGCCCTCGGCGACGCAGATCACCGCGAACTTCTTGCCGCGCGCGAAGCGCTCCTCGACCATCTTGACCAGGTCGGCGGGGTCGAACGGGCGCTCCGGGAGGCAGATGCCGTGCGCGCCGGCCGCCATGCCGGACTCCAGCGCGATCCAGCCCGCGTGGCGGCCCATGACCTCGACGACCATCACCCGTTGGTGGGACTCCGCCGTCGTCTTCAGGCGGTCCATGGCCTCCGTGGCGACGCCGACGGCCGTGTCGAAGCCGAAGGTCCGGTCCGTGGAGGAGATGTCGTTGTCGATCGTCTTGGGGACGCCGACCACGGGCAGACCCGCGTCCGACAGCATGCGGGCCGCCGTCAGGGTGCCCTCGCCGCCGATCGGGATCAGCGCGTCGATGCCGAAGTCACGGGCGATGTCGGGGGCGTTCTCGCACGCCTCGCGCAGCCGGTTGCGCTCCAGTCGGGACGAGCCGAGGATCGTGCCGCCGCGGGCCAGGATGCCGCTGACGGCCTCCAGGTCGAGGTGGCGGTAGTGGCCGTCGAGCAGGCCCGCGAAGCCGTCCTCGAAACCGATCACCTCGTCGCCGTACTGTGCGACGGCCCGGTGCACGACCGACCGGATCACGGCGTTCAGTCCGGGGCAGTCGCCGCCTGCGGTGAGAACTCCGATGCGCATCGTGCTGTGTCTCCTGCTCGCTGTTGATACCGGTGAGCCAATCCGATTGTTTCACGTCCGCGAGGGCGGTGTCGCTCCCGTACTGACGGGCGCCTTATCCACAGCCAAGGGTATTGTCAAGAGGGTTTCGCTCACCTCACTGGGCGATTTTGCGACCCCGGTGACGGACGACAGACGACGGACGACAGAGGAAGAGGGAGAGCACGCGTGACGCGCAGCGTGTACGTGACCGGAATCGACCGAGGTGACGGCCGGCAGGTCGTCGAGCTGGGGGTCATGGAGCTTCTGACCCGGCAGGTCGACCGGGTGGGGGTGTTCCGGCCGCTGGTGCACCACAGTCCCGATCGGCTGTTCGAGCTGCTGCGCGCCCGCTACCGGCTGTCCCAGGATCCGGCGACGGTCTACGGCATGGACTACCACGAGGCGTCCGCCCTGCAGGCCGAGCGCGGCACCGACGAGCTGGTGGCCACGCTCGTGGAGCGGTTCCATCTCGTGGCCCGCGACTACGACGTCGTCCTCGTCCTCGGCACCGACTACGCCGACACCCAGCTCCCGGACGAGCTGTCCCTCAACGCCCGGCTCGCCAACGAGTTCGGCGCGTCCGTGATACCCGTCGTGGGCGGCCGTGGGCAGACCGCCGAGTCCGTGCGCGCCGAGACCCGCAACGCCTATCGCGCCTACGACGGCCTGGGCTGCGACGTGCTCGCCATGGTCACCAACCGGGTCGCCCGGGAGGACCGGGACGAGATCGCCGAGCGGCTCCGCTCGCGGCTGCCGGTGCCCTGCTACGTCGTCCCGGACGAGCCGGCCCTGGCCGCGCCGACCGTGGCGCAGATCGCCCAGTCGCTGAACGCCAAGGTCCTCCTCGGCGACGACTCCGGGCTCGCCCGTGACGCCCTCGGCTTCGTCTTCGGCGGCGCCATGCTGCCGAACTTCCTGACCGCCCTGACCCCGGGCTGCCTGGTCGTCACCCCGGGCGACCGCGCCGACCTGGTCGTCGGCTCGCTGGCCGCGCACAGCGCCGGCACCCCGCCGATCGCCGGTGTGCTGCTCACCCTGGACGAGCGCCCCGGCGACGAGATCCTCACCCTCGCCGCCCGGCTCGCCCCGGGCACCCCGGTGCTGTCGGTGCCCGGCTACAGCTTCCCCACCGCCGAGCAACTCTTCTCCCTGGAGGGGAAGTTGAGCGCTGTCACCCCGCGCAAGGCGGAGACGGCGCTCGGCCTGTTCGAGCGGTACGTCGACACCGGTGACCTGCTGGGGCGGGTCTCGGCGCCGAACAGCGACCGGGTCACGCCGATGATGTTCGAGCACAAGCTGCTGGAGCAGGCCCGCTCCACCATGCGCCGCATCGTGCTGCCCGAGGGCACCGAGCCGCGGGTGCTGCACGCCGCCGAGGTGCTGCTGCGGCGCGGGGTGTGCGACCTGACCCTGCTCGGGCCCGAGGACCAGATCCGCAAGAAGGCCGCCGACCTCGGTATCGACCTGGCCGGCTGCGAGCTGATCGACCCGGCCACCAGCGAGCTGCGCGACTCCTTCGCCGAGAAGTACGCCGGGTTCCGCGCCCACAAGGGGGTCACCGTCGAGCTGGCGTACGACGTGGTCAGCGATGTGAACTACTTCGGCACGCTGATGGTGCAGGAGGGGCTGGCCGACGGCATGGTGTCGGGGTCCGTCCACTCGACGGCCGCGACCATCCGGCCGGCCTTCGAGATCATCAAGACCCGGCCGGACGCCGGCATCGTGTCGTCGGTCTTCTTCATGTGCCTGGCCGACAAGGTCCTCGTCTACGGCGACTGCGCGGTGAACCCCGACCCGAACGCCGAGCAGCTGGCCGACATCGCCATCCAGTCGGCCGCGACCGCCGAGGGGTTCGGCGTGGAGCCGCGGATCGCGATGCTGTCGTACTCCACGGGTACGTCCGGTTCGGGCGCCGACGTCGACAAGGTGCGCGAGGCGACCGAGCTGGTGCGGCAGCGGCGGCCCGATCTGCTGATCGAGGGGCCCATCCAGTACGACGCCGCCGTCGAGCCGTCCGTGGCCGCGACCAAGCTGCCGGGATCCGAAGTGGCCGGGCAGGCAACGGTTTTGATCTTCCCTGACCTCAATACGGGTAACAACACCTACAAGGCCGTGCAGCGTTCGGCCGGCGCGATCGCCGTCGGACCGGTGCTGCAGGGTCTGCGCAAGCCGGTCAACGACCTGTCCCGGGGCGCCCTCGTCCAGGACATCGTCACGACCGTCGCCATCACGGCGATCCAGGCCCAGTCCCCCGCCCTGTCCCCCGCCCAGCCCCTCCACGAGAAGGCCACCGCCCAGTGAGCTCGTCCCGCGTCCTCGTCCTCAACTCCGGTTCCTCGTCGGTGAAGTACCAGCTGCTCGACATGCGTGACAGCAGCCGGCTGGCCCTGGGCCTCGTCGAGCGCATCGGCGAGGAGACCTCCCGGCTCAAGCACACCCCGCTGGCGAGCGGCGGCGAGGTGCGCGAGTGGACGGGCCCGATAGCGGACCACGAGGCCGCCCTGAAGGCGGTGTCGACGGAGCTCGCCAAGGACGGCCTCGGCCTCGACTCGCCCGAGCTGGCCGCGATCGGCCACCGGGTGGTGCACGGCGGCAAGCACTTCACCGAGCCGACCGTCATCGACGGCGCCGTGCTCGCCGAGATCGAGCGGCTCATCCCGGTCGCCCCGCTGCACAACCCGGCCAACCTCACCGGCATCCGCACCGCCCAGCGGCTACGCCCGGACCTGCCCCAGGTCGCCGTCTTCGACACCGCGTTCCACACGACGATGCCGGAGTCGGCCGCCCGCTACGCGATCGACGTCGAGACCGCCGACCGGCACCGGATACGCCGGTACGGCTTCCACGGCACCTCGCACGCGTACGTCTCCCGGGCCACCGCTCAACTGCTCGGCAAGGCGCCCGAGGACGTGAACGTCATCGTGCTGCACCTCGGCAACGGCGCGTCCGCGTCCGCCGTACGGGGCGGTCGTTGCGTGGACACCTCCATGGGGCTGACGCCCTTGGAGGGGCTCGTGATGGGTACGCGCTCCGGGGACCTGGATCCCGCCGTCATCTTCCATTTGACGCGGGTTGGTGAAATGTCCATAACGGAAATCGACACTCTTCTCAACAAGAAGAGCGGATTGATCGGCCTGTGCGGCGACAACGACATGCGGGAGATCCGCCGGCGGATCGACGACGGTGACGAGAGGGCCCAATTGGCCTTCGACATCTACATTCACCGACTGAAGAAGTACATAGGCGCCTATTACGCGGTGCTCGGCACGGTGGACGCGATCGCGTTCACGGCCGGGGTCGGGGAGAACGCGGCGCCGGTGCGGGAGGCCGCCCTGGCCGGCCTGGAACAACTGGGCCTCGCGGTGGACCCCGGACTGAACGCGCTGCGCGGTGACGGGCCGCGACTGGTCTCCCCCGTCGGCGCGCGGGTGGCGGTCGCCGTGGTGCCGACGGATGAAGAACTGGAGATCGCGACACAGACCTACGCGCTGGTGGGCAACGCCTGAGTAACACGGCTGAGCAATACGCAGCTCATTTGTATCTTCCGCCAGACGGAATATTCCGCGGCGAAACAAACCGATAGGATCGTCCCATGCGCCGTTCGAAAATCGTTTGTACTCTCGGCCCCGCGGTCGACTCCCATGAACAGCTCGTCTCGCTGATCGAGGCGGGCATGAATGTGGCCCGCTTCAACTTCAGCCACGGCACGCACGAAGACCACCAGGGGCGGTACGAGCGCCTCCGGTCCGCCGCCGCGGAGACCGGCCGGGCCATCGGTGTGCTCGCCGACCTCCAGGGCCCGAAGATCCGTCTGGAGACCTTCGCCGAGGGCCCGGTGGAGCTGGAGCGCGGTGACGAGTTCGTCATCACGACCGAGGACGTCCCGGGCGACAAGCAGATCTGCGGGACCACCTACAAGGGCCTGACCGGCGACGTCGCCAAGGGCGACCAGATCCTCATCAACGACGGCAACGTCGAGCTGAAGGTCCTGGACGTCGAGGGCCCGCGGGTGAGGACGATCGTCATCGAGGGCGGTGTCGTCTCCGACCACAAGGGCATCAACCTGCCCGGCGCGGCCGTGAACGTGCCGGCGCTGTCCGAGAAGGACGTCGAGGACCTGCGGTTCGCGCTGCGCATGGGCTGCGACATGGTCGCGCTGTCCTTCGTCCGGGACGCCCACGACGTGCAGGACGTCCACAAGGTGATGGACGAGGAGGGCCGCCGCGTCCCCGTCATCGCCAAGGTGGAGAAGCCGCAGGCGGTGGCCAACATGGAGGACGTCGTGATGGCGTTCGACGCCGTGATGGTCGCCCGTGGTGACCTCGCCGTCGAGTACCCGCTCGAAAAGGTCCCGATGGTGCAGAAGCGGCTCATCGAGCTGTGCCGTCGCAACGCCAAGCCGGTGATCGTGGCGACCCAGATGATGGAGTCGATGATCACCAACTCCCGTCCGACCCGCGCCGAGGCCTCCGACGTGGCCAACGCGATCCTGGACGGCGCCGACGCGGTCATGCTGTCCGCCGAGTCGAGCGTGGGCGCGTACCCGATCGAGACCGTCAAGACGATGTCGAAGATCGTCGCCGCGGCCGAGCAGGAGCTGCTCGCCAAGGGCCTCCAGCCGCTCGTGCCGGGCAAGAAGCCCCGTACGCAGGGTGGTTCGGTGGCCCGCGCGGCCTGCGAGATCGCCGACTTCCTCGGCGGCAAGGGCCTGGTCGCCTTCACCCAGTCCGGCGACACCGCCCGCCGGCTGTGCCGTTACCGCGCCGCCCAGCCGATCGTCGCGTTCACCACGGACGAGTCCACGCGCAACCAGATGACGCTCAGCTGGGGCGTCGAGCCGCACGTGGTGCCGTTCGTGAACAGCACCGACGAGATGGTCGACCTGGTGGACCAGGAGATCGTCAAGCTCGGTCTGTTCAACGAGGGCGACATCGTGGTCATCACGGCCGGCTCCCCGCCCGGTGTCCCCGGCACCACCAACATGGTCCGCGTCCACCACCTCGGTGGCGGCACACGGGCCTGACCGGCGAGAGCCGCCGAAAGGCTCCTGTACGGCGCTGAGGGCGCCCCCTTGAAAGGGGGCGCCCTCAGCTTGTGCGGCTCCCGAACGGGCTTGTGGGGTTGTTCAGTCGGTCGTGAACACGTGCATGCCGGGCACGTGCAGGGTGCCGCCGAACTGACCGGCCTGGACGACCTTCACCTTGGTGAAGTAGATCAGCGGGATGTTCAGCGGCGGCGGGTGCTCCGGGTCGAACGTGATCGGGATCAGGCCGAGCAGGTTCCCCGAGATGCTCTCGGTGTACATCACCGTCTTGCCGTCGCGGATGGTGGACGTCGAGCCCCCGGCCGCCTGCACGTGGTAGGTCTTGCCGGACTGCTTGTCCTTCACCGTCTGGTGCAGGTCGCCGATGTCGGTGCCGTCGGAGATGACGTACTTCAGCACCTTCTTCTTGGTGCCGTTGGCCGTCTTCACCTCGACTATGCCCTGGTAGTCCGCGCCCTTCAGCAGCAGCGAGCTGGCATCCAGGTACCAGGGGTCGTCCGCCACCGGCACCTTGTTGTCGACGCCGCTCTCGTCGTCGGTGGCGGCCGGGCAGTCCTCGGCGTCCGTGCCGGTGCTTGCGGAGGGGCTGGGCGTGGCGGTGGCCTCGCCGGCCGCATCCTCGGCCGCCTCGGTGGTGTCCTTGGCCGCCTCGGTCGCCTTGTCGGTGGTGTCCTCGACGGTGTCCTTCACCGGGTCGGTGACCTTGTCGGCGGTCTCCTTGACGGGGTCGTCCGCGCCAGAGGTCTCCTTGCCGGAGTCGGAGGATCCGGAGGACGCCTCCTCACCGGCGCTCGCGGAGGGCGACGGCGTCGGGCTCGCGCTCTCCTCGGAGCCGGCGCCGCCCGTGAAGATGCCGGAGATGGCGTCGCCGATGTCCTCCAGCACGTTGCCGCCGCTCTCGGACGGCGCGGGGGACGGCGTGGCCGTGTCGCCGGACTGGGCCTCGCTCGACTTGCTCGGGGACGGCGCCGGCGTGGGCTCGGCCGCCTCGTCGGAACCTGAATCCGACGAGGAGGAGTCACCGGCGGAGCCCGACGAGCCCGCGTCGTCCGAAGAGTCCGAGGAACCGGAGTCCGAGGAGTCCTGGCCGGCCGAGGCCGACGGCGTCGGCTTCGGCGTGTCGTCCTGGTCCGTGGAGTCACCGGCGCTCGACGAGGGCGACGGCGAGGCCGAACCGTCCTCGGCGTCCTTGAGGGCCGCCACACAGTCCTTGTACTGGTCGGCGTACTCGTCGTACTCGTCCGCGGTCAGGCTGTTGGACGTCAGCTTCGCGGAGTCGTTGCTGTCGGCCTGCGCGAGTGTCGGTGTGAACCCCATTCCCATGAGGACCGCGGTGGGCATCGCCGCCAGGGCTATCGCCTTGCCGGCGGGCATGTGGAACCTGGTGAACAGCGGCTTCTTGGGTGCCGCGTGGCGCGGCCCGGTTCTCACACGGGACTTGTCCACTTCAGTCCCGTGGGTCACCTCGTCAGCCGGCACTGTGCCTCCCGTTCGCCCCGTTCGCCGGGCTCGTTCCTGACAGATCGTTCGACTTGCCCAACTCGTCCCGAACCGGCTGGAGGACCGTGGTGTCGGGGTCCAGGCCCTCGGAGTCGCCGCCCGTGCCCGTCGACTGGTGCTGCGCCGGCTCGTGCTCCGACGACGCGCCCGGGGCCCATGCCACGGCCATCGCTCCGCCGATGAGGGCGAAGAGGAAGCCGATGAGGAAGCCACCGATGTTGGACAGCGGGATGGACACCAGCCCCAGCAGGATCGCCGCGATCCCCGCGAAGGTGCGGACGTGCCTCTGGAACCAGAGGGTGAAGCCCAGGACGACGAGCAGCACACCGATGATCAGGGAGCTGGAGCCCCCCGCGGTCTGCATCGCCAGCGTCAGGTGCCCGATCTGGAGATTCGCGTACGGGAAGTAGGCGATGGGGAGTCCGCCGAGCATGACGAACAGACCGGCCCAGAACGGCCTCGTACCCCGCCAGGCGCGGAACTGCAGCCTCCGGCGGGTGAACTGGCCGGGTACGGCAGGAGTCTCGGCGCTCATGGAAAACAGCTCCCTGGTACGGCGTTGCTGTGGTGGTGGTGCGGTGGTGAGTTGGTGAGCGTGTGACCGCTTGTGAAGAAAGCGGCGGAGTGTGGACGGGCGGGGGCGCCATCGGCTCCCCCGCCCGTCAGAGAGTGCTTAGTAGCACTCCTTGACACCCGTCGACAGCGACATCTTCAGACCGCTGAGCTTGAAGGTTCCGGCAGTGGTGGCCCACGCCGTCTGCTTCACGCCGACCAGCGTGGCCTTGTCGGCCTGCTGGGCGAACCCGAAGGGGTTGGACTGCTCGCCGCCACCCTTCATGCCCGGACCCTTGCTGGCGTCCTTGGCAGCCACACCGATGTCGATGTTCTCGAACGTGGCGTCGGCCTCAAGGTCGGCCACGTCGATGTACAGGTTCTTGGCCTCGACCGGCTTGTTCGGGTCTTCACCCGCCCGCAGGATCAGGCTGACACTCCCGAGGATCGGGATGTCGGGGGTGACCACGGACTGGCACAGGCTGTTGATCGTCGCGGTCTTGAACCCCGAGACGGCGACGGGGTGAACCGTCTTCTTGCCGGAGAGCGTGTAGCCCTCGTCAAGAGCGCCGTACTGCGAGAAACCGTTACCGACGAGCTTGTCGGTCGTGACCTTGAACGACTGGCCGGAGACACTGAACGACGCGGCGAGAGCGCCCTGCGCGAGGGCGACACCTATCGCAGCCGTAGCGGCGACGCTGGGCACCATGACCACAGCGAACCGCTTCCATCTGGTCCCGCCACGCACCTGGGACTCCATATTTCCTCCTTCTCGG
>JABFVM010000083.1 GCA_013362785.1 Streptomyces sp. | reverse complement strand
CCCCGGCATGGTCATGAAGACCGAGCCCTGGGCGGACGCACTGGACTCCGTCCTGGCCGACGGCTACGAGACCGGCTCGCGCGCGCCGGCCCTGATCGTCCCCACCCCGAGCGGCCGTCCCTTCACCCAGGAACTCGCCGTCGAGCTCTCCGAGCGGCCCTGGCTGATCTTCACGCCGGCCCGCTACGAGGGCATCGACCGCCGCGTCGTGGACGAGTACGCCACCCGGATGCCCGTCCACGAGGTGTCCATCGGCGACTACGTCCTGGCCGGCGGAGAGGCGGCCGTGCTGGTCGTCACGGAGGCCGTGGCCCGCCTGCTGCCCGGCGTCCTGGGGAACGCCGAGTCGCACCGGGACGACTCCTTCGCGCCCGGCGCCATGGCCAGCCTCCTGGAGGGCCCCGTCTACACCAAGCCGCCCGAGTGGCGTGGCCGGGGCATCCCCGACGTGCTGCTCAGCGGCCATCACGGCAAGATCGCCCGCTGGCGACGGGACGAGGCACTCAGGCGTACGACGGCCAACCGGCCCGACCTCATCGAGCGCTGCGACCCCAAGGCCTTCGACAAGAAGGACCGCGAGATGCTCTCCATCCTGGGCTGGATGCCCGACCCGGAGGGGGAGCGGTTCGGCCGATTTTGGCGCAGGACCGAGGGCGTGGAAGAATAAGTCGCTGTTGTGCGTCGTCCGGCGTGCGCCCCTGCCACGGGGGGACACGACGCCCGCCCCGACACGGACAGCATCCTCACGAAACACCTAGCTCCCGTCTATGACCTGTGGCATGGGCGAAGAAAGCAGACGAAATGTCTCACCTGCTCGACTCCGTCGACAACGCGTCGCTGCGCAGCGACGTCCCGGCCTTCCGCCCGGGTGACACCGTCAACGTCCACGTCCGCGTCATCGAGGGCAACCGCTCCCGTGTGCAGCAGTTCAAGGGCGTTGTGATCCGTCGCCAGGGCGCCGGTGTCCGCGAGACCTTCACGGTCCGCAAGGTCTCCTTCTCCGTCGGCGTCGAGCGCACCTTCCCGGTGCACACCCCGATCGTCGAGAAGATCGAGCTCGTCACCAAGGGTGACGTCCGCCGCGCCAAGCTGTACTACCTGCGCGAGCTGCGCGGCAAGGCGGCGAAGATCAAGGAGAAGCGCGAGAACTGAGCGCTTTCGGGGGCTCGCCCTCGCGGGGTTCAAAGCGGGGCCGGATAACATCTGGCCCCGATGAACACCGAAGCACAGCAGACGGAGCGCGACCGCTCCTCCCGCCCCTCCGACTCCGGGACGACCTCGGACGAGGAGACCTCGGACACAGAGGGGCAGGAGGGACGGTCGCGTTTCGCGTTGGTGTCGCGGATCACCGAGTGGCTCCCGGGCGGGCGGATCAGCCTGACCCTGCTGGTCCTTCTGGTGTTCGTGCTGCTGCTCAACACATTCGTCCTGAGGCCGTTCCAGATTCCCAGCGGATCCATGGAGTCCGGATTGAGGATCGGCGACCGCGTTCTCGTAAATAAGTTGGCGTACCGTTTCGGTGCCGAGCCGCGACGCGGCGATGTTGTCGTGTTCGACGGAACTGGGTATTTCGGGGACGCGGACTACATCAAACGCGTTGTCGGTGTGGGGGGAGACCATGTGGTCTGCTGTGACAAGGAGGGGAGGATCCAGGTGAACGGCCGGTCGGTCGACGAGTCGACATTCCTGTACCGCGGCGACAGCCCGTCGACGGTGCGCTTCGACGTCGTCGTGCCCGACGGCACCCTGTTCGTCCTCGGTGACCACCGCAGCGATTCCAGCGACTCCCGCGACCATCTGGGCTCGCCCGGCGGCGGCATGATCCCGGTCGGCGAAGTCATCGGCCGTGCCGACTGGATCGTATGGCCGACCGCCCACTGGACCCGACTGCACCGTCCGGACGCCTACGCGCGCGTGCCCGCCGCGGAAGTGGGTGCCCATGGGTAACCGTGGCAAGCCCCGCGGCGTGCCCAGCAGCCCCGCCGAAAATCTGCTGCCCACCGGCGCCCGGCGCGCCGCCAGCCCCGCCGGCGGTCGTACGCGCGCGGAGCGGCGCAAGCTGCAGCGCAAGGTCAAACGGCGCCGCAGGCGCTCCGCGATGAAGGAGATACCCCTCCTCGTCGGCGTCGCGGTCCTCATAGCGCTCGTCCTGAAGACCTTCCTCGTCCAGGCCTTCGTGATCCCGTCCGGCTCCATGGAACAGACGATCCAGGTCGGCGACCGCGTCCTGGTCGACAAGCTCACCCCCTGGTTCGGCTCCAAGCCGCAGCGCGGGGACGTCGTCGTGTTCAAGGACCCCGGCGGCTGGCTCCAGGACGAGCAGACGACGGTGAAGAAGGAGGATCCCGTCGTCATCAAGCAGGTCAAGCAGGCGCTCACGTTCATCGGTCTGCTGCCCTCCGACGACGAGAAGGACCTCATCAAGCGCGTCGTCGGTGTTGGCGGCGACCGGGTCAAGTGCTGTGACACGCAAGGGCGCGTCACCGTCAACGGCGTTCCCCTGAACGAGGACTATCTGTACCCCGGCAACGCCCCCTCCAACGCGCAGTTCGACATCACCGTCCCGCAGGGACGCCTGTGGGTGATGGGCGACCACCGCGCCGACTCCGCCGACTCCCGCGTACACCAGGACCAGGGCTACAGCGGCACGGTCTCCGAGGGCGAGGTCGTCGGACGGGCCATGTGGATCGCCTGGCCGTTCGGTCACTGGACCTCTCTGGACGAACCGAAAACCTACGCTTCGGTGTCCGACTCGGCGACCGGGTCGACCGCCTCCGCCGAGCTGTCGCATAGGGTTGCGTCAGACGTTTCGAACGGAACGATCCAGCTCCCGAGCCCTGCGGAACTCCCGCTCGTTATGGGAGTAGTGGGCCTGCGCCGCGTATGGGGCAGGCAGCGGCACAGAGTAAGGAGTTGGCGTGGGGGATGTGGCGGTTGGCGCACGGTCCGGGCACGACGGCGAGGAGCACCGCGGACACCCCGTGGGAGCAGCCGACCCGGCCGCGGACGGCGCCGTGACCTCCGGGAATGACCCCGGAGCGGACGGTGACGGCGGAGGGTCGCAGGGGCAGCCCCCGACCGGCGGTCAGGGGTCGGGCGGAGCTTCCCCCCAGCCGAAGAAGCAGCGCTCCTTCTGGAAGGAGCTGCCCATCCTGATCGGTATCGCGCTCGTCCTGGCGCTGCTGATCAAGACGTTCCTCGTGCAGGCGTTCTCGATCCCCTCCGACTCGATGCAGAACACCCTCCAGCAGGGTGACCGCGTCCTGGTCGACAAGCTCACGCCCTGGTTCGGCTCCGAGCCCGAGCGCGGCGAGGTCGTCGTCTTCCACGACCCCGACAACTGGCTGGCGGGCGAGCCCACTCCGGACCCCAACGCCCTGCAGACCTTCCTCAGCTGGATCGGCCTGATGCCCTCCGCGGAGGAGAAGGACCTGATCAAGCGGGTCATCGGCGTCGGCGGCGACACGGTCGAGTGCAAGAAGACCGGCCCGCTGATGGTCAACGGCAAGGCGCTGAACGAGCCGTACGTCTACCCCGGCAACACCCCGTGCAGCCAGGACGACCAGGGCGGCCAGTTCAAGGTGAAGGTCCCCGAGGGCCACATCTGGGTCATGGGCGACCACCGGCAGAACTCCCGGGACTCGCGTTACAACCAGTCCGACGCGAACCACGGCATGGTCCCCGTCGACGAGGTCGTCGGCCGCGCCATCGTGATCGCCTGGCCGATCAACCGCTGGGACAACCTTCCGGTCCCGGACACCTTCGACCAGGACCTGAGCGCCCGCTCCGCCGCGCTGACGGTCGCACCGCAGGGGCTCGCCCTGGCCGGTGCGGTGCCGCTGGTGCTGTGGCGCCGGCAGCGGAGCAAGGCGGCCGAGACCCGCTGATCGCTGAGCGGGCACGCTCTGACGGCGGCGAGCAGCTCGCCGCCGTCCCGCCCGGGATCGGCCTCATCTGTCGCCGACCGCTGGGGAAAGCTTTGCCGAGCGTGTGACCTTGGCGCTGGGCAGGGGCTGCCCGGTGTCGGTACCGCCGGGTAGGGTGCGGACCCATGGGTGGCGAGAGCACGACACGTACGGCGCCGCGTGACGGTGGCGCGAGCAGAGGCCCGGCGGGCAGTCGGACCGGACAGCGGTTGTCCGGGCTGGCGGTGGCGCTGGGCCTGGTGCTGTTCCTGGGCGGTTTCGCCTGGGGAGTGGTGGTCTACCGTCCGTACACCGTGCCCACCAGCTCGATGGCGCCGACGATCGGCGCCGGCGACCGGGTCCTCGCCCAGCGCATCGACAGCGGTGACATCCGCCGTGGCGACGTCGTCGTCTTCACCGACAAGACCTGGGTGACCAACGCCCCTGTGGTCAAGCGCGTGGTCGCCGTCGGCGGCGACAAGGTCGGCTGCTGCACGGACGGCAAGCTGACCGTCAACGGCAAGCAGATCGACGAGCCGTATCTGGCCGACGACGGCCTGGCCGAGCTGCAGAACTTCCCGACCGTGACCGTGCCGAAGGACCGGCTCTTCCTGCTCGGTGACGAGCGGAGCGGCTCCCTGGACTCCACGGCCCATCTGACCGACGCCGCCCGCGGAACCGTGGCGCGCAGTGCCGTGTCGTCCCGGGTGGAGGCCGTCGTATGGCCCATGGACGGCACGCTGGAGCGCCCCACGGGCTTCGAGTCCCTCGGCGCGCTGTCCTCGCCGGGGCCGCTGCGGACGATCGTCGCGCTGATCGTGGTGGGCGGTGTGCTGGTACTCGGTGGCGGGGCATACGGTCCGATCGCGAACAGGCGGGCCAAGCGCTCCACGCCCCGGACGGAGCCCGCGAGTGCCCGCTGAGGCGACGGGCGTGGAGTACGGACCGGAGGGCGGAAGCGACGCGGGGGAGAGCCCGTACGGCGACTCGTACGAAGGCGGGCTGCGCAGGGTGGCGCGTGTCGTCCTGCTCGACCCGCGGGACCGCATCCTGCTGCTGCACGGCCATGAGCCGGAGGATCCGGCCGACGACTGGTGGTTCACCCCGGGCGGCGGCGTCGAGGGCGACGAGAGCCACGAGCAGGCCGCGCTGCGGGAGCTGGCCGAGGAGACCGGCATCACCGAGGCCGAACTCGGTCCGGTGCTGTGGCGGCGCAGGTGCTCCTTCCCGTTCGCGGGCCGCCGCTGGGACCAGGACGAGTGGTACTACGTGGCCCGTACGACGCAGACGGCGACCCGGGCCGCGGGCCTCACCGAGCTGGAGCGGCGCAGCGTCGCCGGAGCCCGGTGGTGGACGTGTGAGGAACTTGCCCGGACGCATGAGACGGTGTATCCGACCAGACTCGCCGAGCTGCTGCGCACACTGCTCGACGAAGGTCCCCCCGCCCGGCCCGTGACCCTTGACGCCGAAATTGTCTAGGTGCTGACGGGACTGGCGCACAATGGTGGGATCGCACGGCTGAAGGGGAACATGCCATGAGCGCCGAGGACCTCGAAAAGTACGAGACCGAGATGGAGCTCAAGCTCTATCGGGAGTACCGCGATGTCGTCGGTCTGTTCAAGTACGTGATCGAGACCGAGCGGCGCTTCTACCTGACCAACGACTACGAGATGCAGGTGCACTCGGTCCAGGGTGAGGTGTTCTTCGAGGTGTCCATGGCGGATGCCTGGGTGTGGGACATGTACCGGCCGGCGCGGTTCGTGAAGCAGGTTCGGGTCCTCACGTTCAAGGACGTGAATATCGAGGAGCTCAACAAGAGTGATCTGGAGCTCCCGAGCGGGTGATGTTCACCCGTGTGGGTGGGCGGGTTATCCACAATGGCGACCCTGTCCACCAAGATCCAATAGCTCGCTGAGCTGCCCTCATCGTTGGCGCCGGAGGTGGTGCCGAGATGAGCACGAGCAAGGGAAG
>JABFVM010000450.1 GCA_013362785.1 Streptomyces sp. | reverse complement strand
TCGCGATCATGGCGATCGTGACGGCGCTGCGGGAGTGGTTCCGCAAGTCGGAGCTCTCGGCCGACCGCGCCGGGCTTCTCGTGGGCCAGGACCTCCAGTCCTCGATGCGCGGCCTGATGAAGCTGGCGGGCGGCCACCATCTGCACCAGATGAACGTGGACGCGTTCCTGAAGCAGGCCGAGGAGTACGAGGCGGGCGGCGACCTGCGCGACTCGGTCCTGAAGATCCTGAACGTCCTGCCCCGCTCGCACCCCTTCACCACGGTCCGCGCGGCCGAGCTGAAGAAGTGGGCCGAGTCCCGGGACTACCAGCGGATCATGGACGGCCACTACCCGCGCCGCTCGGAGGACAAGGACACCTCCGTCACCGATTCCTTCCGCGAGTCGGCGTCCCATTACGCCAATCACGTGAAGTCCTCCAAGGACCCCCTGATGAAGCTGGTCACGGACATCGCCGGCGGCGCGGGCGATCTGGGCAGCCGGGTGCGCCGGGGCTTCGGCGGTCCGGCGGCGGCCAAGGAGGAGCCGAGGCGCGACACCACGGACGAGGGCGGCGGCGAGGGCGGCAGCGACAGCTGACCGACGGCTGACCGCACCGTGCGGGGGGGGGCAGGCGGCGGGGGCGCGAGACACCCCGCCCGGCTCACCCGACACACACCAGGCTCACCCACCCGGCTCACACGCCCAGCTCCCCCCGCCCGGCTCACACCTTCGGCTGGGCGCCCGTCGCCAGTGAGCCGCACAGTGCCGTGGCTCCGCCCGTGGCGTAGGGGTCCGTGCCCGCCGGGCCGCCTTCCTTCGCGGTCTGGCCGGCCAGCAGGGGGTGCAGACGGTTCGTGGAGTCCTCGGCGCAGGACAGGGGGCCCGCCTGGACGTAGGAGACGACCAGCTGGGCCTGGTGCAGGCGCAGGTCCTCGCGGTCGAAGCGGAAGTGCAGCTCCCGCCGCACCGTGAACAGCGACGCCTCGGGCACCTTGTCGCCGGCACCGGCCTTCACCGCCCGCAGGGCGTAGACGAACGTGTGGTCCCCGGTGACCTCAAGGGTGGCGGAGTCGGTCTCGGCGGCCTGGAGCGTGCCCTGGACCCGGACCCCGCGATCCGCAAGCTTCGCCTGAGTGGGGTCGAAGCGAACCAGCCACCCGGTCGGCGCATGCCGCCCGTCCGCGGCCGGCTGCCTGAAGCTCTGGTCGAACTGGTCCAGTTGATCGGGGTCGAGCAGCACCCGGACCGGCCGGACCTGGTCCCCGGTGAGCACCTCCGGATACAGCGCGGACCGCACGATGTAGTCCTTCGCGATGCTCAGCGCGGTCGTCACCTGACTGTCCGAGAAGTGCGCGGTACGCCGCGCGGCCGGCAGCGGTATGCCCTCCGCGCCGATCCGGTACTGCGCGGCGGGGCTGTGCGCGTACAGCTGGTCGGGGTCGGTCGCCCCGGGCACCTCGCCCTCCGGGGCGAGCGGGATGACGGTCATCCGCAGGGGCTCGGCGGGCGGCCCGGAACCGGCGGGGCTCTGGTAGGGATGCCGTACGCCCATGTAGATCGCCGTACCGAAGGCCACGGCGATCAACAGGACGAGGACGAGTGCCTGCCGGGACAGCCCCCGGCGCAGCGGTGGACGGCGGCGTACGGCGGGCGCGTGATCGCTCAGGCGCTCCTGCGCGGAGAACTCCTGGAGGCGGGCAGCGCGCACGAACGACTCGTCGAACACGACGGATCGGTACTCGTCCTCTCCACCTCCGGGGCCGCCCTCGGGTGCCCCCTCGGGTGGGTCTCCAGGCCCTCCCATATCTTCAGGGTAGGTCGCCGGAAGCTCCGGTAAACGCCCTGGTACACGACAAGTTCTGACAGGTTCTCACCAGGACGGTCACGCTGCGCTCAGCAACGTTCAGGCCCTCGATCACGCCCGTTCAGGGCGTGCGCGGGGTCGCCGGGACGGCCGGCGGGGAGTACTCGGCGGAGACGGAGGGAGCCGCTCCGCTGCCCTGTTCCAGCCCGGTGGACGCGGGTGGCGGGACCTGGTCCCGGCTGCTGGAGGAGGCGCCGCGGTAGACCGCCGCGAAAGCGAGCGCGACCATGCCGATGCCCATCACGACGGCGAGCACCCAGGCGACGGGACGATGCCAGCGGACCTGCTTGCCGTAGGTGCCCGGGGCGCCGTAACGGCCTTCGAGGATGTCCGGGTCGTCCAGATCGTCCAGCTCGCGATCATGGCCGAAACCGGCGCGGCCGTCGGGGCCGTACCCGTCGTCGTACCGCTCGCCCCGGCCGTGTGCCCGGCGCGCTTCCGCCTCGGAGGCCTCCGCTCTCGCCTGGGCGGCGGCCAGGAGGCGCTCGACGGCGGTCGGCTCGTGCACCACGGCCGCCTGTACGAAGGCCTCGTCGAAGACCACGGAGGCGAACTCTTCGTCCGACACCCCGCGGTCGTGGTCGTCGTCGGGCTCCCAGCCGTCAGGGAACGGCGTGCCCCCCACGTCCTCCGGCACGGGATCCAGAGTAGTCGTGGGGGGTCAATTTGGGCAGACGGTATGGAAATTCATCTGCCTTGTGAGACGCCTCTCGTGGGCCAGGGCCCAGGGGCACGGATGCAGCAGGGGGCGCGTGTCGGACGCATATGCCCTGACCGCACGCCTGGCGCCCCCGATGCCTTTGGAGGCGCCCCCTCCACTCGTGCGCGAGGCGGCGCGGCTCAGCGCCGTACGTGCCCGTCCCCGGTGACGATGTACTTCGTGCTGGTCAGCTCCGGCAGGCCCATCGGGCCGCGGGCGTGCAGCTTCTGCGTGGAGATGCCGATCTCGGCGCCGAAGCCGAACTGACCGCCGTCGGTGAAGCGGGTGGAGGCGTTCACCGCGACGGTCGTGGAGTCGACCAGCTGGGTGAAGCGACGGGCGGCCTGCTGCGAGGTGGTGACGATGGCCTCGGTGTGGCCGGAGGTCCACAGCCGGATGTGCTCGACGGCCCTGTCCAGCGAGTCCACGACCGCCGCGGCGATGTCGTACGACAGGTACTCGGTCTCCCAGTCCTCCGCCGTGGCCTCGACGACGCTGGCCTTGGAGTCCTTGGCGTACGCCATCACCCTCTCGTCCGCGTGCACGGTCACGCCGGCGTCCGCGAGGGCGTCCAGGGCGCGCGGCAGGAACTCGGGGGCGATGTCCTGGTGGACCAGGAGGGTCTCGGCGGCGTTGCAGACGCTGACGCGCTGGGCCTTGGAGTTGATCAGGATCTCGATCGCCATGTCGAGGTCGGCGTGGGCGTCGACGTAGACATGGCAGTTGCCGGTGCCGGTCTCGATCACGGGGACGATCGATTCGGAGACGACGGTCTGGATCAGCGAGGCGCCGCCGCGCGGGATCAGCACGTCGACCAGGCCGCGGGCCCGCATCAGCTCGCGCACGCTCTCACGGCTCTCGCCGGGTACCAGCTGCACGGCGTCGGCGGGCAGCCCGGCCCCGCCCACGGCGTCCCTGATCACCCGGACGAGGGCGCTGTTCGACTCGTACGCCGAGGCCGAGCCGCGCAGCAGCACGGCGTTGCCGGACTTCAGGCAGAGGGCGGCGGCGTCCACGGTGACGTTCGGGCGGGCCTCGTAGATGATCCCGACGACGCCCAGCGGGACGCGGACCTGGCGCAGGTCGATGCCGTTGGGGAGGGTGGAGCCGCGGACGACCTCGCCGACCGGGTCGGGCAGCGCGACGACGTCCCGCACGTCGGATGCGATGGTCCGCACCCGCTCCGGCGTCAGGGTCAGCCGGTCGATGATCGCCTCGCTGGTGCCGGCCTCGCGGGCCTTGGCGATGTCCTTGGCGTTGGCCTCGACGATCTCACTCGTCCGGACCTCCAGGGCGTCCGCGATGGCGAGCAGCGCGTCGTCCTTCTCGGCCCGGGGCAGCGGGGCGAGGTCGGCGGCGGCGGACTTGGCGCGGTAGGCGGCCTGGGTGACCGGGGTCATGGAGTCGTACGGCGAGAGCGAGGTCATGCAAAGAAGGGTAGTGCGCCCGCGACGGCGGTCCAGCGCGCATTTCACACCCCGAGACAGACCCTCGGGGCGATCAGTGGGGCGCTCAGTAGGGGTGGATACCGACCGGAGTGGCCGGTGCCGGTCCGTAACCCTCGGCGATCCGCTGGTGATAGGTCTCGCGGTCGATGACCTCCAGGCCGACGATCTCCCAGGGCGGCAGGCCCGCGGTCTGCCGGTGCTCGCCCCACAGGCGCAGGGCGACGGCGGCCGCGTCGTGCAGGTCGCGGGCCTCTTCCCAGTAGCGGATCTCGGCGTGGTCGTTGGCGTACCTGCTGGTCAGCAGAAAGGGGTGGTCGTGGGCCAGCTGTTCGAGGGCGCGCCGCACCTCCTTCAGCGGGGCCTCCTGACCGGAGACGCTGAGGGTGACGTGCCACAGGCGAGGCAGGTCCTTGGGCTCCTCGTAGCGGTCGCCGGCCGCGACGCTCGTCAAGGCGCGCTCCTCACCGGCCGCACGGGACGAGGCCCCACCGGCACTGCGGGACGCCGCCCCAGGGCGCACTCGTCTCACGACGGCCTCCTTTACGCAGTGACCGACTCGGGGTCGTGCGGAATGTGTCCCTGAGACAAAGTTGAGCAGGCCGCAAGGGCTCGCGGGGCGGTTTTGCGGAACGTCCACCTCAGGGCGACATCGGAAGCGGGGCGTTCCCCCCGTTTTCGGCCGGGGGTCCGGGGGTTGGCCCCCGGGGCAATGCAGCGCGGAACGTCCACCTCAGGGCGACATCGGAAGCGGGGCGTTCCCCCCGTTTTCGGCCGGATCGGCCTCAGGGCTCCTTCAGGGATCCCTCATGCCGGGGTCCCTCAGGCATCAGGACTCCCTCAGGTCTCCCTCAGGACCCCAAGATCACCAAGTCGTCCCGATGGACGACCTCCCGCTCGTACTCCGCCCCCAGCTCCCGGGCCAGCTCGCGTGTCGAGCGTCCGAGCAGTTGCGGAATCTCCTTGGCGTCGAAGTTGACGAGGCCGCGGGCGACCGCATGGCCGGTGCTGTCGCGGAGCTCGACCGGGTCGCCGGCGCTGAACTCGCCCTCGACGGCGGCGATTCCGGCCGGGAGGAGGGACTTGCGGCCTTCCACGACCGCCCGGACCGCGCCGTCGTCCAGGGTGAGCGAGCCCTGGGGCGTGGAGGCGTGCTGGAGCCACAGCAGCCGGTCGGCGGAGCGCTTGCCGGTGGCGTGGAAGTAGGTGCCGGTGTCGCCGCCGGAGAGGGCGTCGGCCGCGTGGATCGCACTGGTCAGGACGACGGGGATACCGGCGGCCGCCGCGATCCGGGCCGCCTCGACCTTGGTCACCATGCCGCCGGTGCCGACGCCGGCCTTGCCCGCGCTGCCGATCTCGACGTGCGCGAGATCCTCCGGCCCCCGCACCTCCGCTATCCGCGAGGTCCCCGGCCTGCTGGGGTCGCCGTCGTACACGCCGTCCACGTCGGACAGCAGCACCAGCAGATCCGCCCGTACGAGATGGGCGACCAGCGCGGCGAGCCGGTCGTTGTCGCCGAAGCGGATCTCGTCGGTGGCGACGGTGTCGTTCTCGTTGACGATCGGGAACGCGCCCATCGCGAGGAGCTTGTCGAGGGTGCGCGAGGCGTTGCGGTGGTGGGCGCGGCGGCTCATGTCGTCGCTGGTCAGCAGCACCTGGCCGACGCGGACGGCGTAGCGCGCGAAGGAGGCGGTGTAGCGGGCGACCAGCAGGCCCTGGCCGACGCTCGCGGCGGCCTGCTGGCGGGCGAGGTCCTTGGGGCGGCGGCGCAGCCCCAGCGGGGCGAGCCCGGCCGCGATGGCGCCGGAGGAGACCAGGACGATCTCCCGCTCCCCGCCGCTGCGGCCCTTGGCGAGGACGTCGACCAGCGCGTCGACGCGGTCCGCGTC
>JABFVM010000300.1 GCA_013362785.1 Streptomyces sp. | reverse complement strand
GACCAGGCGACCAGGCGACCAGGCAGCAACCCTCGACAGGCCATATCCGGACTCGCCCGAAGTCCACCCCACAGCCACAACCAGGAGACCTACGCCACAGTCCCCACCCACTCCTCCTACAGCCGTGATCGATCCGCAACCAATTCCGGTCTTGACCGAGACCCATCAAGCGGCTGCGTGATTACGCTCCCGACCATGGCCGACACCCCCCAACACACCGACCACCCCGCCACGGACCACCCGGTCTACGTCATAGGCGGCGGCCCCGGCGGACTCTCCGTCGCGTACGCGCTGCGCGCACAGGGGCTGCGTGCCGTGGTGCTGGAGAAGTCGGACCGGGTCGGGGCCTCGTGGCGGCGGCACTACGACCGCCTTCATCTGCACACCACCCGACGGCTGTCCGGCCTGCCGGGCCTGGCGATGCCACGCCGCTTCGGGCGCTGGGTGGCCCGGGACGACGTCGTGCGGTACCTGGAGAAGTACGCCGAACACCACGACCTGGAGATCGTCACCGGCGTCGAGGTGTCACGGATCGAGCCCGCGCCCGACGGCTCCGGCTGGCTGCTGCGCGCCACCGGCGGCCGTGAACTGACCGGCGCCGCGGTCGTCGTGGCCACCGGCCACAACCACACCCCGCGCCTCCCGGACTGGCCCGGCCGCGACACCTACACCGGCGAGTTCCTGCACGCCGGCGAGTACCGCAACCCCGCGCCCTACGCCGGCCGCGACGTCCTGGTCGTCGGCATCGGCAACACCGGTGCCGAGATCGCCGTGGACCTGGTCGAGGGCGGTGCCTCGCGCGTGCGGCTGGCGGTTCGCACCACCCCGCACATCGTGCGCCGCTCCACCGCAGGCTGGGCCGCCCAGTTCACCAGCATCCTGGTACGGCGGCTGCCGGTCCGCCTCGTCGACCGGCTGGCGCGGCTCATGGCCGGACTCAGCGTGCCGGACCTGTCGGACCGCGGACTGCCGCGCCCCGACAGCGGGCTCTACAGCCGGGTCAAGGAGGGCGCGATCCCCATCCTCGACGTCGGCCTCATCGACGCCGTGCGCAACGGCCGCGTCGAGATCGTGGCCGCCGTCGACGGCTTCGAGGACGGCAAGGTCGTCCTCGCCGACGGCAACCGCGTCTCGCCGGACGCCGTCATCGCCGCCACCGGATACGTCCGCGCCCTGGAGGACCTCGTCGGCCACCTCGACGTACTGGACCCGCACGGCAGGCCCGTCGTCCAGGGCGCCCGCACACCGGCCCACGCCCCCGGCCTCTACTTCACCGGCTACACCAACCCCATCAGCGGCAACCTCCGCGAGCTGGCGATCGACGCCCAGAAGATCGCCAAGGCCGTCACCGGCGGCCGGAACAGCGATCGCGGCAGACAGATCTCCCGGTTGCCGGTGACCTAGACAGCTGGGCAGCGGGGCGCCTAGACAGCTGGACACCCTCAACTCTCTTACGTATCTCTCCTGTTACTTACGGGTCAGTTGTGACGGGAGAGCTGTACCGCGCTGCCGCACGGGGCCAGAATGTGAGCACTGTTCAACTTTTCTGCTCCACTCCCTCTCGCCCCGACGGAGGACGCACGTGGCAAGCGAAAGACAGCTCCCCGACACCCCCCGCACCCCTCACGCCCCTCACACCCCCCGAACTCCGCGGCTCTCCCGGCGCTCCCTGCTCGGCGGCGCGGCTGTCGCCGCCGGTGCCGCGACCCTCACCGCCGCCGGCACCGGAACCGCCTCGGCCGCCGCCGCCCGCGAGGTCGACGTCGCCATCGTCGGCGCCGGTCTGGCCGGACTCACCGCGGCCCGCGACCTGGTGGCCGCCGGCCGGTCGGTCGCCGTGCTGGAGGCCCGCGACCGTGTCGGCGGCCGGGTCATGGGACTCGGCCTGGCGGGCGGTGGCGTCACCGAAGGCGGCGGCGAGTTCATCGGCCCCACCCAGGACCGCATCAAGGCCCTCGCCGACTCCCTCGGCGTGCAGACCTTCACCACCTACAACTCCGGCAACAACCTCCTCTACAAGGACGGCAAGAAGACCCCCTACGCCACCGACGGCGTCCTCGGCTCCGTCCCGCCCATCGACGCGGCGGGGCTCGCCAACGCCGCGATCGTGCAGGCCACCCTCGACGACCTGGCCAAGCAGATCCCGGTCGACGCGCCCTGGACCGCCGCCAAGGCCGAGGAGTGGGACCGGCAGACCTTCGAGACCTGGCTGCGCGCCAACGCCGTCATCCCGTCCGCCAAGTTCCTCTTCGACGTGGCCTGTACGTCGATCTTCTCGGCCGAACCCCGCGAACTCTCCTTCCTCTTCGTCCTCTTCTACATCGCCGCCGCCGGCAACGCCTCCAACCCCGGCACCCTGGAACGCCTCACCGAGACCGCGGGCGGCGCCCAGGAACTGCGCTTCGTCGGCGGCTCCCAACTGGTGCCGGTCAAGCTCGCCGCCACACTCGGCGACCGGGTGGTGCTCGGCGCCCCGGTGCGCACGATCGCCAAGTCCGGCGCCAAGTACGTGGTGACCGCCGACGGCGTCACCGTCACCGCCAAGCGCGTCGTCGTCGCCGTACCCCCGCCCCTCGCCGCCCGTATCACCTACGACCCCCTCCTCCCGGCCGCCCGCGACCAGCTCACCCAGCGCCTGCCGATGGCCTCGGTGGGGAAGGCCATCGCCATTTACGACACCCCCTTCTGGCGTGCCGACGGGTTCAACGGCCAGGTCGTCAGCGACACCGGCGTGATCAGCTCCACCTTCGACAACTCCCCGCCCGACGCCTCCTACGGCGCCCTCATGGGCTTCATCGAGGCCGACGAGGCCCGCAAGCTGGACGCGGCGAGCGAGGCGGAGGTCCGGGCGGCCGTGCTGAAGGACTACGCCACCTACTTCGGCCCGAAAGCGGCCTCCCCCACCTCCTTCGTCCTGCAACGCTGGAACAACGAGGCCTACACCCGCGGCGGTCCCGTCTCCATCGCGGCGCCGGGCGTCCTGACCCAGTACGGCCCCGCCCTGCGCGCACCGGTCGGCGGTATCCACTGGGCCGGGACGGAGACCTCCACGCACTGGATGGGCTTCATGGACGGGGCGGTGCGGTCGGGCGAGCGGGTGGCGAAGGAGGTGCTGGCGGTGCTGTGAGCGACGCCGCCGGGCAGTGCCCGCCGGGCAGCGCCCAGCAGACAGCGCCCGCCAGGCAGCCCCCTCCCCAGACAGGGGGCCGGTCTCCGCTCCGACAACTTTGCGTGCACAACCGTTCCTGACATGGCGTCAGTTCCCTTAATCTGACACTGCGTCAGTTAATCGCTGTCACACAGGAGCGGGCGGACCGATGCTTGGATCAACCCACGGCACCCTCACCACCGACTCCCGCCGGGCCCGGGTCATCGCCTGTGGCGAGCAGCCCGGGCCCGCCGTCCACGGCCGGCCCGCCGAGGTCGACGATCTCGACGTCAGCGGCCGTCCCCTGTACTCCGACGTGCCCGATCTGGACCGCTTCTTCCGGCCGGGGTCGGTCGCGGTGATCGGCGCCTCGGACGCGGAGGGCCGGCCGAACACCGGTGTCACCCGCCAGCTGATCGCCTGGTCGGAACGGGTCGGCGCCCGGCTTCTCCCGGTGCATCCGAGCCGCCCGGCCGTCTTCGGCATCCCCTGCTCTCCTTCCGTCGCCGACCTGCCCGAGCAGGTCGATCTCGCCGTAGTGCTGGTCGCCGACCCCCTTCCGGTCATCGAGGAACTGGCCGAGGCCAAAGTGAAGTTCGCCGTCGTCTTCGCCTCCGGGTTCGCGGAGACCGGCGAGGAGGGCGCCGCTGCGCAGGACCGGCTGACCGCCGCCGTCGAGCGGTCCGGGATGCGGCTGCTGGGCCCGAACACCAACCTCAACGCCTTCGAGCGGTTCCGCGACGACCTGGACGGGCCCGCCATCGCCCTGATCACCCAGTCCGGTCACCAGGGCCGCCCCGTCTTCGCCCTCCAGGAGCTCGGCATCCGGCTCTCCCACTGGGCGCCCACCGGCAACGAGGCCGACCTGGAGACCGCCGACTTCATCTCCTACTTCGCCGAGCGGCCCGAGGTCGGTGCCATCGCCTGCTACGTCGAGGGGCTCAAGGACGGCCGCGCCTTCCTGCTGGCCGCCGACCGCGCCGCCCGCCGCGGGGTGCCGGTCGTCGCCGTCAAGGTGGGCCGCACCGAGACCGGCGCCCGCACGGCCGCCTCACACACCGGCAAGCTGACCGGCGCGGACGCGGTGGTGGACGCGGCGATGCGGCAGTACGGCGTGATCCGGGTGGACGGCCTGGACGAACTCCAGGACACCGCCGCCCTGTTGGCCCGCGCGCGGCCGCCCCGCGCCGACGGCGTCGTCGTCTATTCGATCTCGGGCGGCACGGGCGCGCACTTCGCCGACCTGGCGACCGAGGCGGGGCTCGGGCTGCCGGAGCTGTCGGAGGCCAAGCAGGCCGAGCTGCACCAGTGGATACCCGAGTATCTGAGCGTGGCCAACCCCGTCGACAACGGCGGGCATCCGGTCGGCGACCACCGCGGCCGGAAGATCATCGACGCTCTCCTCGACGACCCCTCGGTCGGCGTGCTGATCTGCCCGGTCACCGGGCCCTTCCCGCCCCTCAGCGACAAGCTGGTCCAGGACCTGGTGGACGCCGCCGAGCGGACGGACAAGCTGGTCTGCGTGGTCTGGGGGTCGCCGGTCGGCACCGAGCCGGCGTACCGCGAGGTCCTGCTCGGCTCCTCGCGCGTGGCCACCTTCCGCACGGTGGCGAACTGCATCACCGCGGTCCGCGCCTACCTCGACCACCATCGCTTCGTCACCGGCTACCGCTCCCCCTTCGACCGGGCGCCCCGCACCCCGTCCCCCTCCTTCCGCAAGGCCCAGCCACTGCTGCGCCCGGGCCAGCAGCTGAGCGAGCACGCGGCGAAGCAGCTGCTGCGGGCGTACGGCATCCGGGTGCCGCGCGAGCAGCTGGTGACCAGCGCGGCGGCGGCCGTACGGGCCGCGGCTCAGGTCGGCTACCCCGTGGTGATGAAGGCGTCCGGCGCGCGGATCGCCCACAAGACCGAGCTGGGCCTGGTCAAGATCGGACTGACCTCCGCCAGCCAGGTCCGGGACGCCTACCGGGAGTTGACCGACATCGCCCGCTACGAGGACGTCTCCCTGGACGGGATCCTCGTCTGCCAGATGGTCGAACGGGGCGTCGAGATGGTCGTCGGCGCCACCCACGACGAGCTGTTCGGGCCGACCGTGACGGTCGGGCTCGGCGGGGTGCTCGTGGAGGTCCTCGGCGACTGTGCCGTACGCGTGCCGCCCTTCGGCGAGGAGCAGGCGCGGGACATGCTCGGCGAGCTGCGCGGGCGGGCCCTCCTCGACGGGGTCCGGGGGCGCCCCCCGGCGGATCTCGACGCGCTGGTCGAAGTCGTCCTGCGGGTGCAGCGCATGGCCCTGGAGCTGGAGGACGACCTCGCGGAGCTCGACATCAACCCGCTGATGGTGCTGCCCAGGGGGCAGGGCGCGGTGGCGCTGGACGCGCTGGTGGTGTGCCGCTGACATGGGTACCGACGCCGACGTGAACATGCCCAATTCTCCCCGTGTGCCCGGAAATTCCGTTGATTCATTGGTACAGCACGCCACTGACAATCAGGTCTGCCGCATCACCCTCAACCGCCCCGAGGCCCTCAACGCGATCACCCCTGACCAGCGGGAACGCATCATCGAGCTGCTCGCCGACGCCTCCGCCGACCCCGCCGTGCGGGCCGTCGTACTGACCGGGACGGGCCGCGGCTTCTGCGCCGGGGCGGACCTGCGGGGCGGGGCGGTGGCCGGTGAGCACACGCCCCACGACCGGATCCCCGGCGATGTCGCCCGCACGATCCGGCTCGGCGCCCAGCGGCTGATCGCGGC
>JABFVM010000250.1 GCA_013362785.1 Streptomyces sp. | reverse complement strand
GGAGTCGCCTCCGGCCGCTGCCGGTGGGCGCTCCGGGGCATCGAGGAGACCGGAGAGATCACAGTCCATTGTTACGGGAGTACGAACAGACGGTGAGGTGGGATCCGTCACGCGGGTCCTCGTCTCGCTCATTTTCAGGAGGAAGTGGGACAAGGCGGGGAATGTCAGTGCCGTGCGTCACAGTTGTCGGAGAGGTGGGCCCGGGCCGGGGTCCGCTGCACCGAACCCCTGAGGGGTGCTCCATGACGTATGCGATAGAGGCGGAAGGTCTGGTCAAACGGTTCAAGGAGACCGAGGCGCTGGCCGGTGTCGATCTCGGGGCCCGAAAGGGCTCGGTGCTCGGCCTGCTGGGGCCCAACGGGGCGGGGAAGACGACCGCGGTACGGATCTTCGCGACGCTGCTCCGGCCCGACGCCGGCCGGGCCCGGGTGGCCGGGCACGACGTGGTCCGGGAGGCCGGGGTCGTACGCGCCATGGTGGGGCTGACCGGGCAGTACGCGGCGGTGGACGAGAACCTGACCGGCACGGAGAACCTGCTGCTCATCGGGCGGTTGCTGGGGCTGCCGAGGCGGGATGCCAGGGCTCGGGCGAGGGAGCTGCTGGAGCGGTTTCAGCTGACGGACGCGGCGGGGCGGGCCGTGAAGACGTTCTCCGGCGGTATGCGCAGGAGGCTGGACCTGGCGGCGAGCCTGGTGGGCCAGCCCAGCATCCTCTTCCTCGACGAGCCGACGACCGGTCTTGATCCGCACAGCCGTGGCGAGCTGTGGGATCTGCTGCGGGGGCTGGTCGCGGACGGCGCCACGGCGCTGCTGACCACCCAGTATCTGAACGAGGCCGATGTGCTGGCCGACGACATCGTGGTGATCGACAAGGGGCGGGTGATCGCCGAGGGCACGCCGGACCAGTTGAAGTCGCAGGTCGGAGGGCAGGTGCTGGAGCTGCGGCCGGTGCTGGGGGAGGACCTCGCGCGGGCGCATCTGCTGGTGGCGGGGGCCGCCGGTGAGGAGGCCCGGATCGAGGGGGAGATGATCACCGCGCCGGTGAAGGATCCCGAGCTGATGCCGGCCGTCGTGCGGGCGCTGGACCGGGAGGGGATCGCGGTGGGGGAGCTCGCGCTGCGGCGTTCGTCGCTGGACGAGGTGTTCCTCGCGCTGACCGGGCACCGTGCCGAGCCCGGGGCGCCGGAGGGCAACGGGGGTGCGGCCGTCCGGGACGGCGATGGCGACGGTGGCGGCGACGGCGACAGTGAGCTTCAGGGGGCGGTGAGCCGGTCATGACCGCCGCGGTGACGACCATTACGGCCCCGGTCACCGCGTCGGGCCGGGTGCGGGCGCTCGACGGGCTGCGGCAGACGTTCACGATGGCCTGGCGGAGTCTGGTCGCGGTCAAGCACAACCCGTTGGAACTGGTCGACTACAGCATTACGCCGATCATGTTCGTGTTCCTGTTCACCTATGTGCTGGGTGGGCAGATGGCCGGGTCGCCCGAGGCGTATCTGAAGTACGCGTTGCCCGGGATCATCGTGCAGAACACCCTGTTCATGACGATGTACACGGCCATGGCGCTCAACACCGACCTCACCAAGGGCGTCTTCGACCGGCTGCGCAGCCTGCCGATAGCCCGCTCGGCCCCGCTCATCGGCCGCATCACCGCGGACCTCGCCAAGCATGTCTGGGCCCTGCTGCTGATGATCGGCCTCGGTCTGCTGCTCGGCTTCCGGATCACCGGCGGACTGGACGGGTTCCTGCTCGGGACGCTGCTCGTGGTCGTCTTCGCGGCGGCGGTGTCGTGGTGCGCGGTACTGATCGGAATGCTCGCCGGGGACTCGGAGAAGGTGCAGGCCTTCGCCTTCACCATCATCTTCCCGATCACCTTCACCAGCAGCGCGTTCGTGGACGTGAACACCATGCCGGGGTGGTTGCAGGCGTGGAGCGACGTGAATCCGGTGACGCATCTGTCGGACGCGTTCCGGGGGTTGCTGCTGGGCGGGGCCGTGGCCGAGCCGGTGATGTGGTCGTTGGTGTGGGCCGCGGGGATCGCGGTGGTGTTCTATCCGGTGGCGATGCGGGCCTATCGGGCCAAGACCTGAGGTCCCTGAGGTCCCTGGGGCCTGTACGGGCCTGTACGGGCCTGTACGGGGCTGTACCTGGGCGAGAATTTCCGAAATCGGGCACGGTGCGGCCGTTTTCGATCGGGTTTTGGGCAGGGTTCGGTCGTAGGCTGCCGCGCATGTGCGGAATCGTGGGATACGTGGGGGCGCAGTCGGCGCTTGAGGTCGTGATGGCCGGGCTCAAGCGGCTGGAGTACCGGGGCTATGACTCGGCGGGGGTCTCCGTGCTGGCGGACGGGGGCCTGGCCGGGGCCAAGAAGGCCGGGAAGCTGGGGAATCTGGAGAAGGAGCTCGCGGATCGGCCGTTGCCGAGCGGGAGCACCGGGATCGGGCATACGCGGTGGGCCACGCACGGGGGCCCCACGGATGCGAATGCCCATCCGCATCTCGACAACGCCGGGCGCGTCGCCGTCGTGCACAACGGGATCATCGAGAACTTCGCCGGGTTGCGGGCCGAGTTGGAGGAGCGGGGGCATGAGCTGGCCTCCGAGACCGACACCGAGGTGGTCGCGCATCTGCTGGCCGAGGAGTTCTCCGGCTGCGCCGATCTCGCCGAGGCCATGCGGCTTGTCTGCCGACGGCTGGAGGGGGCGTTCACGCTCGTCGCCGTGCACGCCGATGAGCCTGAGGTCGTGGTCGGGGCTCGGCGGAACTCGCCGCTTGTGGTGGGCGTTGGGGAGGGTGAGGCCTTTCTCGCCTCGGACGTCGCCGCGTTCATCGACCACACGCGGTCGGCGATCGAGCTGGGTCAGGACCAGGTCGTCGAGCTGCGGCGCGACGGGGTGACGGTCACCGGGTTCGACGGGCGGCCGGCGGATGTGCGGCCGTATCGCATCGACTGGGATGCCGCCGCCGCGGAAAAGGGGGGCTATGACTACTTCATGCTCAAGGAGATCGCCGAGCAGCCCAAGGCTGTCGCCGACACCTTGCTCGGACGCATCGACGCCGGTGGCTCACTGACGCTGGACGAGCTGCGGATCAGCGCCTCCGAGCTGCGGGAAGTCGACAAGGTCGTGATCGTCGCGTGCGGTACGGCTTTTCATGCCGGGTTGATCGCCAAGTACGCCATCGAGCACTGGACCCGGATTCCGTGCGAGGTGGAACTGGCCAGTGAGTTCCGGTACCGGGATCCGATTCTGGGTCCCCGGTCGCTCGTCATCGCCATCTCCCAGTCCGGGGAGACGATGGACACGCTCATGGCGCTACGGCACGCCCGTGAGCAGGGCTCCAAGGTGCTGGCCATCTGCAACACGAACGGGTCGACCATTCCGCGGGAGTCGGATGCGGTGCTTTACACGCATGCCGGGCCTGAGGTCGCGGTGGCGTCCACGAAGGCGTTTCTGACGCAGCTCGTGGCCTGCTATCTCGTTGCTCTGTATCTGGGACAGGTTCGGGGCACCAAGTGGGGGGACGAGATCCGGGCTGTGATCCGGGATCTCGCGGAGATCGGTGGCGGGGTCGAGCGGGTCCTGGAGACCATGGAGCCTGTGCGGGCGCTGGCGCGGTCGCTCGCGCACAAGGGCACGGTGCTCTTCCTCGGGCGGCACGTGGGGTATCCGGTGGCGCTGGAGGGGGCGTTGAAGTTGAAGGAACTCGCCTATATGCACGCCGAGGGCTTTGCCGCGGGCGAGTTGAAGCATGGGCCCATCGCCCTGATCGAGGACGATATGCCGGTCGTCGTGGTCGTTCCCTCGCCTCGGGGGCGGTCCGTTCTGCACGACAAGATCGTCTCCAACATCCAGGAGATCAGGGCTCGGGGTGCGCGGACGATCGTGATCGCGGAGGAGGGGGACGAGGCGGTGGTGCCCTACGCCGATCACCTGATTCGGATTCCGACTACGCCGACCTTGCTGCAGCCGCTCGTGGCTACGGTGCCGCTTCAGGTCTTCGCTTGTGAACTGGCCACCGCCCGGGGGAACGAGGTGGATCAGCCGCGCAACCTCGCCAAGTCGGTCACGGTGGAGTGAGCCGGCTTCAGGGCGTCGATGAAGGGGGTGAAGGCTTCGGTTGGGAAGGTGAGGGTTGCCCTGGCCGGGTTTTTTGTGTCGCGGACGGCGGTGTGGGTGGGGGAGGTTGCGATCTCCACGCAGTCGTTTCCGTCGCCGCCGTCGGAATAGGAGGACTTCCGCCAGTTGTCGAGGGTGGTCACGGGTGCCTCACAGCTCTTTGACGAGATTGTGGATGAAGTCACGCGACCGGCCTGGTTCGAGTGACACGGCTTCTACCTTATGGAAACGTGCCCGGTACGCGGCGAGCTGAGCTTCGGAATCGATGTGGCCGGCGCCATGTGGGGTGTCGCGGAGCACCGTGTCCAATTTGGTCAAAGGGCCACCGATGTAAGTCATCGTGCTGCCGCCCCTGGAGAAGTCGTCAAGGTCGAAGGGGATCACGCGCACGGTGATGTGGTCGGCCTCGGAGAGTTCCAGGATGCGAGTGAGTTGTGTTCGTGACGCGGCGCGGTCGCTGACTCTGATGCGCAGCGCCGCCTCGTGGATCACGGCCTCGAAGGGGATGGGCGCGGGACCCTCGATGATCACGCGGCGCGCCATGCGGTGTTGTACGCGCAACTCAAGTTCGTCTTGGGTGACTTCAGGGATTCTGTTGGAGAACACGGCACGGGCGTAGTCCTCCGTCTGGAGAAGGCCTGGAGTGAAGAGGATGGCCACGTTGCGCTGGAACCGGGAGTAGTGCTCCAGCTCGGACAGGTCCAGGAACGACGTGGGTAGCAGTCCTCGGTACTCCTCCCACCAGCCACGTGTTCGGTCGGTGGCCATCGTGACCAGGGCATCGATGAACTCGCCGTCCGTGCATGCATAGTTGGCCGCAAGCTGGCGCAGACGCTTTTCGCTTACGCCAGTGAGGGCCGACTCGATCTGATTGATCTGCGTGGAGCTCACTCCGAGCATGGCGGCCGCCTCGCGCCCAGTGAGGCCCGCCGCGTCACGAAGCCTGCGCAGTTCGACGCCCAGGCGCATCTGACGTGCTGTTGGATCGCGCCTCAACCCCGCCATGTGCTGCTCCTTGGTTCAACGCGCTTGCAAGCGCGACTCGTTCGGGGTCAGGTTACGCGATCCGCTTGCTGAACCTGTAAATCCAGGTCTACCGTCAGTGATGTGCCGTAAGCGCTGCGGAAGCGCACCGCTCCGTCCTGACGTGACGGTCGCGGCAATGACACCGCAGCCTCAACTCCCCATTACCTGAACGGAGTTCAACCATGCCCGAAACAGCCCCCTGGGAGTACACGCTCTACATCCCGAACGACGTCCGAGCAGTCACCGTCTCCCGCCGTACCCTCCGGCTGATCCTCACCATGCACGGCCTCGTCACCCTCGCCGACACCGCCGAGCTGCTCGCATCCGAGCTCGTCGGCAACGCCGTACGCCATACCAAGGGGCCCGCCGCGCTGCGGGTGCGCTGGTCGGGCGGGGTGCTGCGGATCGGGGCGTGGGACGCCAACCCCGAACCGCCGGAGCCGCCTCGGGACTTGGCGATGCTCGGGGAGGCCGAGGAGGGTCGGGGGTTGGCCATGGTGCGGGCGTGTGCAGATCTGTGGGGGTGGCAGCCGTTGACCCGGAACGGCAGCCGGGGGAAGTACGTGTGGTGTGACCTCGTCGCGGCGTAGTAGACGCACGAGGCGATGCACCGGATCTTCCAGAAGGATCCGGCGCTGCTGACGCGGCCGCTGCAGCGCGTGTTACCGCGTCCCGTTCCCCGAGCCGCGTGAGATCGCCGGTATGAATGTGGACCTCACCGAGATCGAGCCGGTCGAGCGGCGCGTGGACACGCTG
>JABFVM010000565.1 GCA_013362785.1 Streptomyces sp. | reverse complement strand
AGGGTGGAGGCCTGTCATGACTGCCGGGAGCCGGAAAGTCGCCGTGGTCGGCGTGGCCCTGTCCGACTGCGGTCGGGTGGACGACGCGACCCCGTACGCCCTGCACGCCCAGGCCGCCCGCCGCGCGCTGGCCGACTCGGGGCTGAGCCGCGAGGTGGTGGACGGCTTCGCGTCCGCCGGTCTCGGCACCCTCGCGCCGGTCGAGGTCGCCGAGTACCTGGGCCTGCGCCCGACCTGGGTCGACTCCACCTCGGTCGGCGGCTCGACCTGGGAGGTCATGGCGGCGCACGCGGCGGACGCGATAGCCGCCGGGCACGCCGACGCCGTACTCCTGGTCTACGGCTCGACGGCCCGCGCCGACATCAAGGCGGGCCGGCGCACGGGCAACCTGTCCTTCGGCTCCCGCGGCCCGCTGCAGTTCGAGGTCCCCTACGGCCACACCCTCATCGCGAAGTACGCCATGGCGGCCCGTCGTCACATGCTCGAACACGGCACGACGATCGAGCAGTTGGCGGAGGTGGCGGTCCAGGCGCGGGCGAACGCCGCCCTGAACCCGGAGGCGATGTTCCGTGACCCGATCACGGTCGACGACGTCCTGTCCGGCCCGATGATCGCGGACCCCTTCACCAAGCTGCACTGCTGCATCCGCTCCGACGGCGGGGCGGCGGTGCTGCTGGCCGCCGAGGAGTTCGTACGGGACTGCCGTACGGCACCCGTGTGGATCCTCGGCACCGGGGAGCACGTCTCGCACGCCGCGATGTCCGAGTGGCCCGACTTCACGACCGGCCCGGCGGCGGTGAGCGGACGGCTCGCCTTCGAGCGGGCCGGGGTGCGGCCGGAGGAGATCGACTTCGCGGAGATCTATGACGCGTTCACGTACATGACCCTGGTGACCCTGGAGGATCTCGGCTTCTGCGGGAAGGGCGAGGGCGGGGCGTTCGTGGAGAAGGGGCGGCTGCTGGTGCGGGGCGGTGAGCTGCCGGTGAACACGGACGGGGGCGGTCTTTCCGCCCAGCACCCCGGAATGCGGGGGCTGTTCCTGCTGGTGGAGGCGGTGCGGCAGCTGCGGGGCGAGGGCGGGGACCGCCAGGTGTGGAGGCGGGGCGAGAGTGGGAAGCTCGGAGAGCTTGGGGAGCTGCCGCGGCTCGGGGTCGCTTCGGCCACCGGGGGATGGTTCTGCTCGTCGGGGACGTTGGTACTCGGGAGGGACTGAGACACGATCGTCGACCCGACCGGGAGGAACCGGCATGGCACTGACCCGCGAACAGCGTGAAGAGTTCCTGGCCGAACCCCATATCGCCGCGCTGGCTGTCGACGCGGGCGCGGGACGCGCACCGCTGACCGTGCCGATCTGGTACCAGTACGAACCCGGCGGCGACGTATGGATCATGACGGGGCTGGACTCCCGGAAGAACCGGCTGATCCAGCCGGCGGGCCGGTTCGCCCTGATGGTCGACCGGCTCGAACCCACGATCCGCTACGTGTCGGTCGAGGGCCCGGTCGTCAGCACGACCCCCGCCACGATCGAACGGCTCCGGGAGGTCTCGGCCCGCTATCTCCCGGCCGACAAGGTCGACGGCTATGTCGACTTCGCCTGGAAGAACCACGGCGAGCAGGTCATCATCCACATGCGCCCCGAGCGGTGGGTGTCATCGGACCTCGGTCAGGTGTGAGCGGGCGCCGCACGTGACAATCGGGGCATGGGAACGGATCTTCATGACCTGCTGAGGTCCCTGCGCGTCTGGGACGTCGACCTGCCCGCCTTCGACCCGGCGGCCACGCCCGCCGACCCGCTGGCCCTCTTCACGGCCTGGTTCGCCGAGGCGGTGGCGGCCGGGCAGGTGGAGCCGCACACGATGTCCCTCGCCACGGCGGACGAGGCCGGGATGCCGGACGTACGGACCGTGATGATGCACGGCGCCGACGCGTCCGGCTGGTCCTTCGCGACGCACGCCGGCAGCCGCAAGGGCCGTCAGCTCGCCGCCCGCCCGCACGCGGCCCTCGGCTTCTACTGGCCGGCGCAGGGCCGTCAGGTGCGGGTGCGCGGCCCGGTCACGGCGGCGCCGTCCGCCGAGTCCCAGGCCGACCTGCACGCCCGCTCGACGGGAGCCCTGGCGGCGGCCCTGACCGGCCGCCAGAGCGAAGTCCTCGCCTCCCTGGAGGAGTTGACGCGCGAGTCGCAGGCGGCCTGGGAACGCGCCCAGCACGAGCCGGACGCCCCGGTCCCGTCCTGGACCCTCTACCGCCTGCGCCCCGACGAGGTCGAGTTCTTCCAGGGCGACGCGGCGCGCCGCCATGTACGGCTCGTGTATCGCCGTACTGCGCAGGGGTGGGCGAAGGAACTGCTGTGGCCCTAGGACGGGTCCTGGTCGGCTGACCTGTCGGGGTGGATCAGCCGCGTGCTAACGGCGGTCGGTGGACGGCGCGGGCAGACCCGGTGGCGTCGGCAGCGGCAGCGGGTTCGTGTCGGCGCGCTCGCGTGCGGCCGGGGCGGCCTGGCAGGTCGTGTCGTTCGCCGGCATCCTGCCGGTGGTCAGATAGGCCGTGGCCGTCTTGTCCGCGCAGGACTTGGTGCCGTAGATGCCGTGCCCGACACCGCCGAGGACCGTGACCATCTTCGCGCCCTTCATCACCCGGCGCAGGCCCTGGCCGCTGGCCAAGGGGGTCTGGGAATCCCACTCGTTCTGCATGATCAGCGCGCCGACCTTGTTGTCGATCCTGGTGGCGGGCTCGCTGCCGTTCTTCTTCCAGAACGCGCACGGCTTGATGTTGGACGCGAAGTCGCCGTACACCGGGTACTTGGCCTTGTCCCGGATCGCGTCGGCACGGTACTGCTCGGGATCGCGCGGCCAGTTGCGGGTGTCGGCGCAGACGACGGTCCAGAAGCCGGCGGTGCCGTTGTCCTCCGGCACGGCGCGGGCGAACGACGGCGGAACCGGCGTGGGCGTCCCGTTCTTCCGGTCCGCGGACGGACGCCCGCCCGCGGCGGCCTTCTTCAGCTCGACGACCGACTCGGCGGCGTCACGCACACTGAAGAACGTGCCACGGCCGCCGGAGCGGATGTCGTCACCGGTCAGCTTGGTCCCGTCGAGGTCGATCGGCTTGCGGTCGGCCTGGGCGACCAGGTCGTAGAAGGTCTTGCGGACCGCCTCGGGAGTCGCTCCCAGCTTGTACGTGGAGTTCCGCTCGGCGGTCCACTCGGTCCACCGGGTGAAGGCGGGCTCGGTGCCCTCCGCCCAGATCTGGATCATGCCGCGCCAGATCCGGGCCGGGTCGACGGCGCTGTCCAGCACGATGCGGTCGGAGTGCTTGGGGAACATCTGCGTGTAGACCGCGCCAAGGTAGGTGCCGTACGAGTACCCCAGATAGTTGATCTTCTTCTCGCGGAGCACGCCACGGATCACATCCATGTCCCGGGCGGTGTTGCGGGTGGTGATGTGGCGCAGCTTGTCGCCCTGCTTGGCGTGGCACTTCTCGGCGAAGGTCCGTGCCCACTTCACGTCCTTGGCGAACGTCCCGGGCTTGTACGGCCGTTCCCAGTTCTCTTCCTCGGGCTTCAGACCGCAGCTGACGGGAGAGCTCTGGCCCATGCCTCGCGGGTCGAAGCCGATGAGGTCGTACTTGCTCTTCACGGACTTCGGCAGCTCGCTCGCCAGCAGCAGCGGCATGTCGAGGCCCGGACCTCCCGGGCCGCCCGGGTTGAGCAGGAGCACACCGCGACGCTCCCTCGCGCTGCTCGCCTTCACCCTCGATATCGCGAGATCGAGCTTCTTGCCGCCGGGGCGGCTGTAGTCGAGGGGCACCTTGATGGTGGCGCACTGGAAGGTCGCCGGCATCGTTCTGTCACAGCGGTGCCAGGCCGGCTTCTGCTGGAGGTACTGGCTCAGGGGGTTCGCCGCGGCGGATGCCGTGGCCGGTGCGAGCGCGGGTATCAGGGCGGCGACGGCACTGGCCGCCAGGAAGGGGGCTGTTCGACTGCTGCGCACGTGGGAAGGGTCCGTCCTCGGCGTTGGTGCGGATGAGACGCACCAACCCTTCCGTGTATCGGAGTTGAGCGAATCCATCGGAGAGACAGGATTCGTCCGACCGCGGATGTACCGAGCGGCATGACGGTTGGTCCCGGAGTCGGACAACCGCGTCCGGCTCCGCGACGTCTTGCTCAAGTGGGGTTCTGCCCCTCCTGTTGCGTCAGACCCGATCCGTCAGCCCGGGAAGCCCCGAGTGCCCCGGAAGTCGTATGCGGCGAAGTCGGACACGGGTCGGTATCCGATGCGCTGGTAGAGGCTGTTGCTCGCCGGGTTGGCCAGGTCCGTGAAGAGGAGTACCTCACGTACTCCGGAGGTGAGCGCGGAGCGGCTGACCGCTGCGGTGGCCGCGCCCGCGTAGCCGCGTCCGCGCAGGTGGGGCGGGGTGTAGACGGGGGCGACCCGGACCTGGCCTGCGACCACGCGGGTCACGCCGGCCATGGCGAGGGGGGTGCCGTCCTCGCTCTCCCAGAAGGTGATGCCGCCGTGGGCGATGCGCGAGTCGGCCCAGGCGGCGGCGTCGCGGGCGACATGGTCGCCGACGGCGTCGATGAACTCGCCGTACCAGCGGATCAGTTGCTCCCGGTCCTCCTTGCCCGCGACCCGGGCCCGGCCGGGCGGGAGGGGGTTCGGGAGGGTCAGGTTCCCCAGCCGGTACAGCCGTTGGCGCTGGCTGACCAGGCTCCGGCCGCCCGCGTGCCGGCGCCAGGCGGCGGCGAAGGCCTCGGCGGTGTCCTGGGCCGCGATGACGCCCGGGACCGAGTGGCCGAGGGCTATCAGATGGGCGGCGAGGGAGTCGGCCTCGTCGGGGCCGAGCGGGGTGACGTTCAGCCGGAAGGGCGGGGTGCGGAAGTAGGCGGCTCGCACCTGCCCGCCCAGTTCCAGCACACCGAAGACGGGCGGTTCGTCGCCGTACGCACGCAGTCCGCTCGTGCGCAGCGTCTCGGTCACCGTCAGGGCGACGGTGTGCAGATCGGGGCGGGAGCGCAGGAAGCCTCCGGCGTGGGCGAGGAAACCGGTGAGATCCTGGGTGCAGTACCAGTCGTCCGGGCGCATACCTCATGATCCCGCGCCCGGGCGGAGGTTGTGCACCCTTTTCCGTCGCGGACACGAAGCCGACACAAGACCCCACTCTCAGGCGGGGGTTGAGAGGCCCCGGGTTCACGGCCCGCGTGGACTACAGGTTGACGTCCGGATCGGTCGCGAGCCGCGCGTGCAGATGCACGTCCCGGTACGCGTCCTGCCGCTCCGCCTCCCACATCGCGCCCCGCAGGGTCCCCTCAAGGAGGAAACCGCACCGCTCGGCGATGCGGCAGGAGGAGTCGTGGCCGACGGCGTGACCGAGTTCCAGGCGGTGCAGGCCCAGGCCCCGGTCATGGCCCGGACCCGGTTCGGCGAGGGCCCAGCGGGTGGCGAGGGCGAGGGCGTGCGTGGCGACGCCCCGGCCGCGGGCCTCGGGGAGGATCCAGTAGCCGACGCGGGCGCAGCTCATCACCCGGTCGATGAGGTTGACGCCGATGTGCCCGAGGGGTGCGCCGGTCGCCGCGTCGGTGACGCAGTACGAAGCCGCCGTGCCCTCCGCCGAGCCGCGCGCCGCGTCCCGCAGGGATTCCCGGGCGCTGTCGAGGTCCGTGGTGATCTTCAGCGGGGTGTTCCAGCGCCGGAACTCCGGGTCGCTGCGCCCCCGGAACCACGCCTCCGCGTCGACGTCGGATTCCGCGTCCCAGGGACGCAGGCGCAGACCGTTGCCGTGCAGGTCGGGGACGGGGTGGGCGGGAGGTCGTATGTCGGTGTGAGCCATGCGGTCATTGAAACCCGCGTCGGTCACCCACGGGCCCGGAACACCGGAACCCCGTCGCGGAAGACGGCCTCCAGCTCCATCCCGGCCTGCAGCCGCCCGGCGTCCG
>JABFVM010000368.1 GCA_013362785.1 Streptomyces sp. | reverse complement strand
CGTCGGCGGGTTGCCGGAGCGGCTGCGGCATGTTGCGTTGGTAAGCCTTGATCAGCGTTGCTCAGCTTTTCCCGGACGGTCCCCACGTTGGGGGCGGGATTGGCTTCCAGTCTACCGGTTGCGCCGACAGTGATGGGGGTTTGCCGGTACCTGAGTCCGCATGTGCCGCCCTGAACCCGGCTCGGCCGACTCCCGATATGCGGATGGGGTCTCCAAGAGGCTCACGGAGCCACTCAGCGCTTCCGGCCGTCAACCCTTGGCTACTTCGGAGTCAGGTCGCGATCCGCCACCGCGTGCGGCCGTACGACGAGGAGGCCGCCGGCGGTATGCCGTGACCGCGAACGACTGTTGATGTGATGTCGGTCACCTGTGACCGAAGGGGCCGCCAGGACTGCTGTGACGGGGGTTTCGAGGCGGCCGGAGGCGGCGGTTCACCGGCCCTCGCAAGGTCCTCGCAGGGTCCTCGCACTAGGGAGGGACCGGCCGGTCCGGTCAGCCGTAGGTGTCGCCGGGCCCCGTGCTGCCCGGGGCGCGCAGCGGGCCGTACCGGCGGGCGGGGCCGCCCGGACCGTGCACCTTGATCTGCCGCACCGCGCCATGGCCCAGGTCCTCGTTGAGGCGGGCGACCAGCGTCGGGGCGAGCAGCCGCAGGTTCGTCGCCCAGGCCGTCGAGTCACAGCGCACGACCAGGATCCGCTCGTCCTCGTCGTACTTCTCCGGCACACAGTGCTTGGCGACGTCCTCGCCGACGATCTGCGGCCAGCGGCCCATCACACCGCCCACCGCGGCCGGAGTCTCCCAACCCCGCTCGGTGATCAGGCGGTTGATGGCGGCCCCGAGCGCCAGGGGGTCGCGTCCGTCGGCCCGCGCGCCGGAGCGCAGACCGCCCCCGCGCCGCGCCTGCTTCTTCTGCTGTGCCGCGTCCCCACGCGCGCGTGCCTGCTCCTTGGCCGCCCTGAGCGCTACGCGCGCGAGGTCGACGCCGGAGGGTTCAGGGGTCTTCTTGGAGGCATCGGGTGCGGCGGCGGCGTCCACGGACGGGCTCTCGGACGGGTTCTGGGACGGCGTCTCGCTCATACGCGCTCCACCGTCCCCTCGGACACCGCGTACCGCGCCCCTGCCAGCACATGCGGTACGTCATCGTCGACCGCGGCCGTGACCAGCACCTGCTCGCCGGGCGCCACCAGCTCGGCCAGACGCTCACGGCGCCGGGCGTCCAGCTCGGCGAAGACATCGTCCAGGACCAGCACCGGCTCGTTCCCCTCGGCCCTCAGCAGGTCGTAGGACGCCAGGCGCAGCGCCAGCGCGTAGGACCAGGACTCGCCGTGCGAGGCGTATCCCTTGGCGGGCAGCTGACCGAGTTTGAGAATCAAATCGTCCCGATGAGGGCCTACGAGCGTCACGCCACGCTCGATCTCCTGCTTGCGCGCCTCGGCGAGCGCCGCCATCAGCTGCTCGAAGAGATCCTCACGCGTGTGTGCCTCGCCGGGAGCCGACGGCTTGTAGTCCAGGGCGACAGGGCCGCCGCCGGGGGCCAGCTGCTCGTACGCCTTGTCGGCCAGCGGCTGGATCGTCGCGATCAGGTCCAGGCGCTGGGCGAGCAACTCGGCGCCCACGCGCGCCAGGTGCTGGTCCCAGACGTCGAGCGTGGACAGGTCCATCGTGCGGCCGCCGTGGCGGCGGGCCAGTGCGGCCGTCTTGAGAAGGGTGTTGCGCTGCTTGAGCACCCGCTCGTAGTCGGAGCGCACGCCCGCCATCCGCGGGGAGCGCGCGGTGATCAGCTCGTCGAGGAAACGGCGCCGCTCACCGGGGTCGCCCTTCACCAGCGCGAGATCCTCCGGGGCGAACAGGACGGTCCGCACGATGCCGAGCACGTCACGGGGTCTGACCTGCGAGGACCTGTTGATACGGGCCCGGTTGGCCTTGCCGGGGTTCAGCTCCAGCTCGACCAGCTGCTGCCGTTCGCCCTGGCGGACCTGCGCCCGGATGACCGCACGGTCGGCGCCCATGCGGACGAGGGGGGCGTCGGAGGCGACGCGATGGCTGCCGAGGGTGGCCAGATAGCCGACGGCCTCGACGAGGTTCGTCTTGCCCTGGCCGTTGGGGCCGACGAAGGCGGTGACGCCCGGATCGAGCGGAACCTCGACCCGGGGGTACGAGCGGAAGTCGGCCAGCGACAGATGCGTGACGTGCATGGTCGTTCGCCGACCTCCCCCAACGTGGTGCTTCGGGCTGCCCCGGCTCATCCACGGCCTGTGGACAACCGGGCCACCCCCGAGGGTGCCAGGTCGGCATCCCCAGGGTGTGGATTACTTCCTGCCGGGCTCTTCGCGCTCCCGGGCCTTTCTCGGACTACCTCTTCTCGACCGCGTGGCCGCCGAACTGGTTCCGCAGCGCCGCGATCATCTTCATCTGCGGCGAGTCCTCCTGACGGGAGGAGAACCGCGCGAACAGCGACGCGGTGATCGCCGGCAGCGGCACCGCGTGGTCGATGGCGGCTTCCACAGTCCAGCGTCCCTCACCGGAGTCCTGTGCAAAACCCTTCAGCCTGTCCAGGTGCTCGTCCTCGTCGAGGGCGTTCACCGTCAGGTCCAGCAGCCAGGAACGGATGACCGTGCCCTCCTGCCAGGAGCGGAAGACCTCCCGGACGTCGGTCACGGAGTCGACCTTCTCCAGCAGCTCCCAGCCCTCGGCGTAGGCCTGCATCATCGCGTACTCGATGCCGTTGTGGACCATCTTGGCGAAGTGCCCCGCGCCGACCTTGCCGGCGTGCACCGCACCGAAGTCGCCCTTCGGCTTCAGGGCGTCGAAGAAGGGCTGCACCTTGGCGACGTTCTCCGCGTCACCGCCGTACATCAGCGCATAGCCGTTCTCCAGGCCCCAGACGCCGCCGGAGACACCGCAGTCGACGAAGCCGATGCCCTTGGCCGCCAGCTCCTCGGCATGCCGCTCGTCGTCCGTCCAGCGCGAGTTGCCGCCGTCCACGACGACGTCACCGGGCTCCAGCAGCTCGGCGAGCTCATCGATGGTCGACTGGGTCGGCGCACCTGCCGGGACCATCACCCAGACCACGCGCGGGCCCGGAAGCTTGCCCACAAGCTCTTCCAGGCTGTGGACATCGGCGAGGTCCGCGTTGCGGTCGTATCCGACGACGGTGTGGCCCGCGCGGCGGATCCGCTCGCGCATGTTGCCGCCCATCTTGCCGAGGCCGACGAGACCGAGCTCCATCAGTTGTTTTCCTTAGGTCGCTGTGTGGCATGCGGGGCGCCGTCGCACCCCTGGGGGCACCCACGTACCCCGGTCCGAGCCTAAACCCGGACGCACGCGCACATCCGTGGGCATACGCGCTCAGACGTACACCCTCACCTGCGGATTTCCCCACAGGCCGGGGCCGCTGCGGCCACAACCTGTGGACAACTCCCGGTCGAACCGCGACCGCTCAGCCGCTCAGCCGCACCGGCATGATCAGGTACTTGTAGGCCTCGTCCGCCTCGGCGTCCAGCGCGGGCTTGCCGCTCAGCAGCGCCGGCTTCGTGGACGTCGTGAACGACAGCTGGGCCACCGGGGAGTCGATGGCGCTCAGGCCGTCCAGCAGGAACGTCGGGTTGAAGGCGATCGAGATGTCGTCGCCCTCCAGCTGCGCGTCGACCCTTTCCACAGCCTGTGCGTCATCGCTGGAACCGGCCTCCAGGATCAGCACGCCCTGCTCGAAGCTCAGCCGCACCGGGGTGTTGCGCTCGGCGACCAGGGCCACACGCTTGACGGCCTCCACGAAGGGGGCGGTCTCGATCACGGCGACGGAGTTGAACTCGGTCGGGAACAGCGTGCGGTACTTCGGGAGGTCGCCCTCCAGCAGACGGGTCGTCGTACGGCGGCCCGCGCCCTCGAAACCGATCAGGCCCTCACCCGAGCCCGAGCCGGACAGCGCCAGGATCACACTGTCACCGCTGGTCAGCGCCTTGGCGGTGTCCAGGAGCGTCTTGGCGGGCACCAGGGCGACTGCGGAGGCCTCCGGGTTCTCCGGCTTCCACAGGAACTCCCGGACCGCGAAGCGGTAGCGGTCGGTGGACGCCAGCGTCACCGTGTCGCCCTCGATCTCGATGCGCACACCGGTCAGGACGGGCAGCGTGTCGTCACGGCCTGCGGCGATGGCCACCTGGGCGGCCGCGGAGGCGAAGACCTCGCCGGGGACGGTGCCCGTGGCGTTCGGCATCTGCGGCAGGGCCGGGTACTCCTCCACAGGCAGTGTGTGGAGTGTGAACCGCGAGGAGCCGCAGACCACGGTCGCCCGTACACCGTCTGTGGAAATCTCCACCGGGCGGTTGGGGAGAGCGCGGCAGATGTCGGCGAGCAGTCGGCCGGAGACGAGGACCGTGCCCTCCTCCTCGACCTCGGCTTCGACCGACACGCGCGCGGAGACCTCGTAGTCGAAGCTGGAGAGGCTCAGCGCACCCTCCTCGGCCTTCAGCAGGAGGCCGGCGAGGACCGGCGCCGGCGGACGGGCCGGGAGGCTGCGCGCCGCCCAGGCCACGGCCTCCGCGAGTACGTCGCGTTCCACCCGGATCTTCACTGTTGCCGCCTCCTGCTGTTGCCGGCGCTTCTCGGCCTGCCTGGCTTCGTCGTCTGTCTCGGTGTCGTCGGCCCCAGTGAGGGGAAGGACACCGGGAACAGTCTGACGCACCCCACTGACAGTAGGTGCCTCTCGGGGTCAAGTCGTGACGAGGGGCAGCCGGGAGCCGGACAGCGAGTTGTGCACAGGACCCTCTTCGAAACGGATTCCCAGCTCTCTCTAGTTGGGAGTAGTAGTAGGGCCTGTGGATACCGTGGATAACCACGTTTTCCCAGCTCAGAGCCGATATTTTGTCCACCGGGCCTGTGGGTGACGGCAGTGGACAACTGGGTGTCTCTGTGGAGAACGGAAAGTTCTGCACACCCCATGCACAGCCTGAGGCGACTTCTCCCCAGCGCCGTCCCCAGCTTTACCCACCTTTCCCACAGCCCAACCTGGCAACTTCATGTGACGGCTTTCACTCGACTCGGTGAGGAGGCGCGTCGGGTTGCCGAACAGTGGACAGCGATGTGGAGAAGCCGGTGATCACTGGGGACAACTGACCTCAGCCTGTGGGTTGCCCGTGGACAACTTGATGCACAGCCTGTGGATCTCCGCTCTGTCCACAGCCTGTGGAGATCGTTCGTCCACGAATCCACACCCTGGTGACCTGGTCTGATGGTCTTTCAACAGGCGTCCTTGTGGACACAGTCTGGACAACTTTCCAGTCCCCAGGGTGTGGACGGGAAAAACTCACCGAATCTGTGGAGAGTGGCCGTAACGCGGCAGCTATTCGAACAGCCGACGGCTGTGGCATGACGAAGGGCGCCCCCGGAATCTCCTCCGGGGGCGCCCTCGGCGTCGTGCGCAGCCTCGTCCGGCCGTCTGCGGACGGCCTGCAGACCGTCCGCAGGCCGGCTCGGTCAGCCGTTCTTGATGCGGTTCGTCAGCTCGGTGACCTGGTTGTAGATGGAGCGTCGCTCGGCCATCAGATTGCGGATCTTGCGGTCGGCGTGCATCACCGTGGTGTGGTCGCGGCCGCCGAACAGCGCGCCGATCTTCGGCAGCGAGAGGTCCGTCAGCTCACGGCAGAGGTACATGGCGATCTGGCGGGCCGTGACCAGCTGGCGGCCGCGGGAGCTGCCGCACAGGTCCTCGACGGTGAGACCGAAGTAGTCGGCGGTGGCGCTCATGATGGCCGTCGAGGTGATCTCCGGCGTCGCGTCGTCGCCGCCGGGGATCAGGTCCTTGAGGACGATCTCCGTCAGGCCGAGGTCCACCGGCTGCCGGTTGAGCGACGCGAACGCCGTCACCCGGATCAGCGCGCCCTCCAGCTCGCGGATGTTGCGCGAGATGCGGGAGGCGATGAACTCCAGGACCTCCGGC
>JABFVM010000325.1 GCA_013362785.1 Streptomyces sp. | reverse complement strand
ACGCCCCCCTCGGCCGCCTCCTTCCCGATGTCGGTCATGAGGCGGTCATCCAGCGGTCACGCAGTCCCGCCAGGACCGCGATCGACACGGCCAGCAGGACGAGGCTGAGGGCGATGGCCGCCTCCGGGTCGCTCTGCAGGGCGAGGTAGACGGCGAGCGGCATGGTCTGGGTGCGGCCCGGGAAGTTGCCCGCGAAGGTGATCGTCGCGCCGAACTCGCCGAGCGCCCGGGCCCAGGCGAGGACGGCACCGGCCGCGATGCCCGGCGCGATGAGGGGCAGCGTGACCCGGCGGAACGCGGTGAAGCGGGAGGCGCCCAGTGTCGTGGCGGCCTCCTCGTAGCGCGGGTCGGCGGCCCGCAGCGTGCCCTCCACGCTGATCACGAGGAACGGCATGGCGACGAACGCCTCGGCCACGATCACCCCGGCTGTGGTGAAGGGCAGGGTGATGCCGAACCACGCGTCCAGCCACTTGCCGACGACCCCGTTGCGGCCGAGCGCCATGAGCAGCGCCACACCGCCCACCACAGGGGGCAGGACGAGGGGCAGGGTGACGAGGGCTCGTACGAAGCCGCGGCCGGGGAACTCGACCCGGGCCAGCAGCCAGGCCAGCGGCACGCCGAGGACCAGGCTCACCGCGGTCGCCGCCGTCGCGCAGACCAGGGACAGCTGGAGCGCCTGCCACACCTCGGCGCTGGTCAGCTGCTCGGGCAGGCTGTGCCACGGGGTGCGTACGAGAAGGGCGATCAGCGGTACGACGAGGAACGCCAGGCCGCCGAGTGCCGGGAGGAGCAGGGGCAGCGGCACCCCGTGGCCGCCGCCGGTCCGGACGCGCCGGCGCCGCGGCCCACCCCGGAGGGTGTCGGTCGCGGCGTCGGCCTTGCCCAGGGACGAGGAGGTCACGGCTTGAGGAACCCGGCCTCGGTCAGGACCTTCTGGCCCTCGGCGGACTGCACGAGCGCGATGAACGCTTTGGCCGCGTCGGCGTTCTGCGTGTCCTTGAGCAGGGTGATCGGGTAGTCGTTTATGGCGTCGGCGGACTCGGGGAACTCCACGCCCTCCACCTTCTCACCCGCCGCGTGCACATCGGTCTTGTAGACGACGGCGGCGTCCGCCTCCTTCAGCTCGACCTTGGTCAGGGCGGCCTTGACGTCCTGCTCGTACGACACCGGCGTCAGCTTGAGCCTGCTCGCGTCGAGGGCCTTCTGGGCGGCGGCGCCGCACGGCACCTCCTTGTCGCAGAGCACGACCTTCAGGCCGGACCTGGTGAGGTCCTTCAGGGAGGCGACCTTGTCCGGGTTGCCCGGCAGGGTGGCGATCTCCAGCTGGTTGCGGACGAAGGTGGCGGGGGTGCCGGAGGCGTCCCCGGCGTCCGTGACGATCTTCATCGTCTTGGGGCTCGCCGAGGCGAACACGTCCGCCGGGGCGCCGCCCGTGATGCTCGCGGCGAGGGAGTCGCTGCCGCCGAAACTGAAGGTCACCTTCGTGCCGGGGTGCTCCTGCTCGAACTGCTTGCCCAGCTTCTCGAAACTCTCCTTGAGCGAGGCGGCGGCGAAGACGGTGACCTGGCCGGACACCTTGCCCGAGTCGGAGCCGGAGGCGGACGACGCGGACGAGGAGGCGTCCGACTTCGTCGACGAGGAGTCGTCCGACGAGGAGCAGGCACCCAGGGCCAGCATGGCGACGGCTCCCAGGGCGGCCACCTGCAGTGGGCGGCGGGTCCGGCGCACGGTACGGGTCATCACGGTTCTACTCCCTCTGGCCCTGACGGACCCCATCACCTGTGGTCCCGACGGACCCTCTACGACCACGTTGGCCGATTTTGATACTGCCGCAGATGCGAGGGAAAAGTCAGCTGTCTCTTTGCATGAGCCGCAACTGTGATCTGCTGGGCTGGCATGTGCGTTCGTACGGCACCGGCCCTACCCGGCGTGCGTCACCCGGCGGGTGCCGTCGAGGGGCGGGTGGAGTGGCCGGTGAGGTTCTCGGGGCGCAGGAGTGTGTCCAGTTGGTCGGGGGTGAGCAGGCCGGACTCGGTGGCGAGGTCTCTGACGGTGCGGCCGGTGGCCAGGGCCTGGCGGGCGAGGGTGGTGCCGGCGGCGTAACCGATGTGCGGGGCGAGCGCGGTGACCAGGCCGATGGAGCGGTGGACGCTGTCGTGGAGGTGCTCGCGGTTGGCGGTGATGCCGGGGACGCAGTGGGTGGCGAGGGTGTCGCAGGCGGCGCGCAGGTGGGTCAGGGAGCGCAGCAGGCTGTAGGCGATGACGGGTTCGAAGGCGTTGAGCTGGAGCTGTCCCGCTTCGGCGGCCATGGTGACGGTCAGGTCGTTGCCGATGACCTCGAAGGCGACCTGGTTGACGACTTCGGGGATGACCGGGTTGACCTTGCCGGGCATGATCGACGAACCGGCCTGCACCGGCGGCAGGTTGATCTCACCGAGTCCGGTGGTGGGGCCGGACGAGGTCAGGCGCAGGTCGTTGCAGGTCTTGGACAGCTTCACGGCGACGCGCTTGAGGACTCCGGAGAGCTGGACGAAGGCGCCGCAGTCCTGGGTGGCCTCGATGAAGTCGCCCGCGGGACGGACGGGTTCGCCGCTGATCTCGGCGAGATACGCGCAGGCGAGTCCGGCGTAGCGGGGGTGGCCGTTGATGCCCGTGCCGATCGCGGTGCCGCCGAGGTTGGACTCCAGCAGCAGGGCGGCGGCCTCGGTGAGGCGTTGGCGGTCCTCCTCGATCATGACGGCGTAGGTGGTGAATTCCTGGCCCAGCGTCATGGGGACGGCGTCCTGCAGCTGGGTGCGGCCCATCTTCAGTACGCCGCCGAACTCCGCCGCCTTGTCGCCGAACGCCGTGGCCAGCGCCCCCAGCGAGTCGCCGAGCCGGCGCAGTGAGGTGACCAGGGCCAGGCGTACGGCGGTGGGGTAGACGTCGTTGGTGCTCTGGCCGAGGTTGACGTGGTCGAGGGGGTGGACCACGTCGTAGCGGCCGCGGGGGTGGCCGAGGATCTCCAGGGCCCGGTTGGCGATGACCTCGTTGGCGTTCATGTTCGTGGAGGTGCCGGCCCCGCCCTGGACGGGGTCGACGACGAACTGTTCCGCGAACCGGCCGGCCCGGATCTCCTGGCAGGCGCTGATGATCGCTTCCGCGATGTCCGCGGGCAGCAGACCGAGGTCACGGTTGGCGGTCGTGGCGGCCTGCTTGACCGCGGCCAGTGCGGCGATCAGGTCCGGGAACCGCGCGATGGTCGACCCGGTGATCGCGAAGTTCTCCACGGCCCGCACGGTGTGGACGCCGTAGTAGGCGTCGGCGGGGACCTCCTTGTCTCCGACCAGGTCGTGCTCGATGCGTGTGGCCTGGGACATCTGCTGCTCCTCGTTCACTGCCGCCGGACGTACGTCTTCGGGCTGCCGGTGCGGGCCCCTTGACAGGCCACCGCGTCCGGCCTCAGTGTTGCCCACCAACATGCAGAACGCAATATATTGCATGACAGGAGCTGCCTCATGACCAGTGACCCCCTCGCCACCAGCGCGGACACCCCACCGACCCGCCCCTCAGGGTTCTGGCGGCGCTGTCTCCGTATGCCGATCGGCGTCCAGTCGGTCATCGCCGTCGGCCTCGGCGCCCTCGTCGGATCCCTCGCCCCGTCGGCGGGCGAGCAGATGAAGATCCTCGGCGACGTGTTCCTGAACCTGGTGCAGGTCGTCGTACTCCCCCTGGTCTTCCCGCTCATCGTGCTGGGCATCGCCCGCATGGAGTCGGTCAAGAAGGTCGGCCGGATCGCCGGCAAGGCCATCCTCTACTTCGAGATCGTCACCACCGTCGTCCTGCTCATCGCGGTGGGGCTGGCCAAGCTCACGGACATCGGCAGGGGCGCCCCCGTCCACGGGGCCGACGCCAAGGACCTGGACGGTCTGAGCCAGGGCATCGACTTCCACGAACTGGTCCTGCACGCCGTACCGAAGAACATCTTCGCCGCGTTCGGCGAGGGCAACCTGCTCGGCGCGATCGTCTTCGCCCTCCTCGTGGGCGTGGCGATGGCCGCGATCGGCGAGAAGTCCGAACCCTTCGCCTCGGTCCTGGAGTCCGTCGCCGCGGTGATGTTCAAGGTCGTCGGCTACGTCATCCGGGTCGCGCCGCTCGGCGTGCTCGGCTTCATCTCCTACGACGTCGCGTACTACGGCTTCGGCAATCTGCGCAGCCTGCTGGGCTTCATCGCCGTGGTCTACGCGGGCCTCGCCATCGTCATCGGCGTGCTCTTCCCGCTCATCGCCGCGATCTACCGCATCCGCTACGTCGCGCTGCTCAAGTCGATCGCCGGGCTGGCCGGAATCGCCTTCGTCACCCGCAGCTCCGAGTCCGTACTGGCGCCCCTCATGGGCAAGTTGGAGGACTTCGGCCTCAGCCGCTCGACGACCTCCTTCGTCGTCCCCCTCGGCTACTCCTTCAACACCGACGGCTCCGTCCTCTACCAGGCGGCCGCACTGGTCTTCCTCGCCAATGCCTACGGCGCGGACACCTCCCTGCCCGCCCTGCTGCTCATGGTCGGCGTGCTGGTGATCCTCTCCAAGGGCATGGCCGGCGTCGCCTCCGCCTCGATCGTCGTCCTCATCGCCGCGGGGAACTCCATCGGCCTGCCCGCCGAAGGCATCGCCCTGCTCCTCGGCGTCGACTTCATCGTGGACATGGCCCGCACCGGCGTGAACGTCATCGGCAACTCGCTCGCCGCCGCCGTCGTCGACAACTCGGAGAAGCGGCGCGAGGCCAAACGCGGCAGCCGCGACACCCCCCGCGTCCCGGCCGAGTCCGAGGCCAGGCCCCTCCACAAGGAACCCGCACAGTGACCACCCCAGCCCCCATCACCGAGATCATCGGCATCCTCGGCGGCATGGGCCCGGCCGCCACGGCCGACTTCTACGCCAAGCTCGTCTCGGCGACGCCCGGCTCCAGCGACCAGGACCACCTCCGGACGGTCATCTGGTCCGACCCGACCATCCCCGACCGCACCGAGGCCCTGCTGGGCGACGGCCCCGACCCCACCCCGTGGCTTCTCGACGGCAGCCGCGTCCTGCGCGAGGCCGGCGCCACCGTCATCGCCATCCCCTGCAACACGGCCCACGCCTTCGTCCCGCGCATCGCCGAACACGTCGGCCTGCCCATCGTCCATATGATCGGCGAGGTCGCCCGGCATCTCGGCACGCTCAGACCCCGTATCCACACCGCCGGACTCCTCGCCACGACCGGCACCGTGCGGGCCGGCCTGTACCAGGAGTGGCTGGACCGCTTCGGCATCCGCCTCGTACTCCCCGACGCCACCAGCCAGGACCACGAGGTCATGAACGCCATCCACGCGATGAAGGCAGGCCATCACGACGACGCGACGACCGCGCGCCTGGCCGACGCCGCACGACGCCTGACCGGACAAGGCGCGCAGGCGGTCATCGCCGGCTGCACCGAAATTCCACTCGGCCTGCCCGCCGATGCCGTGGACGTCCCCCTGGTCGATCCGGCGCTCGTCCTGGCGCAGGCCCTGGTCCGCAGGGTCACGACCGGCCGACCCTGGTAGGTGGCGATGGCGATGTACTGTACGCAATATGTCACTCGACCGCCCTGTCTCCCGCCGCCTCCTCAGTGACGAGGTCTTCGACCGCCTGCGCGACTCCATCGTGCGCGGCGAACTCGTCCCTGGTGAGAAGGTCAGGGACGGTGAGCTCGCCGAGCGCCTCGGTCTCAGCCGCACCCCGGTGCGCGAGGCGCTCGCCCGGCTCGCCGACATCGGCCTGGTCGAAGCGAAGCCCGGCGTCTACACCCGTATCACCACACTCAACCGCCGCGACGTCGCGAAGACCCTCGCCGTCCTGCGCTCCCTCGACCAACTCGCCGTAGAGACAGCGGTTCCGGTCATGACCGAGCAGGACCTGCAGCGCATGCGCGAGGCCAACCGGGACTTCGAACGGGCCGTCGCCGCCAACGACACCACCGCCGCACTCGCCGCCGACGACCGCTTCCACGCCGTACCCATCATGGCCGCGGACAACCCCGTGCTCAGCCGGATCGTCGAGCAGCTCCACCCGCAGATCCACCGCATCCTCTACCGCAAGTTCTCCACCCTGCTCGGCGGCCGCAACACCATCGAACACCACGACCAGCTCATCGCCGTCTGCGCCGGCGGCGACGCCCGAGCCGCCGCCGAACTCTCCGGACGCCACTGGTCCGAACTGGGCGGGCACATCAACGAGTTGTTCGACACGAACCAGTTCGCCGAAGCGGTGAGCGGCTGAGCGCGACCGGCTGAGCGAGACCGGCCGAGCGCGACCGCCTTCGCGAAAACCCGTTGGCGGGCCACGGCGACCGTTGCTACCTTTCTGGCGGCCGTGCCGGAGAACGAGGAGGTGGTACCCGTGAACGCAGTATCGACATGGGTGCTCCCCTCCGGGGTCGCGGTCGGGCGATAGGTCGTCCGGGAGCGCCGTTCAAGCGCACTCCCGAAAGGCACGACCATGCGATTCACTTCCGAGCAGCGCCTCGAAGACGGCGTCCTCGAACGCGAATTCACCCTCGGCGAGATCCCCGGCACCCTGTGGACGCCCGAGTCCGCCGCATCCGCCGCACCGGCCCCGCTGATCCTGATGGCCCACAACAACGGCCTGTCCAAGGCGCAACCCCGGCTCGTGGCCCGGGCCCGGTACACCGCGGCGCGTGGCTACGCGGTGGCCACCATCGACGCCGCCGGGTGCGGTGACCGGCCCCGTTCCGCCGCCGAGGAGCAGGCCCGCGCCGACCTCCGGCGGGCGATGCGGGCCGGCGAGCCGGTCGACGAGATCTTCGAGTCCTTCATCGGCCCGCTGGTCCAGAAGGCGGTCCCGGACTGGCAGACAACCCTGGACGCCCTCCTCGCGCTGCCCGGGATCGGCGGCCCGGTCGGGTACTCGGGGTGGATGGCCGTCGGCATCCGCCTCGCCGCGGTCGAGCCGCGCATCGCGGCCGCCGGTTTCTTCGCCGGGGGTTACGTCCCCCACGCCCAGCGCGAGGAGGCCCGGCAGATCACCATTCCGCTGCTGGTCCTGCTCCAGTGGGACGACGAGGGGAACCCCCGCCAACGGGCCCTGGACCTGTTCGACGCCTTCGGCAGCAAGGAGAAGACACTGCACGCCAACATGGGCGGTCACACCGGCACCCCGTGGTTCGAGGCGGAGGACGTGGACCGGTTCTACGGCCGACACCTGAAGTGACACCGAGCCAACGGGCCGACGGCAGACGCCGCTTCGTGTCTGCCGTCGGCCCGGTGGCCGTCATCGACCGCACCGGCGCCTCCGCCCGGGACTCCGCCGGATCACGGCGTTGAACGGCCCGCCGTTCCGTCCGCGAGGCCCGTTCTCCTCGTACTCCAAGGGCACGCACGACATGCTGGGCTCGGAGACGGAAGCGCTGCGCCCGCGTGCCCCCGTGCCGCCAGTACGACGCACACCACCGCCAGCGGCAGCTCCGCGCCGAGTGCCATCGCCGCCGCCGAGACCTGATCCGCGCCCGGGGCCGCCGTCATCGTGTCGAACCAGGCGTCGATCACCAGCAGCGTGGCGGCGGCGGTGGCCGTCAGTGGGTGCAGGCGGTGGCCTCGTGCGGCCAGCAGCCCCGTGGCGATCAGGGCCACCGCCTCCGCGGCGTCCAGACCGATCCAGACGGTGCGCCAGTTCGAGGCGACGGCCTCTGCGGGCAGGCTTTCGGCCAACACGGCCAGCCAGGGCAGCAGGGCCAGCCCGCAGGCGACCGGGACGTATTCCATCCGGTACCAGCGGCGCACCCGCCGTGCTCGCCCCCGCAGGGTCGACCGGCCCTTGAAACCATGTGCTTGACGGGTGATCAGCGTGCTCATCCGCTCGGACTCCTCGCGTTGGCGGTTCTCCTTCATGGCCTCCAGCCTCGACCGCGCGGCGATCACAGTCAGTAACGCAGAGGTCCGTTCCGGGGTGGCACCAACTACACCCCCAAGACGGACGCTTACGTCATGGACCGCTCCTGACCTCGGCACATACGGTTCCCTCATGCACATAACCGCCCGCCTGCGGAGCGTGATCCGGTGGCCGTTCCAGGGCGTCGGACGCCCGGCCGCGTTCATCGCCACCGGGGCCCTGATCCAGCTCGCCGTCCTGGTCGTCATGGCGCTGCCATGGATCCTCTTCGTCCCGGAGAGGCTGGCGGCGATCCTCCTCGCGGTTCTCGTCCCGCTCGCCGCCGTCGTGTCGGCCGGGCCGTTGCTGACCGAGGCGCAGCGCGGCCGCTTCCGCGCCCGTCTCGGTGTGGACATCCCCTCGCCCTACGGGGGTCCGCGTCCCCCGCTGCCCGAGTGGCTGCGTTCCCCGGCGGGCCGGCGGCAGCTCGGCTACCACCTGCTGTTCGGGCCGCTCCTGGCCCTCGCGGCGGTCGTCGTCCTTCTGCTGTGGGCCGCGTCCGCCGTGGCCGCCTCGATCTATGTCTGGATCTGGCTCGTTCCGCCGGAGAGGCGGCTCGGCCAAGCCGGCTACACCCCCTTGGCGGCCTACGTCACCGTCGCCGGAGTCGCCCTGCTCTGCGCGGCATCCTGGCTGTCCGGAGCCCTCGCCCGGCTCGACACCCGCACCGCCACGGTCCGGCTCGGGCCCAGCCGCGAGGAGCAGTTGGCGCGCCGGGTGGCGGACCTGGCCGAGAGCCGGGCGGGCCTGGTGGACGCGGTCGACGCCGAACGGCGGCGTATCGAACGCGATCTGCACGACGGCGCCCAGCAGCGGCTGGTCTCCTTGGCGGTCAACCTCGGGCTGGCCAGGGCGACCCTCGGTGACCTGCCCGAGGACGCCCGCCGGGTGATCGACGAGGCGCACCGGGAGGCGAAGGAGGCGATAGAGGAGCTGAACGGTCTGGTGCGCGGGCTGCACCCTGCCGTTCTGGAGGATCGCGGCCTCGACGCCGCGATCTCGGGTATCGCGGCCCGGGCGCCCCTTCCGGTGGGGGTGACGGTGAACCTGACGTCGAGGCCGTCGCCCGCGGTCGAGGCCGTCGCCTACTTCGTCGTCTCCGAAGCGCTGGCGAACGTGGTGAAGCACGCGGAGGCGTCCCGGGCCGAGGTCACGGTGGAGTGCGTCGGCCCGACCCTGGTGCTCGTCGTTCGCGACGACGGCGTGGGCGGCGCCGAACCCGCCGCCGGTACCGGGCTGGCCGGGCTGGCCAAGAGGGTCGCGTCGGTCGATGGCAGGCTGTCGGTCGACAGTCCCGTCGGGGGACCGACCGTCATGACCGTGGAGTTGCCGTGCGTGCCGTGATCGCCGAGGATTCCGTCCTGCTCCGGATCGGCGTGGTCAAGGTCCTGGAGATGGCCGGGTTCGAGGTGGTCGCCGAAGTCGGCGACGCCGAGGCGCTGTTGGCGGCGGTGGAGGAGCACCGGCCGGACATCGCGGTGGTGGACGTCCGGATGCCTCCCGGCTTCACGGACGAGGGGGTGCGTGCCGCGCTGGTGATCAGACAGCAGTGGCCCGGGACGGCCGTACTGCTGCTCTCCCAGTACGTGGAGGAGCGGTACGCGGCCGATCTGCTGTCCGCCCACACGTCGGGGATCGGCTATCTGCTGAAGCAACGCGTCGCGGACGTCGAGGAGTTCGCCGACACACTGCGGCGGGTGGCCGAAGGCGGCACCGCGCTGGACCCACAGGTGGTCTCCCAGCTACTGGTACGTCGCCACAGCGACCCGCTGGACCGGCTCACCCCGCGCGAACGCGAGGTCCTGGAGCTGATGGCGGGCGGGCGGTCCAACGCCGGAATCGCCGCGCAGCTCGTGGTCAGCGAGAGCGCTGTGGCCAAACACATCAACAGCATCCTCGCCAAGCTGGACCTGCCGAAGGCCGACGCGGACCACCGCCGGGTGCTAGCCGTTCTGCGCTTTCTCGGCGTGGCCTGAGGCCGACAACACGCTGACCCAGGGATCGGCGACTGGCGCGAGGGCGGAGGAGGGGCTACTCTCAAAAAGTAGAACGACCGGTCTTCCTACCTCGCACCGGATCCTTGGTGCACATGCACATCGAACAGGGATGAAAATTTCCATGAAGCCAATTCGCTCCTCTCCTGGCTCCCGACCGGATCAGCCTCCCGACCGGATCAGCCGGACCGCGTCCAGCAGGGTCTTGTGGGCGGCAGTCGAGTCGTCCAGGTAGCCGGCGGCCATCGCGCCGTCGTACAGCATCAGCAGCGCACCGGCGGCCGACTCCGCGTCGGCGTGGTCGAGCCGGGTGAGCAGGTCCTTGAAGAGGTCGCGGATCCAGTCCCGGTGAGCCGTGACCAGGCCGCGGACCGGATGGTCGGCGTCCGGGTACTCGGCGGCCGCGTTCAGGAACGGCGATCCGCGGAAGCCGCGCTCACGGGCGTGCTCGGCGATCGCCTCGAAGATCAGGTCGATCGCTTCCGCGGGCGGGTGCGCGGCGGCCAGCGGTTCGGCCACGTCCTTGTAGTAGGCGTCCTTGGTCAGCAGATAGGCCACGACCAGGTCGTCCTTGGAGGCGAAGTGACGGTAGAAGGTCGCCTTCGTCACCCCGGCCTCGGCGATCAGCCGCTCCACGCCGATCGCGCGTACGCCCTCGTAATAGAACAGCCGTGACGCCGCCCGGACCAGGCGTTCACGAGGTGGCAGGTCTCCCTCGATCTTGGTCTCCTGACGCATGGCGTTGGTCGTCTTCTGTCCACTGGTGCTCACTTCTCCCATTCTGCCGGTGGTCCGGTACCGGGCGCCTTCACCCCCGTACGGCCCTCGCAGGCAGAGACATCTCTTCCTGTGGCGTTTTATCCCGTTATTCCATCTGATCACTGAAAGGCTTGAATCATGACTCGTCGTCTCGAAGGAACCGTCGCCCTGGTCACCGGGGCCTCCAGCGGTATCGGCCACGCCACCGCCCTGGAACTCGCCCGCGAGGGCGCGTCCGTGGCCCTGGTCGGCCGACGCGAGGACCGGCTCACCGGCCTCGCCGCGGAGATCACGGACGCCGGCGGAACGCCCCTGGTCGTCCCCGCCGACATCACCACCGCCCCGGCCGCCGCGGAGGCGGTCGAGCGGACCGTCGAGGGCCTCGGCCGCCTGGACATCCTGGTCAACAACGCCGGCCTCATGCTGCTCGGGCCTGTCCCCGGCGCGGACCTGAACGACTGGCAGCGCATGATCGACATCAACCTCATGGGCCTGATGTACACCGCCCACGCGGCCGTCCCGCATCTGGTCAAGGCTGCCGCCGAGGCGCCGCGTCAGGTCGCCGACATCGTCAACATCAGCTCGCTCAGCGGCCGATACGCCTACCCCATGACGGCCGTGTACAGCGCCAGCAAGTTCGGCGTCAATGCGTTCAGCGAGGCGCTGCGCCAGGAACTGGCACGACAGCACGTGCGCGTGTCCGCCGTCGAGCCGGGTGCTGTCGCCACCGAGCTGCGCACCCACAATACGGCCGAGGTCCAGCAGTACCTCGACACCACCTTCCGCGACGTTGAGCGCCTGCAGAGCCAGGACATCGCCGACACCGTCGGCTACATCGTCACCCGCCCCCGCCACGTGGCCGTCGCCGAACTGCTCGTACGCCCCACCGAGCAGGTCTGAGCACCGAGCCCGTCGCCGCCCGAGGGATGAAACACCAACCGCAGGCCGCTGACCTGGTATTTCTCTCTGGAGCGGATCGCTTCTGACTGGGGGTGTGTGCTCTGGTGCGGCGCTGGGGAGGTCGCGCCGCCCAGGGATGCGTGGTGTGCTGGAAGCATCCGCAGGAGTACACGCCGATGCGTCAGAGCCGGATTTCCGCCGTCGTATCCGCCGCCCGGTCGCCCGCGCCGATCGGAGCGGGTGGCGGCCTGCTGCCCGCTCGGGATCTCGCGGCGGCCTGGTTCCTGGTCGTCCTGATCGCGGTGCCCGCCTGGGCGCTGACGATAGGGCAGGCCCGGGACATGGGGGTCGAGCCCGGCACGATGGGGCTGGCGCTGCCGCTGTTCCTGCTGCTGTGGGTGACGATGATGGCGGCCATGATGCTGCCGTCGATGGCGCCGGTGGCCATCACATGGGTGCGGGGGATCGGCCGGCAGTCCTCCGGCTGGACGCGGACCGTGCGCACCATAGAGTTCGTCGGCGGGTATCTGCTGGTGTGGACGGTCTTCGGCTTGCTCGTCTACGCGGCCCTGGCCCTCACCGGCGGCCTGTTGGACGATCATTCGACCGCCGGACGGTGGATCGGCGCGGTGGCGTACCTGCTCGCGGGCCTCTATCAGCTCGGCCCCCTCAAGTACGTCTGCCTGCGGCACTGCCGCGATCCCATGAGTCACCTGGTGCGCTACGCCGGGTTCCGGCAGCCGGCCCGCGACCTCCGGGTGGGTGTCCACCACGGCGCCTACTGCGTCGGCTGCTGCGCGGGACTGATGGTCGTCCTGATCCCGCTCGGTGTGATGAACGTGGCGGCGATGGCCGCACTGGCCGTGGTGATCTTCGTGGAGAAGCTGTGGTCCCGTGGCCCGGTGCTGGGCCGGGTCATGGGCATCGCGTTTCTCGTGCTCGCCGTGCTTGCGCCGTTCCAGGACTGGCTGCTGCCGGGGTTGCAGGGTTCGATGCCGACGATGGGCGACATGTGACTCACCCGGCGGTCAGCCTCCTCTCCAGTCAGGGGCGCCTTCCTCTCTATCCGGTCAGGAGCCAGGAGCCAGGAGCCAGGAGTCAGGAGTCAGGACTGCTCCACTCGAACGGGAAGTATTTGCTCGACTTCCCCGAGCGTTCCCAGGAGAAGCCGAACGCGTCCGCGCGGTCGGCCGTGGCCCGTCCCCAGGTGGCGACCTGGCCGGGTCCGACCTCGGCGCCCGGGGCGTTGTGGACCTGGACGCGTGCGCCGTCCGGCGTCGTCGGGCCGGTGAGCGCTTCGGCGGTGGCCGTGACCCGGCCGGGAACCTCGGCCCGCCAGGTGGCGAGGTCCTCGTCGATCTCGACGTGGATCGGGGCGATCTCCATGCCACGCATCTCGGGGTGGAACATCGCCCCGAACTGCGCCGGCCAGCCGCCCGCCTCACCGCCGAAGATGGTCCCGAGCGCACCGCGCTGCTGCTCGTCGGCACGGTCGTCGAGGAAGATCGCGGCGTACGGTTCGGTGTGTGTCCCGGCCCAGACGTCGCCGACGAACGAGCCGAGCATCAGGACGTTGAGATCGTCGAGCCGTACGTCGCCGAAGCTGCCCTCCCGGATGTGCCAGACCAGCACGCCTTCGCAGTCGCCGTAGGTCGGTGGCTGCGCAAACGTGCAGGGGCACGGTATGGCGCACTTGCACACGTCGAACCAATCACCGGTCAGGTGCCAGCGCGTGCCGTTCCCACCGGTGGTGACCTGCTCTGTCATCTCGCTTCCCTCCTGCCGAGCCTGAGGGCTCTCTCGGAGTGGCGAGACCGCGTTTCCCGAGCCCGCTCCCAGGATCGCGAGGCGGCCTCCATTCCAGCTTGCACCTCACGTCCTCGCCGGGGAACCTCGGCCGCGGAGAAGTTCACCGCGAGCAGCCGAAGCGGTGGGCCGAGGCGGACGTAAGGGCGAAACAAACCCCAGGTCATCGACCTGGGGTTTGTCCCTGGGCGCCCGGCCCCAGGCCCGCCGGAACCCGGTCAGAACTCCAGCACCTCGCGGTCGAGCGGATACCGCGCACGGTGACGGCCCTCGTACGGCGAGGGCGTGATCGGCAGGACGCCGGTGGGCTGCAGGCCCAGGTTGTCGTCCCAGAGCCGGGGTTCGACCTGTCCGAGGACACGGAACTGCCGGAAGGTGAACGGCGGGCTGTCGGTCGGGAAGAACTCGGCCGTGGTCGTCACCTGGAAGTGCAGGTGCGGCGTGGTCGAGTTGCCGCTGTTGCCGATCAGCCCGAGGACCTCGCCGCATTCGACGCGATCGCCCTCCCGGACCCTGAGCGATCCGGGCTTCAGGTGGGCGTAGAGCAGATAGCGGCCCGGCGCGACTTGCACGGTGACGTGGTTGCCGACCGTGTTCTCGATCGGCGGGACGGGCGGCGTGACGGGCGGCCGGTTGTCCGGGATCCCGTCCTGGACATCCACCACCGTGCCGCCGGCCGAGGCCACGACGGGCTGCCCGTAGGTCAGGTAGCTGGTCAGCCGTGTGGGGTCGCCTTCCCAGGTCTGCCCTCGTCTGCCGACCCGGTACCAGTCGATCGCGAAGCGCTGCGGCACATCGAGGCGGCCGTTGATCGGGGCGAGGCCGCGCCGGTGGTGGGTGTTGCCGCAGCACGACTCGCTGGAGTACCAGGTGCCGGGGCGGACCGGCGGGGCAAGGTTCAACGGCGGGGTGCCGCTGGTCCGGGTGGCCTGCACCGTCTCCTCGAAGGCGGCGGCGCCGGAGGGGGCCAGGACGGCACCCGAGAGATGGTGTTCGAGGACCTTGGGCACCGGCTGACCGCGGTCGAGGGTCAGGTCGAGCCAGATGACCCACTGCTGGGAGCCCTGGATGACGGTCGGCGTCGGCGCCGGCGGCGCGGGGGTGTACCCGTCCGCACCCGGCAGGGGGTCGCCCACCGGATTGGCGGCCTCGGCCAGCGCCCGCCCCCTCAGCGAGCCGATGACCCGATGCGTGCGGGCGTCTTGCACGTCGACACGGTCGAGCCGCAACGGCGTGCTGGTGGGCAGGGAGCTTGTGGTGAGCAGTTCGTACGAGAGGTGCGTCTTGCCGTCCGTGGCGACGAACGGCGTCGGTTCGGTCATCACTGCCGCCGTCAACGGCGTGAACTGTGCGCCGGGCGCCGCAGCGGCCGCGCCGGCTCCGAGTCCGGCTGCGTGTCCGGCTGCGTGTCCGGCTGCGTGTCCGGGTCCCGCTGAGGCCACCAGCATGACGGCCGCGAGCACGGCAGCGGCGAGCCCGTGAAGTAGCGGGCCGCGGCCAGTCCGGTTGCGAGGGTCGCGCTCTGCCATTGCGCTCTTTCATTCGTCGGATCCGGGGCCGTGAAGGACGCCGGCACGCCCCGCGCCGAGACGCAGGCCCATGTAATCCGGCGGCGCGTCGCTCCGGTCGGAGGTCACCGGACTCAGGCGCCGAACTGCACCCGTCCAGCCGCATCGACCACCGAGTGGGGACTGCCCCTGTCGTTCGGTGAGCCCCGGCTCGTTCGGTGAGCCCCGGCGAGCGCACCGTGCGGGGTCAGCAGGTCTCGCGGCGGTAGCCGTCCGTACCCTCGGACACGACGTCCTGGTCGCGTCGCACGATGCTCAGCGCACTGCCCCAGTCGGTGCACGCCTTCGCCAGACCCTTCGCCGTGTATTCGACGACGAGCACCTTGTTGTCGAATGCTTTGGCGAACTCGCCGCACTCGTCCCACTTGCCGCACTCCTCCACCACGGCGAAGTCCAGGCCTACGGCCGCCCGGTCGGGCGCGAGCTCCAGGGTGTTCTTCTGGGCTATGGCCAGGCCCTTCTTGTGGGCGTGCGCCGACAACAGTTTCATGAACGCCTTGGCCTGATCGGCCGTGAGGTAGTCCGGAAAGCGGGTGAAGGAGTCGTAGTTGTCGGGCTCGACAGCCTGGTATCCCTTGGCCGCGCATGCGTCGATCCAGCTGTTGCCCTTCGCGGCGATGCGCTGCCGCTTGGCGGCCGTACGAATGTCCAGAACCGCCTCGTTCCAGTCCTTGTCGTAGACGACGTCCCCGTTGGCGTCGCGCAGCAGCAGGTCGGAGGCCCAGTTGCCCTCAGCGCCCTTCTGCACCTGGAGGGCGTTGAAATTGCAGATGTTGTACGCACCCGGGGCGGCCGGGTCTTCATGGCTGCGGCTGACCACCCGCACCCCGGTCGGCAGGGAGTACGCGCCGCCGATCTGGTAGTCCCACCGTGCGTGCACCGGCGGGGCCATCACCGCGGATGCGGATGCGGATGCGGGCGCGGAAGGGGATGTGGAGGCGGACGCGGTGGGCGACTGAGAACCGTCCTTCTGGGCCGCCCCGGTCCCGGTCCTCTCCGCTGTTTTGGCCGCCGTTTCCCCGGCCGATTTCCCTGCCGTTTTCACCGCCGCGATGGCCAGCCCGGTGACGACCAGGGCCGCGGCGAGGCCGGCGAGGATGCGCCGTCCTCGACGTCCGTGACGGACAGGGCGGGCGTCGGAGTCCTCGTGGCCGGGCTCCGTCGCTTCCGCCGGGGCGACCTGGACGTCCGGCGCGGTGGACCCCGGCAGCGTCAGGGCCATCCGCCGCAGGTCGGCGAGTTGAGGGCGGGCGGCCGGGTCCTTGGCCAGGCAGCGTTCGGCGATGCTGCGGAGCGGTTCGGCGACGCCGTCCAGGTACGGAGCCTCGTACATCACCTGATAGCCCGTCAGGTAGGGGCTGCTTCCGTCGAACGGACGGTTGCCGCTGGCCGCGTATACCAACACCGACCCCAGTGAGAACACGTCCGAGGCGCCGGTGACTTCGCGGGGCGAGGCGAACTGCTCCGGTGACATGAAAGGCGGGGTGCCGATCAACCGCCCCGTCACGGTGAGGGCTTCGTTGTCCACGGCATGCGAGATGCCGAAGTCGATGACGCGGGGCCCGTCCTCGGCCATCAGTATGTTGCTCGGCTTCAGATCACGGTGCACCACACCCACCCGGTGAATGTCCCGCAGCGCCTCGACAAGGCCCAGCGCGAGCGTGCGCAGGTCACGTCCGCTCAGCGGACCGTCCTGGGTCACGACATCAGACAGGGTGCGGCCCGGCACATACAGCGTCGCCATCCACGGCTGCTCGGCGTCCGCATCGGCGTCCACCACCGGGGCCGTGAACGCCCCGCTCACCTGGCGTGCCGCCGCGATCTCCTGCCTGAAGCGCGTCCGGAACTCTTCGTCCTGCGCGTACGGCGGGTGCACGACCTTGACCGCGACCTGCCGTCCCGAGTCCGAGTGCCCCAGGAAGACGATGCCCATACCGCCACTGCCGAGCCGGTCGGTCAGCGTGTAGCCGCCTATGGACTCCACATCGCCGGGCTTCAGGGGCATCACCCGTCACCTTTTCCATGTGCCGTGCCTTAGAAAGGCTTTTCATTGGCAGCAGACTAGTCCGGAGCCCTCCCGACGAGACGGCCTGCTCGAGTGGCGCTGATCTCTCTTTACGAACCTGGTCTCATGCCGGAAAGTCCGCCGGAATGCATCAACAGGGCCCCCGGTCGCACGAGTTGGCGTCACAGTGCCTGGAGGACGGCCTCCACACGGTCCTTGGCGTCCCCGAACAGCATCGCGCTGTTCTCCCGGAAGAAGAGCGGATTCTGCACACCGGCGCATCCCGATGCCATGGACCGCTTGAATACGACCACGTTGCCGGCGTCCCATACGGTGAGCACCGGCATGCCCGGCGGACACGCTGGATCCCGGCTTTCTGACAGGCCCCCTATGAGGCGCCCCAGTGGGGGTCGCGGCCGAGGTGACGCAGGAGGACCGCCACGTCGTCGTCGCCCTGCTCGGTGGTCAGGGCCGCGGTGTACGCGCCGCGGGGGCGCAGCGGCTCGACGATCTCTCTGGCGATCTTGAGGAGGGGGCGGGCCAACTCGGGTGTGAGCGGCGACGGGCGGCCCGTCGCCACGGCGATGTCCCAGGCATGGACTGCCGCGTCCAGCCCGCACGCCGCCGAGCCGGACCACGGGGACATCTTGTGCGGCGGCACCGGCACGGGCACCTCGGCGACGTCCCGGTCGACCCCCGCCCACGCCTTCGCCGTGCGTGCCAGGGCGTCCTCCAGGAACGCCGCCGGGTCCACGCCCTCCATGTCGCCGGACGGGTCGAACGGGTCGAAGTCGGGGCCGGGTTCGCCGGTCAGCGCGGCGGCGTAGCCGATCTGGCCGCCGACGGCGTGCTGGAAGACCTGGGCGACGGTCCAGCCTTCGCAGGGCGTCGGCAGGTGCCAGGCGCCGGCGGGGACGGCGCGGACCGCCTCGCGCAGTGCTTCGTGGGAGGCGTCCAGGACGTCCCAACCGCTGGAGATCACGCCATCGCTCATCGAAGAGCCCCCCGTTCGTGGTGCCCTCACAGTGATGAATGTTGTTGCTGTCATGCGTCCACTCTCGGCCCGTGACAACAGGACAACCAGTGCCCTCTACGACGGTAGGACCGCCCGTACCAGGCGCAACGGCTCTCCGACGACGGGCCCGGCCACGGCCACAGGCGACGCCACCGGGGCCAACAAGGGGCTGGGCTTCGAGACCGCCCGCCGTCTCATCGCCGCAGGCCACACCGTCTACGTCGGCGCGCGGGACGCCGAGCGCGGCCGCCGTGCCGCCGACGAGCTCGGCGCCCGGTTCGTCCAGCTCGACGTGACCGACGACGCCTCCGTCCAAGCCGCCGCCAAGACCATCGAGGCCGACGGCGGCCTAGACGTGCTGGTCAACAACGCCGGCATCGAGATCCGGGGCGAGGGCAACAGCGTGCCCGCATCAACGGCAACACAGGCACGCAGTCCGTCGAGGAAGGCGCCGAGATTTGGTGCGCATGGCGCAGGTGGGCCCCGACGGCCCGACCGGCGGCTTCTTCAACACCCAGGGCACGCTGCCCTGGTGAACCCGCAGGTGCCCGGCGAGATGAAGGATCTCGGCATGAGTTCGCCACTTTGGAACCCTCGTCCGTGCCGGGCACGTCCCGAATTCAGGGGTGGGTCACCAGGGCATCTCACCGTGACGGTCACGGAAGGTTCCGGTCGGTCCGTCCGCGCCGATGGTGGCGAGTTCGACGATCGCGTCGGTGCCCTCGGTCACGGTCTGCGGGCCGCTGTGCCTGTTGAAGTCGGTCGCGGTGTAGCCCGGGTCGACCGCGTTCACCTTCACGTCCGGCCAGGACTTCGCGTACTGCGTGGTCAGCATGGTCACGGCGGCCTTCGACGCCGTGTAGAGCGGCGCGAGGTTGCGGCCCTCGGCGCGCTCGGTGTCGTGGGTCAGCGTGAACGACCCCATGCCGCTGGAGACGTTGACCATGACCGGGTGCGCGGACTTGCGCAGCAGAGGCAGGAACGCGTGCGTCACCCGGACGATCCCCACGACGTTGACCTCGAACACCTCGCTGGCGTCGGCGGCCGTGATCTGGTCGGCGGGGCTGTGCGTCCCGAAAATACCGGCGTTGTTGATCAGGACATCGATGCTCCCCTCGCGCGCCGCGACGTCGGCGGCGGCCGCGGCGACCGACGCGTCGTCGGTCACGTCGATCTGGACGAAACGGGCACCGAGTGCGTCGGCGGCCGCCTGGCCGCGCTCTGGATCACGTGCACCGAGGAGGACGGTGTGGCCGGCCTCGATCAGGCGGCGGGCGGTCTCATAGCCGAGTGACTTGTTGGCTCCGGTGATGAATGTTGTGGTCATGCGTCCACTCTCGGCCCGTGCCGAGAGGACAACCAGTGCCCCCTGCGACGGTAGGACAGCCAGTACCAGGCACAACGACGGCCGGGCGGACACAATGGCCGAGTGGACGAGACCCTGGGCACGGCACTGCACCGCTGGCGCGACCGCCTCTCTCCCGCCGACGTCGGACTGACCTCACGGCCCGGACGACGCGCGGTGGGGCTGCGACGCGAGGAACTGGCCGAACTCGCCGGGCTGTCGGTCGACTACGTGGTCCGCCTGGAACAGGGCCGCGCTACGAGTCCTTCGGCGCAGGTCGTCGCGAGCCTGACCAGGGCACTGCAGCTGCAGCCCATGGAGCGCGATCACGCCTACCGGCTGGCCGGCCTCCTGCCTCCCCAGGAGGGAACGGTCTCCACGCATGTCCCGGCCGGGGTCCAGCGCATGCTGGCCCGCCTCGGGGAGTTCCCCGTGGGCGTGTTCAGCGCCGACTGGACCCTGCTGTCCTGGACCCCGGCATGGTCGGTACTGATGGGCGACCCCAGCGCACGGACACACGACGAGCGCAACCTGGCACGGGCGGTCTTCACCACAGGGCCCGGCCGGCTCGCGTCCTGGCCCGTGCTCCCCGACGACGACGCCCTGAAACCCGCCCTCGTCGCCGACCTGCGCACAGCTCTCGTCGACTGCCCCCGCGATCGCGGCCTGAACGACCTAGTCGAGGAACTGCGGTCCACCAGCGCGGAGTTCGCCCGACTGTGGGACGAGGGCACGGTCGGCCCGCACGTCTCGGCCCGCAAGACGGTCGTACACCCCCAGGTGGGCGAGGTGATCTGCGACTGCGACGTGCTCACCGTCCCGGGCTGCGACATCCGACTCGTCGTCTACACGGTCGCCGCGGGTTCCGCCGACGCGGAGAAGCTGGAGTTCCTACGGGTCACCAACGGCGTCAGCGCCGACGGCTCCTCGCCTCCGGGTCCCGGCCTGTTCTCCACGCCGTAACGACCGGGCCGGCCGGATCTCGTCCAGCAAGCAGAGGTCGGCTCCGTCAGTGCCGGTCTCTCTGGGATCGGTCCGGCGGTTCATCCGTTCTCATCCGTTCCACATGGGATTCCGCCCGCCGGCGCCGAGCGCGCGGTGGAATGCGGGGGCGTCGGCCGCCACGGGGACGGGCGGGCCGAAGGCGCCGTTGGCCCGGGCCTGCTCGGCGATGCCCTCCACCGCGCCCAGTACGAGCTGCGCGGTCTCCTCACCGAGGTCGAACGGCCGGCCGGTTGCGCGGGCCAGATCCCAGCCGTGCAGGGCGAGTTCCTCCAGGGTGATCGTGGCCGCGAAGACGGCCGGCATCTCGCCCGGACCGAATTCGGTGGTGCCTTCGTACGCCTCGGGGGCGGACCAGGCCGCCGCGGCCAGACCGGCGTACTCGGCGACCGCCGCCGCCGACATGCCGGGGACCGTGCCCTCGCCGGATTGCGGCTCCTTCCGGGCGGCCCGCGCGGAGGAGGACAGGGTCTCGCCCAAGTGGCCGAGCAGGTCGGCGACGGTGAACTTTTCGCACGGTGTGCGGTCGCCGAGCTGATCGGCACGGATGCCGGAGGCCGTCGCGGCGACGGCCTCGGCGCACTCGCGCAGGGCGGGGTGCAGCGTGCTGTGCTGGGCGGGCATGGGGTTCGTGGTGTTCATGGGGTTCACGGGTTCTCTCTCCGGTTTCTCCGGTGCCGGTGAGCCGGCTGGGCAACTTGCTCGTCGGTGCGGCGTCAGCCGGTGAAGAAGGGCACCGGCTCGCCCTTCTCGGCATACGCCTTCAGCTGCGTGAACTTTGTCGCCCAGCCGTAGGTGAAGTCCCGGTAGGCGTCGTCGACGCCGGGGAAGCCGCTGTGGGTGAAGCGCAGGGTGACGTCTCCCTCTGGGCGCGTCAGGACCTCGTAGGTCTGCACGGTGCCGGTCCAGGGGCCGTTCTCTCCCGCAAGGACGAGCCGCTTGCCGGGCTCCGCCTCGGTGACGCGCAGTCGCCAGGGCTCCGGTACGCCGGGGAAGCGCAGCTCGTGCGCCCCGCCCACGCCCTGCTCGGCGGTCGCGGTGGTGGTGAACCAGCCGTGGATGCCCTCGGTCGTGGAGATCGCCGCGTACACGGTGTCCGCGTCGGCCTCGATGTGCAGCTGCATCGCGATGTCCGCCATGGCAGATGCTCCTCACTTTCAGTCGCAAGCAGTAGCTGTAGTCGCTGTAGTGCCGTAGTCGCTTTAGTGAAGACTAAAATGAAGGCCGTACGGCTGGCAAGCTGTAGTGGCGGCTAAAATGACGCGTATGGATGCGGTACGGGCGGTCGCGGAGCCCAGACGGCGCGAGATTCTGCGTCTGGTCTGGGACGTCGAGCTGTCCGCGGGCGAGATCGCCGAGCGGTTCGACGTCACGTTCGGGGCGGTCTCCCAGCACCTCAAGGTGCTCAGGGACTCCGGCCTGGTTACGCTGCGCCAGGACGGAAAGAAGCGCTTCTACCGGGCCGACCGGGAGAACATGGGCCCGCTCGCCGACTACCTCCAGTCGATGTGGGCCGCCAAGCTCGACACCCTCGCCGAGCTGGCCGAGGCGGCCGAGCGCGACGGGCGCCAGGAAGGGGCGGACTCGTGAACGCTGGCGTGGTCACGGTGGAACGGCTGATCGCGGCACGGCCCGAGACGGTGTTCTCCTTCTTCACCGACCGCGACAAGTGGCTGTCCTGGATGGGTCGTTCCGGCGAGTTCGCCTTCGAGCCGGGCGGCGCCTACCGGTCGAACGTCACCGGTGAGAATGTCGCCGAGGGCCGCTTCATCGAGATCGACCCGCCCAAGCGGCTCGTCTTCACCTGGGGCTGGGCCGAGGGTGGCATGCCCGTACCGCCGGGCTCGACCACGGTCGAGATCACCCTTGAGCCCGTCTCGGGCGGAACCCTGCTCCGCCTGGTCCATCGCGGCCTGCCCTCCCAGGAGGCATGCGCCGCGCACGAGGAGGGCTGGGCCCACTACGTGGAGCGGCTCGCGATCGCCGCACAGGGCGGCGATCCGGGCGACGACGCCTGGATGTGAGCCACCGGGCCGGCGTCCGCCCGTAGGCCAGGGCGCCCAGGGCATGGCCGGTGTCCGCTCCCGGTTCATGCGGGTCGGCGGTACGACGCCGTCCGTGCTGGGTGGGCATCGGCATCTCAGCTCGTCTTGCGCTCCTGCGGCCCGTCCGTGCCGTACAGCCTCGCCGAGGCGTCGACATGGGCAAGCCTGCGCAGCGCGCTGAACACCGCCTCGCCCAGTACGGTTCCGATCACCACACTCTCCACCATGTCCTCGACTGCCACGCACCGGTTCACGTATGCGAGGTCGGCGCGGGCGACCTGCTCGGCGGCGTCGGCGTATGCGTCGAGTACCTCGACGAACGCGCCGTGCCCCAACCGCCCCATGGCGGCGAGGGCCTTGGACAGGTCGGCCGCGGCAGGGTTCGACTCGTGTGCCTGCCAGCCGCGCCGGGAGATCAGGTCGGCGACGACGGTATGCGCGGACGCCGACTCGGTGTCGTCGTGCTCGTCGGGTGCGTTGCCCAGGCGGTCCGCGGCGACGCCGAGCACTTTGTGCAGCGGACGCGCGGGATCGTCGATGGCCGCCAGTACGTTCGCGATCTCGGCCACCTTCATGCCGCCCACATCCAGCAGAGCGCGGACGAGTTGCAGCCGGCGCTCGTGCGCCTCGCCGTAGGTCGCCTGATTGGGGCTGGTCAGCTCGCCCGGAGGCAGCAGCCCTTCACGGACGTAGTACTTGATCGTCGGTACCGGCACCCCGGTCCTTCGGCTCAACTCTCCGATACGCACTGCCGGTTCACTCCTCGGCCTTCGCCTTGCTCGCCGCGCCGGCTCTTGCCGACCTGTCACCCATGATAGATAGTGGAGCTATCGGATAGCGGATAGTGCCGCTATCCGCTCTTGGGGGTAATCATGGGTTCCTTACGTACGTCCTCGTC
>JABFVM010000490.1 GCA_013362785.1 Streptomyces sp. | reverse complement strand
CTTGTACGGATCTTGGTCGCCCGTTCGTTCAAGGTTTAATGAAGGGGATGTAATGGGTGTTTGGAGGGGGTCCGTCATGTCTTTACATGCACAGCGGAGCGTGGTGTTGCGCACTCGTTAAGTAGTTCCGCTTGACGCTGGGGGGCGTCGACGCGTTGGCTTTTCAGTCATCTGGGCGCAATGGAGCGCCCGAGTCCCGAAGGCACCAGAAGTGAGCTCCTCTATGCGTCCCATGCGCCCCACGCGTCGTATCGCCACCGCCGTGGCCGCCGCATCCACGATGACCCTCTCGCTGGCCGCGTGCGGGGCGCTGGGTGTCAGCGGGGACAGCTCCGAGGCGAGCCCCACCAAGGGCAACGACGTCACCGTGGGGCTGCTGCTGCCGGAGACGGCGAACACGCGCTACGACAAGTTCGACTACCCCATCATCCGGAACAAGGTTCTGGAGCTCACCGACAAGCAGGGCAAGGTCGAATACCTGAACGCGGACGCGAGCGCGACCAAGCAGGCGGAGCAGCTGCAGCAGATGATCGACGACCAGGTCGACGTGATCCTGCTGGACGCGGTCGACGCGCACGCGATCGCCGACGGGGTGCAGAAGGCCAAGGACGCCGGGATCCCGGTCATCGCCTACGACCGCCTGGCCGAGGGGCCGATCGACGCGTACGTCTCCTTCGACAACGAACTGGTCGGCGAGGTGCAGGCCCGCTCCCTCCTGGAGGCCATGGGGGAGGTCGACTCCTCCGACAAGATCGTCATGATGAACGGTTCGCCCACCGACCCGAACGCCAAGCAGTTCAAGGCGGGCGCCCTCTCCGAGCTCAGCGGCACGGTGGACATCGCCAAGTCGTACGACACCAAGGACTGGAAGCCGGAGAACGCGCAGGCCAACATGGCCCAGGCGATCAAGTCGATCGGCGTGAACAACATCAAGGGCGTCTACGCCGCGAACGACGGCATGGCCGGCGGCATCATCAAGGCCCTGGAGGCCGCGGGCGTGACCAACCTGCCGCCGATCACCGGGCAGGACGCCGAACTGGACGCCGTCCAGCGGATCGTGTCGGGCGAGCAGTTCATGAGCGTGTACAAGTCGTACCCGCAGGAGGCCGAGAGCGCCGCGCAGATGGCCGTCGCCAAGGTCCAGGGCAAGGACATCCAGTTCGACTCCCTCACCCAGGACCAGGTCGACAGCCCCACCGCCAAGGACATCCCGGCCCTCCTGGTCCCCGTGGTCGCCCTGACCCGGAAGAACATCGAGAAGACGGTCGTCGCCGACGGCATCTACCAGCTGGGCGACATCTGCACCGCCAAGTACAAGGCGGGCTGCGCTTCGATCGGGCTCAACAAGTAGTCGGGCTCAACGAGTAGCGGTCGGGAACGAGATATCGGAGGGCGGCGTCGAAGGCCCGCCCCTTGTCGGCGATGACGCCGCCGCCCTCCGTACATACACGGCGTTCGCGAGTGTGACGTCGCCGGTCGAGGCCGTTCCTTGCCCACCCTTCGCCCGCCCCTCGCCCGCTCCTCTCCATCCCCTCGAACATCCCGATCCGATCCCCGCGAACATCCCGCCCCGCGCGGCGGTCGACGTGTATGCGTCAAATCGGTCCGCGACGCGCCCGACGGCCGGTGCGGCGTGACAGCGTGATCGTCGGCTGATTCCGGGTGGCGTCCCTGGGCGGTCGGGGCTTTGCTGCTACGGCGCAAAGGCCGGCGCGACACCATCAGGTTGTTGCAACTCGATCGACGGAGGGCCGGAAATAGCGGGGCGTACCGGTGGTTTTCGGCGCTCGTCCGCGCTGGAGCCGTGTTGCGGAGCACGGCCGGTCCGCGCATAGTTGCGCTGCGGAAGCGCGAGCCGAGCCCGAAGGGCTGTGCATGGTGGGCCCCTCGACCAGGGCCATGCCCTGCCGGGGTGTCCCGGTGACGGTGCCGGCACCGCGCTCCAGCAGCGGGCGAGCCGGCGAGAGGCAAGAACCGGGGGTGGATGGGCGATGGCCGGGCACGGGACGGAGGAGCATCCACACGGTGCCGACCGACTGTGCGAGGCCGGGGATCGCGTGTATTCCCGGGCCGTACGGCGTGGCCGTGTGCCCCGCCGGGACGCGGAGCCGGTGCCCTGTCTGCTGGAGCTGGCCCTGCTGCACCCCGACCCCGACGACATGGACTGGCTGGTGCCGACCTCCCCGCAGGAGGTCATGACCCGGCTGCTGCGCGGCGTGTACGACGAGGTCAGCGCGAGCCAGCGGCGGGTGGGCTCGGCGGTGGCGGCGTTCGAGTGGTACGCCGGACTGGGCCCCATGTCGGCGCAGGCGTCCGGCGCGGAGGGCGCGGCGATCCGGGTGCTGGACGGCGCCTCCCGCATCCAGGGCGCCCTGGACGCGGCGACCGAGGCGTGCACGACCGAGGTGCTGACCGTGCAGCCCGGCGGCATCCGCCCCGAGCACGAGCTGACCGAGGGTCTGCACCGGGCGATGGCGCTGCGCGGGCGGGGCGTGCGGATGCGGGACCTGTACACCCATGTGGCCCGGCACGGCCAGGGACTGCTCAACTACCTTGAGCTGATGGGCACTTCGGTCGAGGCCCGCACGCTGGACGAGGTGATCGACCGGCTGATCCTCTTCGACCGCACGGTCGCCTTCATCCCCGCGAACGCCGACCGCACGATGGCGCTGGAGCTGCGGCACCCGGCCCTGGTGAACTACCTGCTGACCGTGTTCGAGCGGCTGTGGCGGCTGGCCATCCCGCTGACGGCGCCTCTCCCCGACACCGGCATCGAGGGCATCTCCCATCGCGAACAGTCCATCGCCACGCTGCTCGCCGAGGGGCACCAGGACGCGGTGATCGCGGAACGGCTCGGGATCAGCGTCCGCACCTGCCGGGCGCACATCGCGCGGCTGTCGGAGACGCTGGGCGCGGCGAGCCGTACCCAACTCGGGGTCCGGATCGCTCAGGTGGGCCTGGACCGGCCGCGGGCGTCGTCCTCCGAGGCCGCGGTGATCAGCGTCGCCGGTGTGCCGGGGATACCGGGACCGCCCGGTGTCACCGGGATTCCAGGGGGCCCGGGGGCTCCCGGTCGAGAATCCCCGACCGGCCGATGAGATAGCCGAGTTGGGCCCGGCTCTCACTGCCCAGCGTCGCCGCGAGCTTGGCGATGTGGACGCGGGCGGTGCGGATGTTCATGCCGAGCCGGTCGGCGATGACGGCGTCGGTGTGGCCCTCGATGAGCAGGGCGGCTATGGCCCGTTGACGCGGGGTCACGCCGTTGAGGGTGGGCTGCCGGACGGTCTCGGGATGCATGGGGGTGGCCAGGCGCCACAGGCGGGCGAACACCGTCGCCAGATAGTTCACGAGCGCCGGGTGCCGCAACTCCAGTGCCAGGGTGCGGTCCGCGTTCGCGGGGATGAAGGCGACGGTGCGGTCGATGACCAGGAGGCGCTCGGTCACCTCGTCCAGGGTGCGGGCCTCCACGTCGCCCTTCAGGTGCTCGTAGCGGGCCAGCAGCATGGGCATGTGCCGCGTGGTGTGCTGGTAGAGGGACCTGATCCGACCGCCTCGGTCCAGGAACGCCTGGTCGCGTTCCATGGCCTGGGCATGGAGGTCCGGGGAGATGCCGATGTAGGTGTGGTGGGGCTGGACGGTGAGCATCTCCGTGGTGGCCTCCGTCATCGCCTGGGTGACGGTGCGGTTGATCGCGCCGATCCCGCTCAGCAGGCGGACGTCGGCGTGCGCCGCAGGGTCGGGGCCGGGCTCGGCGAGGGCGAGCAGCGGCTCGAACGCCTCGGTCAGCCGCGTCTCGGTCCGGCGCTGCCGGGCGATGTCCTCGGCGATGCCGCGCAGCAGCCTCGGCAGGGCCAGGGCGGGAGGGAGCGGGCGCAGGGCACGCGGGTCGTCGGCGTCCGGGCGGAGCAGCCCCGAGTGCAGCAGACACGGCAGCGGCGCGGCGTCCCGCTCCGGCACACCGCCCTCACGCAGCGCGCGGGCGTACAGCGCCAGGCCCGCCGCGCACACCTCTTCCGCCGGGTGGCCGTGCGCCTGTGCGGTCACGCGTGACTCTCTCCCCCCGACGGCCGGTGATCCTGGTTCAGGATCCCCGACTGGGCTATGAGGTAGCCGAGTTGAGCCCGGCTGCCGCTGCCCAGGGCCGTGGCCAGCTTGGCTATGTGGGCGCGGCAGGTGCGTACGTTCATGCCGAGGCGCCGGGCGATGGCCTCGTCGACGTGGCCCTCCACGAGGAGCTTGGCGATGGAGTGCTGGATGTCGGTGATGCCGTCGGGATCGGTCTCGTACGGTGTGCCGGCCTGCAGCGGTACCGCGCGCGTCCACATGAACTCGAAGACCTTGATCAGATAGCGGACCAGACCCGGGTGACGGAGTTCCAGGGCCACCTGACGGTCGTCCCGTATGGGGATGAAGGCGACGGTCTCGTCGCAGATGATGAGGCGCTCGACGAGCTCGTCGATGGTGCGGTACTCCACCTTGCCGTCGGCGAACCGGTCCATGTAGGCGAGCCGGTCGGGTATGTAGCGCGCCGTGTGCTGGTAGAGGGTCCGGATCCGCACCCCGCGGTCGATCAGCGGTTTGTCGCGCTCCAGGGCCTCCAGGAGCCGGTTCTCGGGGCTTGCGCGACCGCTCGGCTGGACCGCGAGCACCTCGGTCTGGCACTGGGCCGTCGCCAGGTCGAGAGCCGTGTTGATGCGGTCGAGGCCCTCCAGCACGGTGATCGCGTGGGTGGGGGCGGCGTCCTGGGCGCCGAGGGCCATGAATGGCTCGAAGACCTCGGCGATTGCGATGGACATCCGCCGGTGCTCGGTGATCTCGCGCTCGATGGGGTTGAGGCGCTGGGCGAGCGCGAGCGACGGGGGAACCGGTCGCAACCATTGCGCGTCGTCGGGATCGGGGTGGAGGAGGGCGAACTCCATCAGACACGGAGCAGTCTCGACATCCGCCCGCAGAATGCGCCCGGTGCGCAGGGCGGTCGCGTAAAGACGGCTTCCTTCCTCACACAGCTCGGTGACCGCATGGGGATGTGTCGCCTTAGTCCGATTTGTTGTCAAATCTCCACCCCCCAGGGTCCTGAACATGCAGGAACATGATGCACCGATCGTGTGGCCATGACGTGCCTGAATGAGCCATCGTCTTATCCGACGGGGGAAGAGGGGACCTTCAAGTGAGGACGAAGCCGACTATGCGTAAGAGAATGCTTCGCTCGGTACTTGTTGCCGCCTTCTCCGCCGTTGTGGCCTTCGGAACGCTGGCGGGCCTCTCCGGTGCGAAGAGTGACGTGCACAAGGTGGGTGATGCTCAGTCTGTGGTTGTCGCGGCCGACGGCGACAACGGGCCGGTCGTCCCCATGGATACCAGGTGGGACTGATCGAGATGACCACTCCTCCCGACGACCGCTCCTTCCGCCGCGAAATGGCCACCGCATACCGCTCGGGCTGGCACTTCATCGATCTGGTCACCGCGATCCCCCACCCCGGTGACTCCCTGATGGTGACAGTCTTCGGCGAGCCGGTCGTCGTCACGCGGGACGACGAGGAGGACGTACGGGCGTACCGGTGTCTGCGGCGGCCTCGGGGGGCGCCGCAGCCTGTGCGATGTGCCATCCGGTACGGAATGATCTTCGTCAACCTCGATCAGCGCGACCACCGTCTGGTGGAGCCGGAGGCCCCGGCCCCAAGGACTATCTCAGCCACCCCCCGCAGTGCCTGACGCGATTCCCCCGTCGTAACAGATCGCTCAGGTGCTTCCCCCCGCAGCGGCGTCACCGTGACCTGAACACGGTGACGCCGCTGCAGTTTTCCCGGGACATGTCCTCATATCCGGCTGTTCCTTCGGTGGCCGAAACCGGGCGCCCGGTATCCGGCCACCCGGCGTCCGGCTATCCGGCCGCCCGGCGATCCGCCAACCGGGTGACAGAGGCCCGCCCGCCCGGTTCGTCACCGTTTGCCGCTCGCCTTGCCTCAT
>JABFVM010000198.1 GCA_013362785.1 Streptomyces sp. | reverse complement strand
CGGGCTCGACGTCTCCCTGCTCAACAAGACCGTGAACGTCCCGCTCGCGGTCTCCCTGAACGAGGTCCAGGCGCCGCAGAGCGCCGAAAAGGCCACGCTGACCGCCGAGTTGAACGGCGTCGACGGCGGCCGGCCCTTCAGTGTGCTGAACGCCGAGGTCGCCAAGTCGAAGGCCACGGTCGAGGGCGGCAAGGCCGAGGCGTACACCAACCTCGCCCACGCCAAGGTCCACGTCCCCGGTCTGCCGCTCCTCTCGCTCATCGAGGTCGGCCAGGTCACCTCCAAGGCGACCTGCGAGGCCGGGAAGACGCCGACCGCCTCCTCCAACCTGCTCGGCGACGTCACCGTGCTGGGCAAGAAGGTCACGCTGACCGCGGGCGGCACCACCAACGTCGAGGTGCCCGGCGTCGGCGACGTGCGGCTGGACTACTCCAAGACGGAATCCACGTCGCGTACGGCCGCCGCCACCGCCCTCGAACTCAAGGTCTCCGTCAACCCGCTGAAGCTGAACGTCGCCGACGTCCAGGGCACCCTGACCCTGGCCAAGGCCACCTGCGAGACCCCGGCCGGGTCCGCGCAGCAGACCGACCCGAGCGGCGCCCCGAGCACCGGCCCGGCCGGCGATGTGAAGCCCCAGGGCGAGGCCGCCGACGACGGACTCGCGGAGACCGGCGGCAGCTCCATGACGCCGTACATCGCGGGCGGCGCACTCGCGCTTCTCGTGGCGGGCGGCGGAGCGGTGGCGCTGGCCCATCGCCGCAAGGCCTGAGCGGCGGCACCCGGAAGCGGGCGCCCCGGCTCAGCGATCCGCCGGTCCCATCAGCGATCCGCCGGGTCCAGCGCCCGCTTCAGTGCCGTCAGGAACTCCCTGACCGTCGCCCGGTCCCGCACCGCGAGCCGCAGCCACTCCTCGCCCAGGCCGGGGAAGGTGTCCCCACGCCGGACCGCGTACCCGAGGTCGCGCAGCCGCCGGCGCACGGTGGCCGCCTCCGGCAGTCGTACGAGGACGAAGGGACCCTCGGCCGGCCCGACGACCCGGAGTCCGGCCGCCGTGAACTCGCCGAGGCCCGCGACGAGATGGGCCCGGTCGGCGGCGATGCGGTGGGCCGCGTGGGCCGCCTCCGCCAGGGCCCGTGGTGACACACAGGTCTCGGCGGCGGTGAGCGCGGGCGTGGAGACCGGCCACAGGGGCTGGGCGCGCTCCAGGTCGGCGATGGTGTCCGGGGCGGCGAGGACGTAACCGATCCGCAGCCCGGCCAGCCCCCAGGTCTTGGTCAGGCTGCGGAGCACGACGAGACCCGGCACGTCCGTCCGCCCCGCCAGCGCCTCCCGCTCGCCCGGCACCGCGTCCATGAACGCCTCGTCCACCACCAACGTCCGCCCGGGGCGGGCGAGTCGGGCGATGGAAGCGGCCGGGTGCAGTACCGACGTCGGGTTCGTCGGGTTGCCGATCACCACCAGGTCGGCGTCCTCGGGGACGGCCGCAGGGTCCAGCCGGAACCCGTCCCGCGCCCGCAGCAGCACCCGGTCGACGGTGTGCCCGGCGTCCCGCAGGGCGGCCTCCGGCTCCGTGAACTGCGGGTGCACGACCACCGGCCGGCGCACCTTCAGGGCACGGGCGAGCAGCACGAACGCCTCCGCCGCCCCCGCCGTCAGCAGCACCCGCTCCACCGGCAGCCCGTGCCGCGCCGCCACCGCCGCCCGCGCGGCCCGCCCGTCCGGGTAGGCCGCCAGCGAGCCCAGCGACTCGGCGATCCGCTCCCGCAGCCACGCGGGCGGGGTGTCCGCGCGGACGTTCACGGCGAGGTCGACGAGCGCCGAGCCGTCGTCACGGACCTCGGCGTCGCCGTGGTGACGCAGGTCGTGCGCGCCCTCAGTGGGCATGGGAGTGGGCGCCGTGATGGTGGTGTCCGTGGTGGTGACCGTCGTCGTCCGGGTGGAAGTGCGGCTGCTGCGGCAGGCCGACCTTGTCCTCGAAGCCGGGCAGCGCGATGCGGTACACACACGAGTCGCAGTTCATCCGCAGATCGCCCTTCACCGCCTCCTCGTACCGCTCCATCACCAGGTCGAGCAGCTCCGGCTCCGGACCGATGACGTCCGCCGAGAGCACCTCGACCTCCGGGTGCGCCTCCGCCCAGCCCTCCGTCTGCTGCCGTACCCGGTCCGGCAGGATGCCGGTGAAGAGGAAGTAGGGCAGCACGACGATCTTCCGCGCCCCCAGCTTCACGCACCGGTCCAGGCCGCTCGGCACGTCCGGCGCCGCCAGCGATACGAACGCCGTCTCCACGCCCGCGTAACCGCGCCCCTCCCACAGCAGCCGCGCCGCCTTGAGCACCTCGGCGTTGGCGTCCGGGTCGGTCGAGCCGCGCCCGACCAGGAGCACGGTGACGTCGGCCCGGTCGCCGGGCGTGCGGTTGCCCTCGGCGCCGAGCGCCTCGTCGAGGCGTCGCTCCAGGACGGACAGCAGCGCAGGGTGCGGGCCCAGCGGGCGGCCGTAGGTGTACGAGATCCCCGGGTGCCGCTCCTTCTCGCGGGCCAGCGCGGCCGGGATGTCGCCCTTGGCGTGCCCGGCGGACACCAGCATCAGCGGCACGGCGGCGAAACGGCGTACGCCCTGCTCGACCAGCTCGGTGACGGCGTCGCCCAGCGGCGGCGGGGACAGCTCGATGAAGCCGCCCGCGACGGGCAGTTCGGGGTTGCGGCGCCCCAACTCCCGTACGAAGTCGCGGAACGCCTCGGCCCCGGCGTCGTCCCGGGTGCCGTGACCGGCGATGAGCAGGGCGGGCGGCGGGGTGGTCACGATTTCTCCTCGGAGTGGGATGCGGGGTGGTACGGGTGGTACAGCAGGGCGTTGAGGGCGGCGGAGGCGACCGCCGAACCGCCCTTCTCGGACACGTTGCTCACGGCGGGCAGCCCGCTCTCGCGCAACGCGGCCTTGGACTCGACCGCGCCGACGAAGCCGACGGGCAGACCGATGACGAGCGCCGGGGCGGCGTCCAGGGTGAGCAGCTCCTCCAGCGCGGTCGGCGCGTTGCCGATCACCCAGAGGGCGCCCGGGCCGACCTGCTCGTACGCGAGCCGGATGGCATGCGCCGAGCGGGTCAGGTCCGGGCCGGCCACGGCGTCCTTGAGCCGGCAGACGGTCTCGCGCCGGGTGATCCCGGCGGCCACCATCTCGACGTCGGTGACCACCGGCGCCCCGGAGTGCAGCGCCGCGTGCGCCTTCGACAGCTCGCCCTCGTCCATGACGAGATCGGTCGCGTAGTCGAGGTCGGCGGCGGAGTGGACGACCCGCTCCACGACCGCCCGGGTCAGCGGCGGGAAGTGCGAGGTGTCCAGGCGGGCACGCAGCCGCCGGTAGGACTCCTCCTCGATCGGATGCACGACGCGGTTCACTCGGTGCCCTCCTGCGATGCCTGCCAGCGGTAGCCGCGCGGCGTCACCATGCGCCCCGCGATGTCCCGGGTCGCCGTGTTGCCGACGGTCACGACCGTCATCATGTCGACGGTCGCCGGGTCCAGGGAGCCCAGTGTCGTGAGCCGACTGGACTCGTCCGGCCGCGACGCGTTCCGTACGACCCCGACCGGCGTCGTCGGCGTGCGGTGCTCGGCGAGGATCGCCAGGGCCTTGGGCAGCTGCCAGTCGCGGCCCCGGGAACGGGGGTTGTAGAAGGTGACCACGATGTCCGCCTCGGCCGCCGCCCGCACCCGCCGCTCGATGACCTCCCACGGAGTGTGCAGGTCGGAGAGGCTGATCGACACATGGTCGTGGCCGAGCGGCGCGCCGAGGATCGCGGCGGCGGCGAGCGCCGCCGTCACCCCGGGTACGCCGATCACGTCGATGTCGTCGGACGCCTCGGCGAGCGCGGGGGACGCCATGGCGTACACACCCGCGTCCCCGCTGCCGATCAGCGCCACGCACTGCCCCTTGCGGGCCTCCGCGACCGCCGTCCGGGCCCGCTCCTCCTCGGCGCCGAGCCCCGACTCCAGGACCCGGGTGCCGGGGCGCAGCAGATCGCGGATCTGGTCGACGTACTGGTCGAGGCCGACCAGCACGGAGGCGCCCTGGAGTTCGGCCTTCGCGCGGGGCGTCAGCAGATCCCGGGCGCCCGGGCCGAGCCCGACCACCGCGAGCCGCCCGCGCCCGGGACGCCGTACGACGGCACAGGTCGCCATCGCGGGCTGCCCGTCGGCGCGCTCCGACTTCCGCTTGGGGACGAGGAGTTCGCCGCCGCGCACCAGGGCGGCGGCCTCGGCGACCGAGGGGGTACCCACGGCGGCTAGGGGCGCGTCGGAGGGGTTGGGGACCTCCACGGCCGCCAGCTCCTCGGCGGAGTGGGTGACGAGGGGGACGCCGAGTCGGGCGGCTGCCTCGACGATGCCGGGCTCGCCGGCCTTGGCGTCGACGGTGGCGAGCTCGGCGAGGGACGCGGGGGAGAGGCCGGCGTCCCGCAGCGCGCTCTCGACCAGCCCGAGCACCTCGTCCGCCGGGGCGCCCTTGGAGGCGCCGACGCCGACGACGAGGGACGGCGGACGCAGCACGACCTCGCGCTCGGCGGGCTGGACCAGCCGGTCCGTCAGCCGGATCGCGTACGAGCCCTCCGCGCCGACCCGCAGCGGCGGCAGGGGCCAGTCGAGCTCGGCCCGCAGCGCCACCGGCTCACCGTCGAGCAGGGCCCGCGAGACGGCGGCGACATCGCCCTCCACCGGGAAGCCGAGCGTGTCGAGGCCGGGCACCCCCACGGCATCGGTCGCGGTCGTCACCACGGGCTCGGCGCCGAGCAACTCCCCGATCTCCCGGGCGAGTTCATTGGCGCCGCCGCCGTGCCCGCCGACCAGCGACACGGCGAACCGCCCGCTCTCGTCGACGCACACCACACCCGGGTCGCTCGCCTTGTCCCCGAGCAGCGGGGCGATCAGCCGGACGACCGCCCCCGTGGCCAGGAAGCACACCAACTGCTCGCACTCGGCGAACGCCCGCCGCACGGCGTCCTTGACGGGACCGTCGTACACGCGCGTGCGGTCCGGCCAGGCCACGGCCAGCCGGTCCCGCGCCGCCGTTCCCGCGGCGGTGGCGGAAATGAGGCCGATCACTGGGCAACTCCTTCAGAACAGGCTTGAGGCCGCACGCCCCACAGCAGGAAAACCGGATTGGTCGCCGCGAGCCGGGTCACGTCCCCGGGCAGCGGCGCGAGCCGGGACGACTGCAACAGCACCCCGTCGCAGGAGAACCCGGCACTCGTCAGGGCCTCCCGCGCGGCCGGCACCCGGTCGAGCGCGGCCATCGCGACGACCACCGTGCGCCGGGCGCGCCGCGCGCAGGCGCTGACGACGGCGGGCAGTTCGCGCCCGCCGCCGCCCACGAACACGGCGTCGGGGTCGTCGGCGAGGTCCGCCAGCGCGTCCGGCGCCGTACCGTGCACCACGTGCACGTCCACGCCGTGCGCGGCGGCGTTGGCGCGGATCCGCTCCACCCCGTCGGGCGCCTTCTCGACGGCGACGGCCGCCGCCCCGAGCCGGGCGCACTCCACGGCCACCGAGCCGGAACCCGCGCCGACGTCCCACACCAGATCGCCGAGCCGCGGACCCAGCCGGGCCAGCGCCAGCGCCCGTACCTCGAACTTGGTGATCATCGAGTCGCGGTGCGCGAAGTCGGACTCCTCCAGGGCCCAGCCGGCGGGACCCACGTCCGGCCCCGCGAGCGTCCGCACCGGACCGAGCAGCCGCGTCTCGTCCAGGCACAGCACCACGCTCACCGCCGTACCCCAGTCGCGGTCCGCCGCCTCGGCGGGGGAGACCCGCTCCACGCGCTCGTGCGACGGGTCGCCCAGCGCCGACGCGACGACCAGGACCCGCCCCGGGGCGCTGGCGGCGAGCGCCTCGCCCAGCTCGGCGGGCCCGGCGCCCGGCCCGGTCAGCACGGCCACCTTGGGATGGGCCCGGCAGACGTTGACGGCCGTCCGCGGATCCCGCCCGTGCGCGCTGACGACGACCGCGTCGTCCCAGGTCAGCCCCAGCCGCGCGAACGCGGTGGCCACGGACGACACCCCGGGCCGCACCGCCAGCCGCTCGGATCCGAACCGCTCGGCGAGCGCCCGCACGATCCCGAAGAACCCGGGGTCACCGGAGGCCAGCACCACCACCGCCCGGTCCTTCGCGACGTACTCCTCGATGCTGTCCAGAGCGGGCGCGAGCGCCCCGAGCACGACCCGCTCCGCCCCGTCCGGCAGCCGTACGGCGTCCAGATGCCGCCGCCCGCCGACGACCAGCTCGGCATCGGCGAGGACGTCCTCGGGAGGCGGCGCCCCCGTCCCCGTACCGACCACGGTGATCACGTACTGGCCCCCCGCTCACGCAGCGCCCGGCGGGCCTCCGGGTCGGCCTTGCGGTACCCGTGGAAGTGGCCGGGGTGGTAGAGGTGCGAGCGGGTGCCCTGGGCGTCGAGGGCCGGGCCGACCAGGAACAGGGTGTGCTTCCAGAGCTTGTGCTCCTTGACGGTCTCCTCCAGCGTGCCGATGGTGCACCGCACGACGAGCTCCTCCGGCCAGGTCGCCTGGTATGCGACGACGACCGGCGTGGACGTCGGATACCCGCCCTCCAGCAACTCCCGCACCAGCTGCCCGCTGCGGGCGGCCGACAGGAAGATCGCCATGGTGGTCCCGTGCTTGGCGAACTCGCGGACCTCCTCCCCGGGCGGCATCGGCGTCTTGCCGCCGCCGAGCCGGGTGAGCACGACGGACTGCGCGACCTCGGGGATCGTCAGCTCCCGCCGGGCGAGCGCGGCGACGGCGGAGAAGGCGGAGACCCCGGGCACGATCTCGGTGGCGATACCGAGGTCGGCACACCGGTCGAGCTGCTCCTGGGTACCGCCCCACAGCGCGGGGTCGCCGGAGTGGATACGCGCGACCTTGAGCCCGGTCTCGTGGGCCCGCTCGTAGACGGCGACGACGTCCTCCAGGGACATGGCCGCCGAGTCGAGGACCTCGGCGTCCTCACGCGCGTGCTGCAGGACCTCCGCCTGGACCAGGCTCGCCGCCCAGATCACCACGTCGGCCTCGGCGATGGCACGCGCGGCACGGAACGTCAGCAGATCGGCGGCGCCGGGGCCGGCACCGACGAAGGTCACCTTGCCGGTGGGGGCATCGGCCATGGGAACGGTCCTCTCCTGCAAAGGGGTTGAGCGGGTGTGATTGGTGTACGGGGTGCGGGGCGTCGTACCGGCGTCAGAGCTTGCCGCCCCGACCGGCGTCGCGCCGAGCGGGGGCGATGAGCGTCGAGAGGTAGGGCAGGGGGCTGCCGTCGAGGTCGGCGGCCGACCGGATCGACTCCTCCTCAAGGCCCAGCGCCGACCCCCACACCGCGTCCTCGACCCGCCCGGTCTCCCGCAGCGCCTCGGCGACTTCGGCCGCCTGCCGCCCGAACTTGTAGGCGACGACGGTTCCGGGCCCGGCGAGCGCGTCCTTGAGCACGGCCGATCCGGCGGTGACGGGTACGAGCGTCAGAGGCTCGGTCCCCTCCGTGAGCACCGCGCCCGAACGCGCGGCGAGATCCTGCATGGCGGTGATGCCGGGCACGGTCTCCACGACGGTGCCGGGTGCCAGCTCGCCGATGGTCTGGGCGAGATAGGTGAAGGTGGAATAGACGTTGGGGTCACCGATGGTCGCGAAGGCCACGGCGGCATGTCCGCGCAGCAGCTCGGCCACCCGCTCGCCCGCGGCGTCCCAGGCGGCCTCGCGCCTGGCCCGGTCGGTCCGCTCGTTGAGGGCGAACACGACCCGTACGACCTTCTCCTCCGGCACGTAGTGCAGCACGGTCGCCTCGGCACGCCCCCGCTCCCCGCCATCTTTTCCATCAGATGCAGCCATCACGGGTACGACGACGACATCGGCGGCCCGCAGAGCGTTGACGCCCTTGACGGTCACCAGCTCCGGATCACCGGGACCGACCCCGACTCCGATCAACCTGCTGCTGCTCATGACGTCCGGCACCTCTCCACGAACCGATGGGCGACACCGGGCTGCGCGGCCCAGTGCGTATGCAGATAACTCGCGTGCACGCCCTGCTGTACGAAACCTTCGACCCGCCGTCGCGGGCTGCGCATCCCCCAGGCCGGAGCCTCGCCCGAGCCGGGCTCGACGACCGTCCGGTGAAACTCGTGCCCCCGCATCCGCGTCCCGGCGACGGCGAGAACACTGTCGCTGACGGCGACCGCGTCCCGGTACCCGAGGGTGAGCCGCTCGGACATCCGCGCGGTGGCGTCCAGCACCCCGCACATCGGCAGCCCGTCCAGCTCACGGCACAGATAGAGCAGCCCGGCACACTCGGCGGCGACCGGAGCGCCGGCCGCGACCAGGGCGGCGACGGCTTTACGAAGGGGTTCGTTGGCGGACAGCTCGGACACGTACACCTCGGGGAATCCGCCCCCGATGACCAACCCGTCCGCGCCGTCCGGCAGTCGCTCGTCCCGCAGGGGATCAAAGGTGACGACCTCGGCACCGGCGGCGGTGAGCAGTTCGACGTGCTCGGCATAGGAGAAGGTGAAGGCCGGACCACCGGCAACGGCAACCCTCACCCGCCGATACGCATCCCTCAACCCGTCCGGCGTGTGCGCCGTGTCTTTCAGCCCGTCCGGTGTTTGCTTCGTGTCTTTCAGCCCGTCCGGCGTTTGAGGACGAGGCCCTTCGGGCCGAAGCGGGGGTCTGGGGGCGGCAGCCCCCAGGTTCGGGACGGGAAGGGGCGGCGGGGGCGAGGAACCCAGGACCTCAGCCGCATCCCAAGCCGCACAAGACAACGCACCCGCGCCCCGCGCCAGCGCCAGCAACCCCTCCAGATCACACCCGGCACGCACCTGCTCGGCCATCGCCCCCACGGCCTCCACAGCGGCAGCGCCCCGCTCGGCGACCGGCACCAGCCCCAGATGCCGCGACGGCGTATCCACCTGGGCCACCCGCCGCAACACCCCCAGCACAGGCACCCCGGCCGACTCCAACGCCTCCCGCAGCAACTCCTCGTGCCGGTCCGACGCGACCTTGTTGAGGATCACGCCCCCGACCCGCACCTGCGGATCCCAGGACGCGAACCCGTGCACGAGCGCCGCCACCGACCGGGACTGCGACGACGCGTCCACCACCAGCACGACCGGCGCCCGCAACAGCTTCGCCACATGGGCGGTGGACGCCAGTTCCCCCTCCCCGGCGGCCCCGTCGTACAGCCCCATGACGCCCTCGACCACGGCGACGTCACAGCCGCGCGCCCCGTGCAGGAACAACGGCCCGACCAGCTCCGGCCCGCACAGATACGCGTCGAGATTCCGCCCCACCCGCCCGGTGGCGAGCGCGTGATACCCGGGATCGATGTAGTCCGGCCCCACCTTGTGCGGGGACACGGCAAGTCCCCGCGCGGCGAACGCGGCCATCAACCCCGTGGCGACGGTGGTCTTGCCGCTGCCGGAAGAAGGCGCGGCGATGACCAGCCGAGGGACGGACGAGGAGCTCATCTCGACATCACCACTCGATGCCTCTCTGGCCCTTCTGGCCCGCGTCCATCGGGTGCTTGACCTTGGACATGTCGGTCACGAGATCGGCGAGGTCGACCAGCTTCTCGGGCGCGTTCCGCCCGGTGATCACGACATGCTGGGTCCCCGGACGATTGCGCAGCACGTCGACGACCTCATCGGTGTCGACCCATCCCCAGTGCATGGGGTAGGCGAACTCGTCCAGCACATACAGCTTGTACGTCTCGGCGGCCAGGTCCCGCTTGACCTGCTCCCAGCCCTCCCGGGCCTTCTCCTCGTTGTCCATCTGGGCGTCGCGCTGAACCCAGGACCAGCCCTCGCCCATCTTGTGCCAGTCGACGGACCCGCCCTCGCCGGAGGCGCCGAGCACCCGCAGCGCGTTCTCCTCGCCGACCTTCCACTTGGCCGACTTGACGAACTGGAACACCCCGATGGGCCACCCCTGGTTCCAGGCCCGCAGCGCCAGCCCGAACGCGGCCGTCGACTTGCCCTTGCCGATGCCCGTGTGCACGACCACCAGCGGCCGATTACGCCGCTGACGTGTCGTCAGGCCGTCATCCGGCACCACACTCGGCTGCCCCTGAGGCATTACGCGGCCCTCCTCTTCGATCCGCCCTGCACATCCCGCACCAGCCCGGCGATGGACTCCGCGCGCAACTCGTCCAGCGTCACCGCCGTACCGCCCAGCTCACCCGCGAGCTGCCCCGCGAGCCCCAGCCGCACGGGCCCCGACTCGCAGTCCACGACCACGGACGCGACCCCGTCGGCCGCGAACAACCGGGCGGCCCGCCCCGCGAGCGCCACCGGCTCGGGACCACCCGTGGCCCTGCCGTCGGTCACCAGGACCACCAGCGCGCGCCGGGCGGGATCCCTGAGCCGCTCGACCCGCAGCACCTCGTGCGCCTTCAACAACCCCGCCGCGAGGGGCGTACGCCCGCCCGTCGGCAACGACTCCAGCCGAACGGCGGCGGCGTCCACGGATGACGTCGGCGGCAGCGCCACATCGGCGGCCGACCCCCGGAACGTCACAAGGCCCACCTTGTCCCGCCGCTGATACGCGTCCAGGAGCAGCGACAGCACGGCGCCCTTCACGGCACTCATCCGCTGCCGGGCCGCCATCGACCCGGAGGCGTCCACGACGAACAGCACGAGATTGCCCTCGCGCCCTTCCCGCACGGCCTGCCGCAGATCGTCCCGGCGCACCACCAGACCGCGCCCCGACCGTCCCCGGGCCCGCTGATGCGGCGCCGCCGCCTGCACGGTGGCCGCCAGATGCAGTTTGGTCAGCGCCCCTCGGGGACGCCGGGCACCCGTGGTCCGGCCGTGCTCGGTCCGCGCCCGCGAACGCCGCCCGGCGGCACCCTCACCGACGCCCGGCACGCTCAGCACCTTGGTACGGAAGGGCTCCGACGCCCGTACGGGAGTCTGCTCGCCGGCCCCGGAAGCCTGCGGCTCCCCGTCCTCACCGGCCTCGGGACGGGCGGCCGAGTCACCCCCTTGAGGGCCGTCGCCGGACTGCGGCGGCTGCCCGCCACCGCCCCCACCGGGCCCGTCCGGATCGGGATCCGGATCCGGATCCTCGTCCTCGGAACCCCCGAACTCCTCAAGGGTCTCGTCCAGCTTGTCCTCGTCGAGTCCGGGCGCGTCGAAGGGATTACGGCGCCTGCGGTGCGGCAGCGCGAGCAGCGCCGCCTGCCGGACGTCCTCGGCGAGCACATCGGTCCGCCCGGCCCAGGCGGCGAGCGCGGTGGCCGTACGGGCCATCACGATGTCGGCCCGCATGCCGTCCACCTCGAAGGCGGCACAGGTCGCCGCGATCTGCCGCAGCGCCCCGTCGCCCAGCCGCACCGACGGCAGCAACTCCCGTGCGGCGACGATGCGTTGACGTACGGCACTCTCCTCGTCGGCCCACCGCGCGGCGAAGGCGCCCGGGTCGTCGTCGTACGCGAGCCGCCGCCGTACGACCTCCACCCGCTGGTCCGGCTCCCGCGAGGCCGCGACCTCGACGGTCAGCCCGAACCGGTCGAGCAACTGCGGCCGCAGCTCGCCCTCTTCGGGGTTCATGGTGCCGACGAGGAGGAAACGGGCGGCGTGCCGGACCGACACGCCCTCGCGCTCGACGTACGACGCGCCCATCGCCGCCGCGTCAAGGAGCAGGTCGACCAGGTGGTCGTGGAGGAGGTTGACCTCGTCGACGTACAGGATGCCGCGGTGGGCGTCGGCGAGGAGGCCCGGCTCGAAGGCCTTGACGCCCTCGGCGAGCGCGCGCTCGATGTCCAGGGCTCCGACCAGCCGGTCCTCGGAGGCGCCGACGGGCAGCTCGACCATGCGGGCGGGCCTGGCCTGGAAGGCCCCCGCCTCGTGCGGGCCGTCCGGGCACCCGGGGTCGGGGGAGCCCGGGTCGCAGGAGAAGCGGCAGCCGGGGACGACCGGCACCTCGGGCATGAGGGCCGACAGCGCGCGTACGGCCGTCGACTTGGCGGTGCCCTTCTCGCCGCGCACCAGCACACCGCCGACCGCCGGTGACACGGCGTTCAGCAGCAGCGCGAGCCGCAGGTCGTCCTGGCCGACAACGGCCGTAAAGGGGAAGGGGGTGGTCACTTCTCGTCGCCCTCCAAGTCGCCTTCCAGCTCCAGGTACGTGGCGCGCAGCCGCTCCAGCGTGTCGGCGTCCGGCTCGGCCCACAGCCCGCGGTCGGCGGCCTCCAGGAGCCGCTCGGTGATGCCGCGCAGCGCCCACGGGTTGGACTTCTTCATGAAGTCCCGGTTCTCCGGGTCGAAGACGTACTCGGCGCTGAGCTTCTCGTACATCCAGTCGTCGACCACGCCCGCCGTGGCGTCGTAGCCGAACAGGTAGTCCACGGTCGCCGCCATCTCGAAGGCGCCCTTGTAGCCGTGCCGGCGCATGGCCGCCATCCAGCGCGGGTTGACCACGCGGGCGCGGAACACGCGGTGGGTCTCCTCGCCCAGCGTGCGGGTCTTCACCTGGTCGGGAGTGGCCGAATCGCCCACGTACGCCTCGGGGTTGGCGCCCGTCAGGTGCCGCACCATGGCGACCATGCCGCCGTGGTACTGGAAGTAGTCGTCGGCGTCCACGAGGTCGTGCTCGCGGGTGTCGACGTTCTTCGCGGCCACGTTGATCCGCTTGAACGCGGTCTCCATGTCGCCGCGCGCCGCCCGGCCGTCGAGCCCGCGCCCGTAGGCGTAGCCGCCCCAGACGGCGTACACCTCGGCCAGGTCGGCATCGCTGCGCCAGTTGCGGGCGTCGATCAGCGGCAGCAGACCGGCGCCGTACGCGCCCGGCTTGGAGCCGAAGATACGGGCCGTGGCCCTGCGCCGGTCACCGTGCCCGGCGGTGTCCTCGTCGGCGTGCGCCTTCACGAAGTTCCGGTCCGCGGGCTCGTCCAGCTCGGCGACCTTGCGCACGGCGTCGTCGATCAGCCCGACGACGTGCGGGAACGCGTCCCGGAAGAAGCCGGAGATACGGACGGTGACGTCGATGCGAGGCCGCCCGAGCTCCTCCAGGCCGATGATCTCGAACCCGGTCACCCGGCGCGACGCGTCGTCCCACACCGGACGGCAGCCCAGCAGTGCGAGGATCTCGGCGATGTCGTCGCCCTGGGTGCGCATGGCCGAGGTGCCCCAGACCGTCAGGCCGACGGACTTCGGGTACTCACCCGTGTCCTGGAGGTACCGCTGCACCAGCGAGTCGGCGAGCGACTGCCCGACCTCCCAGCTCAGCCGGGACGGGATGGCCTTGGGGTCGACGGAGTAGAAGTTCCGGCCGGTCGGCAGGACGTTGACCAGCCCGCGCGTCGGCGAACCGGACGGACCCGCCGGGACGTAACCGCCGTCCAGCGCCTTGAGGATGTGGCCGATCTCGTCCGTCGTCCGGGCGAGACGCGGCACGACCTCGTTGCAGGCGAACTCCAGCACGGCGATGGCCTCGGGAAGTTCGCTGCCGAGGACGTCACGCACGAGCGAGCGGCTCTCGGCCACCGCCCAGCCGCGCTCCTCCATCCCCTCCGCGACCCGCCGGCACAGCTGCTCCAGCAGGTCGATGGCGTCGGCGGCCGTACGGGACGGTCCCTCGACCAGGTCGCTCAGCTCGACCGGGACCTTCAGCGGCGCGCCCGGCTCGGCGAGCAGCTCCTTCTCCACCAGCCCGAAGTGCTCGGCCAGCGAGGCCCGCAGCCCCGGCAGCGCGTTCGCCTGCCCGCCCCACACCTGCGAGGCACGCAGCACGGCGAGAACCAGGTTCACGCGCGGCTCGCCGACCGGGCCGCCACCCAGGATGTGCAGCCCATCCCGGATCTGCACGTCCTTGATCTCGCACAGATAGCCGTCGATGTGCATGACGAACTCGTCGAAGTCGCCGTCGTCCGGCTGCTCGTCCACGTGCAGGTCGTGGTGCAGCTCGGCCGCCTTGACCAGGGTCCAGATCTGGGCCCTGACCGCCGGCGCCTTCGTCGGGTCCAGGTCCGAGACGAGCGCGTACTCGTCGAGGAGCTGCTCCAGCTTGGCCAGGTCGCCGTAGGTGTCGGCGCGGGCCATCGGCGGCACCAGGTGGTCGACCACGGTGGCGTGACCGCGGCGCTTGGCCTGGGTGCCCTCGCCGGGGTCGTTGACGATGAAGGGGTAGATGAGCGGCAGGTCGCCGAGTACGGCGTCCGGAGCGCAGCCACCGCTCAGCCCGAGACCCTTGCCCGGCAGCCACTCCATGGTGCCGTGCTTGCCCATGTGCACGACCGCGTCCGCGCCGAACGAGTTCTCCAGCCAGCGGTAGGCCGCCATGTAGTGGTGCGACGGCGGCATGTCCGGGTCGTGGTAGATCGCGATCGGGTTCTCGCCGAAGCCGCGCGGCGGCTGGATCATCACGACGACGTTCCCGAACTGGAGGGAGGCCAGCACGATGTCGTCCCCGTCGACGTACAGCGAGCCCGGCGGCTCGCCCCACGCCTCGGTCATCGCGTCCCGCAGCTCCGGGTCGAGCTTGTCGAACCACGCCCGGTAGTCGGCGAGCGGCACGCGCGCGGGCGCCGACGCCAGCTGGTCCTCGGTCAGCCACTCGACGTCGTGCCCGCCCGCCTCGATGAGCCGGTGGATCAACTCGTCGCCGTTGTCCGGGTACTCGGTCACCCCGTACCCGGCCTGCTTGAGCGCGTCCAGCACCCGCACCGCGGAGGCGGGCGTGTCCAGGCCGACCGCGTTGCCGACGCGCGAGTGCTTCGTCGGGTAGGCGGTGAAGACGAGCGCCAGCTTCTTCTCGGCGTTCGGCTTGTGCCGCAGCCGGGCGTGCCGTACGGCGATCCCGGCGACGCGTCCGGCCCGCTCCGGGTCGGCGACGTACACGGGAACGTCGTCCGGGCCCTGCTCCTTGAAGGAGAACGGGACGGTGATGAGACGGCCGTCGAACTCCGGGATCGCGACCTGCATCGCCGCGTCCATGGGGGAGAGAGCGGCGTCGGACTCGTCCCAGGCATGCTTGGACGACGTCAGGCACAGGCCCTGCAGAACCGGCACATTGAGCTCGGCCAGCCTGCCGATGTCCCACGCCTCCTCGTCGCCGCCCGCCGACGCCTGCGAGGCATGCGTGCCGCCGGCGGCCAGGACGGTGGCGACCAGGGCGTCGGCCTTGCCGAGGATCTCGTACAGCTCCGGGTCCGCGCCGCGCAGTGAACCGCAGTACACGGGAAGGGCGTTGGCGCCCTGCGCCTCGATCGCGTCGCACAGGGTGTCCACGAACGCGGTGTTGCCGCTGAGCTCATGGGCCCGGTAGAAGAGCACGCCCACGGTCGGCCGCCCCCCGACGAGCGGACGCTCGCCGTGGACGCCGTACTCCGGCATCTTCTGCGGCTCCACGAACCCCTCGCCCGTCAGCAGCACGGTGTCGGAGAGGAAGCGCGCGAGCTCGGTGAGGTTGGCGGGCCCGCCCTCGACCAGGTACTTCAGCGCCTCGGCGACCACACCGGCCGGGACCGACGACTCGGCCATCAGCTCCGCGTCCGGCACGGCCTCGCCGCCCAGCAGCACGGTCGGGACACCGGACGCCTTCAGCTTGGCGAGCCCGTCCTCCCAGGCCCGCTTGCCGCCCAGCAGCCGTACGACGGCGAGGTCCGCGCCGTCGAGCAGCGCGGGCAGCTCGCTCTCGACGTCCACGCGGGTCGGGTTGCCGATCCGGTAGTCGGCACCGGAGGCGGCCCGGGCCGCCAGCAGATCGGTGTCGGCGGTCGACAACAACAACACAGTGCTCATGCGGGCGCTCCCGGTGGAATGAAAGGCAGTCCTTGCGGCGCGCCCGACTCGATGAGCCGCCAGAGCGCGTCCGTGTCCGCGTGCTGTTCGATCAGATCGCCGAGCCGGTCGAGCTGCTCCTCGCGCAGCGCGGCGAACGAGGTGTCCGGCGCCGGCACGAAGCGGCGGCCCGCGGCGGCGGCCACCTCGCGCAGGAACGCCCGTCGGAAACCGTCCGACTCCAGTGAGCCGTGCCAGTGCGTGCCCCAGGTCTGGCCGACCCGGCAGCCGTCGAGGCTGTGTCCATTGTCATCAGAGATGAACGCCTCGCCTCCCGTGACGTCGGCGACCCCGTGGTGGATCTCGTAGCCGTCGACGTGCTCGCCGAGGGCTTGTCCCGTCGGCCGGGTGAGGGTCTTCTCGCGGGCGAACCGCACCCGTACGGGGAGGACTCCGAGGCCGGCGACATGCCCTTGCCGACTCTCGACCTCGTCCTCGATGTGCTCGCCGAGCACCTGGAAGCCACCGCAGATGCCGAGGATCGGCCGCTGCTCGGCGGCCCTGCGGACCAGGGCGTCGGCCAGCCCGCGTTCCCGCAGCCACTCCAGGGCGCGGACGGTCCCGCGGGTGCCGGGCACGACGACGAGGTCGGCGTCGGCGAGCTCCTCGGGCCGGTCCACGAACCGCACGACGACGCCGGGTTCGGCTGCGAGCGCGTCGACATCGGTGAAGTTGGACATGAGCGGGACGGCACAGACGGCGACCCGCAGCACGTCCTCGCCGAGGGGAGGAGCGACGTTCGACTCCCGCACGGTCCCCCGCAGGGAGACCCGCAGCCCGTCCTCCTCGTCGATGCCGAGCCCGTGCCGGAAGGGCAGCACGCCGTAGGTGTGCCGTCCGGTGAGCCCGTGGAGCATCTCGAGGCCGGGTTCGAGGAGCGAGACGTCACCCCGGAACTTGTTGACCAGGAACCCGGCGATCAGTTTCTGGTCCTCCTCCGACAGCAGCGCGACGGTGCCGAAGAAGGAGGCGAAGACGCCACCGCGGTCGATGTCGCCGACGACCAGCACGGGCAGCCCGGCATTGCGGGCGATCCCCATGTTCACGATGTCGGTCCGCCGCAGATTGATCTCCGCCGGACTCCCCGCCCCCTCACAGATCACCGCGTCATACGTGCCCCGGAGTTCGGCAAGACAGTCGAGTACCGTCCCGAGAAGCTTCTGCTGCCGCCCGCCGTGATAGCCCCGCGCGCTCATCTCACCGACCGGCTTGCCGAGCAGCACGACCTGACTGCTCTGCTCACCACCGGGCTTGAGCAGCACGGGATTCATGAGCGCGGTCGGCTCGACACGACAGGCCTGCGCCTGCATGGCCTGAGCCCGCCCGATCTCGGCGCCCTCCCGAGTGACGAACGAATTGAGGGACATGTTCTGCGCCTTGAACGGCGCGACCTTCACACCCTGCCGCACCAGCCACCGGCAGATCCCGGCGGTGACGACGCTCTTGCCGGCGTCGGAGGTGGTTCCGGCGACGAGAAGCCCACCGCCCGTCATGACGTACGCCCCTTCGTGATGCCGCGCGCGGCGACACAGACGCCGAGCGCGAGCCAGCCGACACGCTTCGACAGCCGTACGGCCCGGTCGATGTCGTGGACAGCGACGGCCCGCCCGGTCTGATTGAGCACGGGCCGGTGCTCGACCCGCCCGCCGTAGGACAGCGTCCCGCCCAGCCGCACGCCGAGCGCCCCCGCGAACGAGGCCTCGACGGGCCCGGCGTTGGGGCTCGGGTGCGCGTCGGCATCGTCACGCCAGGCTCGTACGGCTCCCTGGGGATCGCCGCCCGCGACGGCGGCCAGCACGGCGGTCAGCCGCGCACCCGGCCACCCGACCACGTCGTCGAGCCTCGCGGAAGCCCACCCGTACCGCCGGTACTTGGGCGACTTGTGCCCGACCATCGCGTCCAGCGTGTTCACGGCCCGGAACCCGAGCAGCCCCGGCACCCCGCCGACGGCCCCCCACACGAGCGCCCCCACCACGGCATCGGAGGTGTTCTCGGCAACGGACTCGACCACGGCCCGTGCGATCCCGTCCGCGTCCAGCGCCTGCGGATCCCGCCCGCACAGATGCGGCAGCCGCGCCCGAGCCCCCTCGACGTCCCCCGCCTCCAGGGCACGCCCGACGGCCCGCGCCTCGCGCGCGAGCGACGTCCCGCCGACAACGGCCCAGGTGGCGGCGGCGGTCAGGGCGACAGAGGTGGCGGGAGACGTACGTACGGCACGTGCGGCGAGCGCACCGACGGCCACGGCGCCACCGGCGCACACGACGGTGTGCACCGCACCCCGCGCGCGGTCGTCGCGCCACAACACTCTCTCCACGGCCCCGGCGGCCCGCCCGAACGCGGCGACCGGATGCCCCCGGCGGGGATCGCCGAGCAGCAGGTCACCGAGGAGTCCGGCGGCGGCGCCGTACGCGAAGACGCGATCGGCACGCATCGGGGTCAGCCGACCGTCGGTTCAGCAAAGGGGCCGGCCGTGGGGCCGGCAGTGCATCTCGATCGGCAGGCGAGCATCGCGTTATGTCCTCACTCAGGGTGTCCACGCCCTGGTTCGACGAGACCGACGACGAGAGTTCCTGGCTCCCGGGGCTATCTACCCCGGTCACAGTGGCGGGACCGCGCCGGATTCACACCGGCTTCCTCTTCTGCCGCCGTACATGGCTCCGGCAGTCCACCACGGGGTTGGAAGGGGCGTCAACTTGCCGTTGACCTGCGGTGGGGGAGTGTGCAGAACCCCACACCGCTACCACGCCGACCTGCCCCCGGTGTCCGACTTGAGAGGCAATTCCCCTGTGCGGGGCGGCCTTCCGCAACCCGCTTGCGGCGGTGCGTCAAGGCCCTCTGCAATAACGCGTACGGGGATAAAACGCGCGGGAGGGACAAGCCAGTTGGCGTACGAGGTTTTCCCGGATTCCCTTGGGTTCGCGGTGGCCCGGCTGCGGGGGCCGGACGGCAGGACCGTCGGCACGGGATTCCTGCTCGCTCCCGGCACCGTCGCCACCTGCGCCCATGTAGTGGCGGACGCCCTGCGCACCGACGCACGGGACGAGGCGGCCCCCACCCGGCCGGTCACCGTGGAGTTCCCGCTGCAACGCGGATCCGCGGCATACGAGGCGTCGGTGTCGGCCTGGTGCCCGGTGGCACCCGACGGCACCGGCGACATCGCGCTGCTGCGGCTCCCGGAACAGCCGGCGCCCGAATCGATTGAGGACCCCGTCCCCCCGGCCGCGCCGGGCGGCGCATCTCCCGTCCCGCTCGCCGGAGTCGGCGATGTCTGGGACCACCGCTTCCGCATCCTCGGCTTCCCCGCCACCGCCGAACACGGAGCCTGGATCGGCGGACGGCTGCGCGGCGCGGTCGGACAGGGCTGGATCTCGATGGAGGCCGACGGCACCGCGTACCGCATCAGCCCCGGCTGCAGCGGAGCGCCGGTCTGGGACGAGGAGTCCGGCGCCGTCGTCGGGATGACGGTCGCCACCGACCGGGGCCCCGACTCGGTCACCGCCTACCTCATCCCCGCGGATGCCCTCCTCGCGCTCCAGCCGGGCCTGCGCCGCTGCCCGTACCGCGGACTCGACGCCTTCCGGGAGGAGGACGCCGAGCAGTTCTTCGGCCGGGAGGAGGAGACGGAACGCCTGCTCGACGCGGTGGACCGGCACATCGTCGTGCCGGTCGTCGGACCGTCCGGCAGCGGCAAGACGTCGCTCGTGCGCGCCGGGGTCCTGCCCCGCCTGCGGGCCCGGGGCCACACCGTCTCGGAGATCCGCCCCCTGCCCGGCACCCGCGCCTCCCTCACCCTGGCCAGGGCCCTGATCCCCGTCCTGGAGCCCGGCCTCGGCACGGCCGAACAGGAGCGCGGCGCCCTGGCCCTGGCGGACCTGCTGGACTCCGAGGACGGTCCCGGCCCGGCCGACCTCGGCCTCCGCCTGCTCGACCACTGCGGCCCGAGCGGCCATGTGCTCTTCCTCAACCAGCTGGAGGAGATCGTCGCCGCCGAACCGGTCACCGCCCGCGCGCTGCTGGGCCTGGTGGTCTCACTGGTCTCGGCCCCGGCCGACGGCAGACGACTGCGCGTCCTGGCCACCCTGCGCTCGGCCTCCCTCGACGACCTGGCGGACCCCGCCACCGCCCGGGTCCTCAGCGACTGCGCCCAGGTCGTGGCCCCGCTGGGCCGAGCCGGACTCCTGCGCGCCGTCGAGGGACCGGCGGGCACCGTCCCCGGCCTCACCCTCGAACCCGGCCTCGCGGAACGCATCGTCGACGACGCGCAGGACGAGCCGGGACACCTCCCCATGGTGGAGTTCGCCCTGACCGAACTCTGGTCCCACGAGAAGGGCATCCGCCTCACGCACGCGGGCTACGAGGCTCTCGGCGGCGTCGCCGGAGCACTGTCCGGACATGCGGAGAAGAGGGTCGGCGACGTCATCGCAGTGCACGGCGTCGCGGTCCGCCGCCTGTTCACCCAGCTCGCCCGCCCCGACGACACGGGCGGCTTCACCCGCAAGCCGGCCCGCCTCGCCCTCCTGTCGCCCGAACTCCGGGCAGCCGCGGAGGCCCTGGCCACCGGTACCCACCTCGTCCGCATCACCCACGGCCCCGACGACGACCCCATCGTCGACCTCGCCCACGAGGAACTGGTCCGCTCCTGGGGCCGCCTGGAGAAGTGGCTCGGCGACACCCGGGAGTTCCGCGCCTGGCAGGAACGGCTGTTGCAGGCACTGGCGCACTGGAAGGAGACCGGCGGCGAGTCGGGGGCACTGCTGCGGGGGACGATGCTGGCGACGTCCGTCGAGAAACTGGGGGATCAGGAGCGCTGCGCGGACATCACACCGGCGGAGCGTGAGTTCGTGCGGCTCAGCCGTCGGCACCAGCAACGGGGGCTGCGGCGGTGGCGGTTGGCGACTGCGGTGATGGTTGTGCTGGCGCTGGTGGCGGGCTGTCTGGCCGTGACGACATGGCTTGGGGGACGGGCCCTGGAGGAGCGGGGGCGGACCATGGCGTCCCGGCGACTGGTGGAGGACGCACTCCGGCTGGCGACGACCGAGCCGGTCATGGCTGGACGGCTCTCCTTGGCCGCGTGGCACACCCACCCCGGCAAGGAGGCCCGGCAGGCGCTGCTTCAGGCATACCTCGGCGGTATGTCGGTGGTCTCCGGGCATACGGGAGAGGGCGCCGAGCCCATCCGGAGCATCGACGTGACGCCGGACGGCTCCAGGGCGGTGACCACGTCCGTCGGCCAGGACGGCACCGGGCACGCCCGGGTGTGGACCGGCCTGGGCGACGGGCATCCGAGCTGGTGGAAGGTGCCCGGCCTGTCCGGCGGAGCGCTGGAACACGCCGAGCTCAGCGATGACGGCGGGCTCCTGGCCATCGTGTCCGCCGACGGATCGGTCCACTGCTACGACGTACGCGCCCACAAACGCCTGTGGACCGATCCACAGCCGGCACTGGGCGCCGAGCACCTTCCCCACACGGCGGCGCTCGACTTCTCGGACAGCGGCGGGCTGCTGCTCCGCCTCCTCGTCGACGCACGCGCCGGCGAGGACACCGCGCACAGCTCTCACGTTCAGGTCTGGCAGAGCAGCACGGGAGAGGCGGAGAAGGCGTCGCAGCAGGGGCTGCCGAGCGGTCCGGAGGCGAGCGATGCCGCACTGGTCGGGGAGGGCCGGGACGTGGTCTATCTCAGTCGGCACCTGCGCGGCGGAGAAGCCCGTGTGCAGAACCTCGCGACCGGCGCGGACCCGCTCCCGGTCGCTGACGCCAAGTGGCTCGTCCACCGGGGTGCCGGTGTCGTCGTGGACCGGGCCAACGGATGGCATCAGGTGGTCCGGCCGAGGGGTCCTGCGGGACGGCGGTTCCTGGCCACCAGGTCGGAGGATCCGGACCTCACCGGGCGCTATGCGGTGGAGAGGTCCAACACACGGGTGAGCCAGTTCGAGGTGGTCGACATGGGGACGGGCAAGCGGTATCGCGTGCCGGGTGTTCCCTCGCCCCAAACCCCGGATCCGCTGCCCGTCGGCGTTCTCCCCGGGAAGGAGGACGGGCCCGCCCCGCGCATCCTGGTTGCCGCCGGGTCGGATCTGCTGGTGGTGCGGACACAGGAGGAACGCCGCATGCCGCTGCCCGAAGTCCCCTATTTCGGCGGACAGGACGCCACGTACATGAGAAGCCCGAGAGGCACGTACCGCGCGCAGCTCGGGGACGCCGGCGACGGGACGGCGGTAAAACTGGTGGTGGCACGCCGAGGTGAGGAGAGCCGCGCGGAGCCGGTGACGGTGGAGGAAGAGGAAACCGAGCTGGGCGGACCTGTCGCCGGGTTCTTCACCATGGACGGCAGCCGACTGGTGCTCTGGGGCCCGGACAAGATCTCTGTCCGTGATCCGGACAGTCCGCAGAAGGCGTGGGTGCGGCCCTTTCCGGGCATCGCCCAGGTCGTTCCCTCCCAGGGCAGCGAGGTGCTCATCCATACGTCTGACCGAGTGATCCGGTACGACGTGGCGTCGGGCGGGGGATCGGCCCTGGACGAATATCCATGCGACGCGCGCAGCGGTCCCTGCACGGGGATCGCCGTACGTCCCGGAGACCGCGACGAAGTGGCCATCGCGCACGGCAGCGGCGAAGTCGTCATCTGGAACGTCGGCACCGGGAAGGTGCGCAGGAACACCGGCATCACGGCGGCGGAGGGGTCCGAGATGCTGGTATTCGCCCCGCGGGGACGGACAGTCGCCACCAAACTGGACGGCGTGACTGTCCAACGGTGGGACGTGGAGACCGGCAACCGCGTGGGACCGGCCGTCGAGGCGGGCGACGGAGCGCGGACGGCGGCGCTGGCGGATGACGGAACCCTGCTGACCGGCAACGCGGACGACGGCAGCCTCGGGCTGTGGCGACTCGGGGACGAGGACGATCCTTACGTCACGATTCCCTTCGCCGGCGGTGACCTCGGTGTGACGGCCGACCGCCTCGCCGTCCGCCAGGGCAACTCCGAGCTGACCATCCCCCTGGACCCTGACGACTGGCGCGAGGCCCTGTGCCGGCACTGGACCCCGTACACCCCGGAGGAGCGCCTCATCCTCGATCGCGCCGGAGCGGTCATGGACTCGCCGTGCCCGTAGCAGCCCGGAAACGCCGACCGGGCGGGGTGAGGACCGTAGTCCCCACGCCCGCCCGGTGCGTGCCGTATGTCAGACCATGACGGCGCGTCAGGCCACGATCAGATAGATCCCGTACGCCACGGCCGCCGCACACGCCGCGAAGCACGCGTACGCGCCGGTCACCGCGAACGCGGCCGACCCGCCCTGCGCCGACGCCTTCTCCTGGCGGGACAGGCCCGCGATGCCGAGGGTGAACAGGCCCACCAGGGCCACCGTGACCACGAGGCTGACGCCGAAGACGGAGCCGAGGGCCGCCCAGTCGATCTTCATGTTGCTGCTTCCTTGAGTAGCCGGGAGGAGTAACCGGGCGAGGTCAGACGGTGGCCTGCGAGGGCGTCTGCTCGGTGGACGGAGCCGGGATCGTGGCCGACAGCTCCTCGCTCGTCGTGCCCGCCGGGGGCGGGGTCACGGCGGCGATGGCGGTGGTGACCACGCCGGGCGCCTCGTCGGTCTCGTTGACGTTCGTGTGGTCGACGACCTCGCGGCGGGAGATCTTCCAGATGGCCGCGCTGGAGGCGATCAGGAAGACGGCGACCACGGCCGTGCCCCAGGTGCCGAAGCCCGTCACGTACTCGGCGAGCGCGCCGACCAGGGCGGCGGCCGGGAGGGTCAGGCCCCAGGCGACGAACATCCGGGTGGCCGTCGACCAGCGGACGACGCCGCCCTTGCGGCCGAGGCCCGCGCCCATCACCGAACCGGAGACGGAGTGCGTGGTGGAGAGGGAGAAGCCGAGGTGGGACGAGGCCAGGATGACCGTCGCGGCGCTGGTCTGGGCGGCGAAGCCCTGCTGCGGCTGGAGGTCGGTCAGGCCCTTGCCCATGGTGCGGATGATGCGCCAGCCGCCGAGGTAGGTGCCGAGCGCGATGGCCAGGCCCGCGGAGAGGATGACCCACATGGGCGGGTCGGAGTCGGGGGCGACGGCGCCGCCGGCGACCAGGGCGAGGGTGATGATGCCCATCGTCTTCTGCGCGTCGTTGGTGCCGTGGGCCAGGGAGACCAGGCCGGCGGAGGCTATCTGCCCGGCGCGGTAGCCCTTCGCGGAGGCCTTGCCGTCGGCCTTCTTGCCGAGGGTGTAGGTCAGGCGCGTGGCGAGCAGCGCGGCGATGCCCGCGACCAGCGGGGCGGCGATCGCCGGGATCAGCACCTTGGTGACGAGCGCGTCGCCGTGGACCGCGCCGATGCCGGCCGAGGCGACGGTGGCGCCGATCAGACCGCCCATCAGGGCGTGCGAGGAGCTGGAGGGCAGGCCCACCAGCCAGGTCAGCAGATTCCAGAGGATCGCGCCGACCAGCGCGGCGAAGATGACCTCGGGACGGATGCCGGTCTCGTCGACGAGACCCTTGGAGATCGTGTTGGCGACCTCCACGGAGAGAAAGGCGCCTACAAGGTTCAGCACGGCGGACATGGCCACCGCGACCTTGGGCTTGAGCGCACCGGTCGAGATGGTGGTGGCCATCGCGTTGGCGGTGTCGTGGAAACCGTTCGTGAAATCGAACGCGAGTGCGGTTACCACCACAATCGCGAGGATCAGCGAGAAGTTTTCCATTTACCCAGGCAATCGTTCGAGGTCATTGGCCGGACGAACGTAGGTAACCTGAATGAACGGAAGGTGAACTGGGGCAGGCCGCACGGTGTCCGGGAGGGAGGGTTTCCCCTATGAATCGGGGGCTCCCGTTCCGGTGATCACCGCGCGACCCAGGCGCCGCAACGTTCAGTAGCCTCGGGCGAACTTCCTCAGCTGGTCCATGGAGCCGTTGAAGAGATTCTGATCACCCGGCAGGCTGCCGCCGTTGTCGTACTGCCAGAAGGTCCAGAACTGCCATCCGGCCGGCAGTGATCCCGCGGTCGAGGCGTTGTAGCGGGCTGTCCACAGAGCGTGGTTCGAGGCGAAGGCGCGGCTGGCGCCGGTGCAGGTGTTCCACCAGTGCGTGTTCGTGTAGATCACCGGGCGGCGGCCGGTGAGCCGCTTCACCTCGTTGCTGAAGGACTGGATCCAGTTGACCATCCTGGCCTTGCTCAGTCCGTAGCACTTGTGCTTGCTGTACGGGTTGTACTCGATGTCCAGCGCGGGCGGCAGGGTCCAGCCGTCCGACGTCCAGCCGCCGCCGTTGCGCACGAAGTGCCGGGCCTGTGTCGTGCCGGACGACTTGTCCGGCAGGGCGAAGTGGTACGCGCCGCGTACCAGGCCCGCGTTGCGGGAGCCGTTGTACTGCTGCTTGAAGTGCGGGTTGCGGTAGGTGTGGGACTCGGTCGCCTTGACGTAGACGAACCTGGCGCCTTTCGCCTTCGAGCTCTGCCAGTTGACGTCCTTCTGGTGCGACGAGACGTCGTGGCCCTTGGGTTTGCCGGCCGCGGCCGCCGGTATCTCGGCGAGTGCGGTTCCCCCCAGGGCGAGTGCCGCCACGGATGCCGCTATGAGGCGGGAGCGGTGACGGGACGGTTTGCGATCACGGGCCATATTTCCCCCCGGAATGGCGTCGTGCACGACAAATCTCCCAGAGATTACTGGAAGATCGTTGAATGCCGGTCGATCTCTGGCCAAGAGTGAAGAGAGAGTGATGTATCCGGATATGCGACCTTCCGGACGTCGGGCTTCCGCCCTAAAGTGCGGCGGCTCGTCGGCGACTTGAGGGCGCGATGGGGGTGTGGCGGGTGTGGCTGGCAGGATCGCCGCATGGCTGACGAGCGGCGGGACGAGCGGGACGAGCGGGACGTTCGGGATGTACGGGATGCGCGGGAGGGGGCACAGGAAGTGGGGGAGCTCGGGGAGTCGTGGGGCAGGGGCGTGCGGCCCGAGGAGGCGGATGCGTGGGAGACGCTTGTGGCGACGGCTCGGCGGACCGTGTCCGACGGGCTGGTCGTCGGCACGTCCGGGAACGTTTCCGTGCGCGTCGGCGACACCGTGCTGGTCACGCCGTCGGGAGTGCCGTACGACCGGCTGACGCCGGAGGACGTGACAGGGGTCGACCTCGACGGCCGACAGGTCCTGGGGTCGTTGGTACCGACCAGCGAACTGCCGATGCATCTCGCCGTGTACCGGGCCACGGACGCCGGCGCCGTCGTCCACACCCACGCGGTGCACGCGACGGCCGTCTCGACGCTGGTTCCCGAGCTTCCACTGATCCACTACATGGCCGGCGCCCTCGGCGGAGCCGTCCGGGTTGCCCCGTATGCGACGTACGGCACGCGGGAGTTGGCCGAGAACATGCTCCATGCACTCACCGACCGCACCGCCTGCCTCCTCCAGAACCACGGCACGATCACCTACGGCATGACCCTGGACCAGGCCTACGACCGCACAGCCCAACTGGAGTGGATGTGCCACCTGTGGCTCACGGCATCGTCGGTGCCGGGCCTCGCGCCCACACTGCTGTCGGAGGGGCAGGTGGGAGAGGCGGGGGAGCGGTTGCGGGGGTATGGGCAGCGGGGTGCCTCCGGCGGTTGAGCCGGGGCGTGTCTTTCAGCCCGTCCGGCGTTTGAGGACGAGGCCCTCAGGGCCGATCGGGGGCCCAGGGGGCGGAGCCCCCTGGCGGGGTCGAAGGGGCGGAGCCCCTGGGGATGGGACGGGTAGGGGCGGCGGGGCGAGAAAGTGGCCCTCACCCCAAGTCGTCCTCCCACTGGCCGCTCCCCCTCTCCGCCCGGACACTGGAGTGGTGCGCACTGTCAAAGCGACGGCCGCCGCCGTCACCGTGGCGCTGGCCGCCGGCGCCGCAAGCGTCGCCGCCGGCCGGTTCGCCAGCGGCGCCGCGCTCTCGGCGGCGCCCGGAAAACCCCTGCCCACCGAACCCCGCCTCACCGTGCACGCCACAGCCGCAGGCCAGATCGCGCTGACCCGGGACCTCGCATCCCTGCGCCCCGGCACCTACGGCCTCTCCGGCGACGGCTCACACGCGGTCATCGGCCCCGTCCTCACCACGGCGAACCACTCCGCCGACACCGTCGTACGCCGCCTGGAACGCGTCACCCACGGCACCCTCAAGCCCGGCGACAGCGTCTGGCTCACCCCGAACGTGTACGTCGGCAACCCGAGTGCCGCCCTCGGACTCGACCACGCCGACATCGACATCCCCGGCGAACTCGGCGCCCTGCCCGCCTGGTTCGTGCCGGCCACGCGGGACACCTGGGTCATCGCGGCGCACGGCCTCGGCACCACCCGCGAACACGCCCTGAACGTCATGGAGTTCCTCAACCGACGCCACTTCCCGGTCCTCGCCCTCTCCTACCGCGGCGACCTCGGCGCACCCCGCCCACCGGACGGCCTGAACCACCTCGGCGAGACCGAGTGGCGCGACCTGGACGCGGCGATGCGCTACGCCGTGCGGTACGGCGCCGAGCAGCTCGTCCTGCTCGGCTGGTCCACCGGCGCGACGATGGCCCTGCGTGCCGCCGCGCACTCGGGACTGCGTGACCGGGTCTCCGGTCTCGTCCTGGACTCCCCGGTGCTCAGCTGGGAGGCCACCCTGCGCGCCCTCGCCCGGGCCCGGCACACCCCGAGCGCGCTGCTGCCGCTCGCGGTCCGCGCGGCCCAGGGCCGCACCGGCCTGGACGCCGACCGCGTCACCGGGACCGGCGCCACCGACACCCTCACCGTGCCGACGCTCATCTTCCACGGCCCCGACGACAGGGTCGCCCCCTGGAGCCTCTCCCGCCGCCTGGCCGAGGCCCACCCCAACCTGGTGGCCCTCAACACGGTGAAGAACGCCCCCCACGCCGCCATGTGGAACGCCGACCCCGAGGCGTACGAAGAGGCCCTGCGTCGTTTCATGACCCCGCTCATGTGACGCCCGTCGGCCTCCGGTATCCGTTGCGCCGTCGCCCCTCGGCCCTTTCGCCCCCTCGGTTCCACGCCCCTTCCGCACCGGTCCCACAGGTTCCGTTTAAGCCCGTACCACTGGCCTGATATCGGTGCCTCACCGCTCGCGGGACCCCGTGCGTTGGCCATCCCCGTAGCCCCTCGTGACATTCCGTTTGGGTTTTCGGACCGTCAACCGGAAGACTGCACCCGTGACGTCCCGTATCCCGCGCGACTCCAGGCTTCGACTCGTCCGCCCGCGACCCCTGGCCGCCGCCCCCAGAGCCGTGAACCAGCGGCGCCCGCGCCGCCCCGTACCCCGCCCTCCGGAGGGCACACCGGCCCGGTCCGAGCTGGCCAGAATGGCTCGCTCCGGTCTGGCCGCCGCGGCCCGCGTCGCGCACTGGGCCGACGCCGCCCTGCGCCCCGGCCGCGACGGTGCCGGCGGCGACGGCAAAGGCACCCTCTCCGACGCGACCGCCGAACGGGCGGCCGGCGAACTGGGCCTGACCGTGGCTCAGGTGCGCGCCGACTGGGACACCGCCCGGCTCGCCGGTCTCGTCGAGGTGCACGGCGACACCGCCCGGCCCGGCTGGCGGCTGCGCGCTTGGGACCGCGACGACAGTGCCGTACTGCGCGGCTGGGTCGCGCTCTTCGACGCCTGGTCGCTCGCCCACCCGGAGCCCGACGACCTTGAGCACGGCGCCGTCGCCGACGTCGTCTCGGCCCTGCCGCAAGTGCTCTCCTTCCTCCAGCTGTCCGCCGGGCCCGTCCCCGTCGAGCAGCTCCTGGACCTGCTGGAGCAGCGCGTCACCGAGCTGCGCACCGAGCGCTGCGAGATCGCCTACGGGCCGCAGCCCGAGCCGGTCGCCGACGCCGCGACGGCCGCCGAGGACACCCCCCTCGCCCCGCTCCTCGACTGGGCCCTGCACGCCCTCGCCTCCGTCGGCGCCCTGACCTGCGGCGACGGACAGGCCACCCTCACCCCGCTGGGCAGCTGGGCGGTCTGGGTCAAGCTGGAGCAGATCTGCGTCGCCGCCCAGAGCCCCGCCGGGAACATCGAGCAGGCGGCCGAGGACATGCTCCGCGGCTGCGCCCAGCTGCGCCCCAACGCCGCCCGCGACGAGTACCGCGCCTGGCTCGCCGCCCGCCCCGTCGGCAGCGCCGTCACCGAACTCCTCGGCGCCGCCCGCGGCGATGACGCCCTGCTGCGCGGCCTCGCCTTCGAGGCGCTGCGTGTCGTCGGCGCCCCGGCAGAGCCCGACGTACGCGCCGTCCTGGACGAGCCGACCCTGCGGCCGTACGCCCTGCTGTGGCTCGCCGAGCACGACGGCGTCGACCCTGAGGACGCCCACGAGGTGCTCACCCGCGAAGAGGCCACCTGGCTGTGGGTCGACACCGCCGCCGCCGTCGCCGACCACGGCGAGGCCCCGATGCTCGTACGACACCTGGCGTCCGCGCTCCAGCCCACCGTGCCCGCGCTCCTCGACGAGGTGCGCGCCGTCGGTCACCCCCGCACCGTGCAGGTCCTGGTCGCGCTCGCCGCCGCGCACCCCGACCCCGCCCTCGCGAAGGCCGTGCGCCGAGCCGCCTTCCAGGTGCACACCGGGGGGAGCTGACCGGGACCGGCGCTCAGCCTCTGATCTCGGGGGCGTAGGTGCCGAAGCTCCACACATTGCCCTCGATGTCCCGGGCCATGTAGTCCCGCGAGCCGTAGTCCTGGTCCGTCGGGGGCATCAGGATCTCCGCGCCGTGCTCCACGGCCCGCCGGTGGTGTGCGTCGACGTCGTCCACGACGACGTACACCCCGGTCGTGCCCGCGTCCTCCATCACCTTGTCGAAGGCGCTGCCGGTGCCCTTCGAGCCGAGCATCACCGCGCCGTTGCCCTGCGCCAGCTCGGCGTGCGCCACCTTGCCGTCCTCGCCCTCGTACACCGCCAGCTCCGTGAACCCGAAGGCCTCCGTGAGCTGCTTGACCGCCGCCTTCGCGTCCGCGTACAGCAGCGTCGGGTAGATGCTCGGACGCCCACCGCTCGTGCCTGCCATGCCGATCACTCCTTTGTGACCCATGTGACCGATCGCCGCCACCGGCCGGGATTTCCACCCGCCGCCCAGTCTGGCAGCGGCCACTGACAACGGCCCGCGAGACGAGCTACCGGGCCTGGCCCGAACGTGCCGTACATCACGGCAGGGCGCCTCTCGCCGCCCGCCCCTGCCCCCACGCGGCCTGGACCGCCCAGCTCATCGGCCTGGAGGACCCGGAGTCCGAACACCCGATCCCAGAAAAAGTGGTTGCACGGCCCCGTTAGACTTGGTCTCATGGCCATTCTCCTCGCGCATTAGACGGCGGGAACGTCCTCAGCCGCCCATCCCGCCACCCATCCCCGCCCTGGAGTCTGTCCGTGATCTCCGCCTCCGGTATCGAGCTGCGCGCCGGTGCACGCGTCCTCATCGAATCCGCGACCTTCCGTGTCGCCAAGGGTGACCGCATCGGCCTCGTCGGCCGCAACGGCGCCGGCAAGACGACCCTCACCAAGTGCCTCGCCGGCGAGGGCATCCCCGCCGGCGGCAACATCACCCGCTCCGGCGAGGTCGGCTACCTCCCGCAGGACCCCCGCACCGGCGACCTCGACGTGCTCGCCCGTGACCGCGTCCTGTCCGCGCGCGGCCTGGACGTACTGATCCGCAAGATGCGCGAGAACGAACAGCGCATCGCCAACGGCCAGGGCGCCACCCGCGAGAAGGCCCTCAAGCAGTACGAGCGCCAGGAGACGGAGTTCCTCACCAAGGGCGGGTACGCCGCCGAGGCCGAGGCCGCCACCATCGCCGCCGCGCTCAACCTGCCCGACCGGGTGCTCGGCCAGCCGCTGCACACCCTCTCCGGCGGTCAGCGCCGCCGTATCGAGCTCGCCCGCATCCTGTTCTCCGACGCGGACACCCTGCTGCTCGACGAGCCGACCAACCACCTCGACGCCGACTCGATCGTCTGGCTGCGCGACTACCTCAAGACCTACCGCGGCGGCTTCATCGTGATCTCCCACGACGTCGACCTGGTCGAGACGGTCGTCAACAAGGTGTTCTACCTGGACGCCAACCGCGCCCAGATCGACGTCTACAACATGGGCTGGAAGCTCTACCAGCAGCAGCGCGAGGCCGACGAGAAGCGCCGCAAGCGCGAGCGGCAGAACGCCGAGAAGAAGGCCGCGGCCCTGCACTCGCAGGCCGACAAGATGCGCGCCAAGGCCACCAAGACGGTCGCCGCGCAGAACATGGCCAAGCGTGCCGACCGACTGCTCGCCGGCCTGGAGGCCGTACGCGCCTCCGACAAGGTCGCCAAGCTGCGCTTCCCCGAGCCCGCGCCGTGCGGCAAGACCCCGCTCACCGCCGAGGGCCTGTCGAAGTCGTACGGCTCCCTGGAGATCTTCACCGACGTCGACCTGGCCATCGACAAGGGCTCCAGGGTCGTCATCCTCGGCCTCAACGGCGCCGGCAAGACCACCCTGCTCCGCCTCCTCGGCGGAGCCGAGAAGCCCGACACCGGCGAGGTCATCGAGGGCCACGGCCTCAAGCTCGGCTACTACGCCCAGGAGCACGAGACCCTCGACCCGGACCGCACCGTCCTGGAGAACATGCGCTCGGCCGCCCCCGACATGGACCTCGTCGAGGTCCGCAAGGTGCTCGGCTCGTTCCTGTTCTCCGGCGACGACGTCGACAAGCCGGCCGGAGTCCTCTCCGGCGGCGAGAAGACCCGGCTCGCCCTCGCCACGCTCGTCGTGTCGTCGGCGAACGTCCTGCTGCTCGACGAGCCCACCAACAACCTCGACCCGGCCAGCCGCGAGGAGATCCTCGGCGCGCTGCGCACCTACAAGGGCGCGGTCGTGCTCGTCACCCACGACGAGGGCGCCGTCGAGGCACTCCAGCCGGAGCGGATCATTCTGCTTCCGGACGGTGTCGAGGACCTGTGGGGCGCCGACTACGCGGATCTCGTCGCCCTCGCTTGATCGAATGCGTGATCACCGGCGTATGGATCATTCGGCCCATCGGTGATCCATCATCTGTGTGAGATCTCCTCGTACCGAGGTGTGTACTACATCAATTTCACGGCCGAGTCCTTTATCGACAAGGGCTCGGCCGTCCCGCGTCCCTGACCTGGCACTTCGCGAAAGAACCCGTTCGGCCGTACGGACGGCACTCAGCGGAATTGCAGATTCCACATGTGGGGATGTGCTCCTGTCGTCAAAACCATGTCTCACGGACCTTGCCGAATGGGTGGCCATGAAGGCCCGGAGGGGTGATCATGAGGAGACCAGAGCGCACTTCCCATGAGGAGGCACGGGTGGCCGAGACTCTGAAGAAGGGCAGCCGGGTAACCGGCGCCGCGCGCGACAAGCTCGCGGCAGACCTGAAGAAGAAGTACGACTCCGGTGCGAGCATTCGGGCGCTGGCCGAGGAAACCGGTCGCTCGTATGGCTTCGTTCACCGGATGCTCAGCGAATCGGGCGTCACGCTCCGTGGGCGTGGCGGGGCGACGCGGGGCAAGAAGGCCGCATCGTCCTGAGCCCGGGCGGCCCATCGGCTTCGATGGTGGCCACCCGGTCGGTCAGCTGACTGGCCGGGTGGTTACTGTGCAGTCACTTAGTGGGTGCCTCTCCGGCATCCCTGGCTGACCGCACGCATCGGAGGCACCCCATGGCTTCGCCCGACCAGGAACTCGCTCCCCTGCTCGACAAGAACGGCGTACGGCTCACCGTCGACGGCGCGATCGCCACGGTGACCCTGACGAACCCGGCCAAACGCAATGCGCAGAGCCCCGCCATGTGGCGGACGCTCGCGGAGGCCGGGCAGGTCCTGCCGGGCAACGTGCGGGTCGTGGTGCTGCGCGGGGAGGGCCAGGCCTTCTCCGCCGGACTCGACCGGCAGATGTTCACCCCCGAGGGGATCGAGGGCGAGCCTTCCTTCGTGGAACTCGCGCGCAGCAGCGACGGCGAACTCGACGCTGCCATCGCCGAGTTCCAGGAGGGCTTCACCTGGTGGCGGCGCAACGACATCGTGTCCATCGCCGCCGTGCAGGGCCATGCCATCGGGGCGGGCTTCCAGCTCGCGCTCGCCTGTGACGTGCGCGTCGTCGCCGACGACGTGCAGTTCGCCATGCGTGAGACCAGCCTCGGGCTGGTGCCGGACCTGACGGGTACGCATCCGCTGGTCGGGCTGGTCGGATACGGCCGTGCGCTGGAGATCTGTGTCACCGGGCGGTTCGTGTCGGCCGAGGAGGCCGTGAGCAGCGGGCTCGCCAACCTCGCGGTGCCCGCCGAGCAGCTCGACGACGCCGTACGGGATCTGGCGGGTGCCATCGCGGCCGCGCCTCGGGATGCCGTGATCGAGACCAAGGCGCTGATTCGTGGTGCCGTGGATCGCACATACGACGAGCAGCGCGGTGCCGAGCGGGCCGCGCAGGCGCGGCGGCTGCGGGACCTGGCCGGTCTCGGCGAGTGAGCCGGATGAGCCGGACGAGCCGCTGAACCATGCGCCGATCAGCTGACGGCCGTCACCAGTACCGCCACCGTCGGATGATCCGCCAGGGCCTCGCGCACCCTCTCGCGGACCTCCCGGGCCACATCCACGGCCCGGTGGTCGGCGCTCACCGCGATCTCCACGCGCGCATGCCGGTGCGGCAGGGCGGTCCCGCTCTGCCGTTGTTCGAGGTGCACCGCATGCCCCAACCCGCCCAGGGCGCCCGTCAGTCGGATGACGCCCGGGACCGCCAGGGCGGCGTCCGCCACGCGCTCCTCGTCGGGGCCGCCCGGCTTCGCGGCCCGCGCAGGCTCCGGCTGCCGTACGGAATCGGGTTCGGCGTCCTCGTCGAGCAGGGCCGTCACGCGTAGGTCCACCTCGGTCACCGTCAGGCCGAGGCGGTCCGTCGATGTGGTGGCCAGCAGTCCGCGCAGCCGTTCGGCCGTCGCCGGCAGCGGCTCGGTCGCCGTCGCCGCGAAGTCCGCCGTCACACGGAGAGGGCCCGGCGGCAGGGCGCTCGGCGGGGGCGGTACGGCGGGCTCGTGCACGTCATCGGGGTCGGTGAGGGCGATCCGGAGCGCGTCCAGGCGTACGCCGCGCATGCCCTGGGCCGCGCGCCGCAGTACCGCCTCGGCCGCCTGCTCGGAGATCCACGCGCCGTCGCGCACGCCGCCCAGCGGCAGCAGCCTGCCGAGCCCCACTTGATTCCTGACCGCCCGCGTCCACCGGTCCGTCGTCCGGTCCGTCGTCGTCATTCCTCCAGCCTGCCGCATCCCTGGCGCGCGGGGACGTAACCGCACTTACCGTGGTCGAAGGGGACACAAACCGAGAGGGACATACGGCGATGACCGACATGGACCAGAACCGGACGCAGCACCCTGAAGAAGAGATGTCGCCGACGTCGACTCGCAAGGCCACCAAGCGCGGCGGTGGGGACCCCGCGACCCGCGGGCGGACGACCATCGCCGACGGTGTCGTGGAGAAGATCGCCGGACTGGCGGCGCGTGACGTGGTCGGCGTGCACGCGATGGGCAGCGGGATCAGCCGCACCTTCGGGGCGGTACGGGAACGCGTGCCCGGCACGTCGAAGTCCGTGACCCGCGGGGTCAAGGCCGAGGTCGGCGAGGTGCAGACCGCGCTCGACCTGGAGATCGTCGTCGAGTACGGCGTGTCGATCGCCGACGTGGCACGGGCCGTACGGGAGAACGTGATCGCCGCCGTGGAGCGGATGACCGGCCTTGAGGTCGTCGAGGTCAACATCGCGGTGAGTGATGTGAAGCTGCCCGAGGAAGAGGAAGAGGAGTCGGAACCGCGGATCCAGTGACATCGGGATCCGTCCGGCAGCGGCGGTACCGACAACCGATCGGAGGGCACCATGAGCATGGCCGTCGTCGGCATGATCGCCGGCATGGCGCTGGGCTTCGCCGGGTACTTCGGCGGGTTCGGCGCCTTCCTGCTGGTGGCGGCGCTGGGCGCCGCCGGGTTCGTCGTCGGACGGTTCGTGGAGGGGGACTACGAGCTCGGCGACTTCTTCCGCCCGCGTGACGGCCGGCGCGAACGGCGGTGACATCCGTGAGCGGCGGGGCCGTGGAACTCCGCAAGCCGCCGGCCGCCGTCCCACCCGGTGAACGCGGGGCGACGCGGATCGCCGACCGGGTCGTCGCGAAGATCGCCTCCCAGGCCGCGGGCGAGGCGGCGGGCACACCGGCGAAGGACGCCACCCGGCCGTACGCCAATGTCGTCGTCGCCCATGAGACCGCCCGGGTCCGTGTCCATGTCGAGCTGGAGTACCCCACCGACATCGGCGCCCGGTGCGCGGCGGTGCGTCGGCATGTCGCCGAGCGGGTAGGCGCGTTGGTGGGCATGGAGGTTCCGGAGGTCGTCGTGCACGTGGAGCGGCTGCACCCGGCGCCCGTGCAGGGCACGGCACAGGGGAGGACGCGATGAGCGAGTCCCAGGGCTCCGAGGGCACCACACGACAACTGCCGGTCATCGAGAAGGACACCGGACCCGACCCGCTGGACCAGTCGGCGTCGGCCACGGACTACCGGCCCCCGCCCGCGGCCGACGGCGAGGGCGGCGGCGACGGCCGCTTCTGGTCGGCGCGCCGGATCCCGGCCGCGATCACGGCACTCCTGCTCTTCCTCGTCGCCGGCTTCTTCCTGTACGACATCGCCTCCGTGCGCGCCGACCGGCCCGCCATGCGCTGGCGCCGGGAACTGGCCCGGCAACTCGCCGAACGCCCCCTCGACGACACCTGGGTGCTCGTCGGCGCGGGCGTCGCCGCCGTCCTCGGGCTCTGGCTGCTCGTCCTGGCGACCACACCGGGCCTGCGCTCCGTACTGCCGATGCGGCGCATCCACCCCGACGTCCGCGCCGGCCTCCACCGCGACCTGGCCGCCCTCGTCCTGCGCGACCGGGCCATGGAGGTCTCCGGCGTCCAGTCGGTACGGGTACGGATGGGCCGCCGCAGGGCCGACGTCCGCGCGGTCGCCCACTTCCGCGCGCTGGACGACGTACGCGCCGACCTGGACAGCACGCTCGCCGACGCCATCAGGGGCCTGGGCCTGTCCCGCCCGCCCGCGCTGTCGGTGCATGTACGACGGCCGGGACGGAAGGGGTGAGGGCCGTGCTCAGGGTGGTCAACCGCGTGCTGATCGGGATCGTGGGACTGGTGCTGCTCGTGATCGGCGGTTCCGTACTGGCCGTCGGACTCGGCCTCGACCCCCCGTCCTGGTGGATCCACGACAGCCGGCACGACGTCCTGCTCAGCGACGCCGAACGGACACGCTGGCGGGGCGACGGCTGGTGGTGGCCGACGGTCCTGGCCGTGCTGGCCGTCCTGGTCCTGCTCGCCCTGTGGTGGATCACCGCCAACGTGCGCCGGCGCCGACTCGCCGAGGTCCTGGTCGACACGGGCGACGGCGAGGGCGCGCTGCTGCGGGGCCGGGCCCTGGAGGGCGTACTGGCGACCGAGGCGGCGGGTCTGGAGGGCGTCCAGCGCGCCCACGTCCACCTGACGGGCCGCCGCAGCACGCCCGAGACCCGGGTGCGGCTCCTGCTGGAGCCGCACGTGGATCCCGGGACGGCCCTGAACGACCTCACCGCCGAGGCACTGGCCCACGCCCGTAATTCGGCGGGCCTGGCTCAATTGCCGACCGAGGTCCGCATGAAGGGCGTCAAGCACCGTGCGGAAAGGGTCAGTTAGAACCCGTGCCGGCTGCCACCGTCCACCGGCAGCATGATTCCCGTCAGATAAGAGGCCGCCGGAGAAAGGAAGAACGCCGCCGTCCGCCCGAACTCCTCCGGAGCCCCGTACCGCCGCAGCGGAATGCGTGCCTCGTGCGCGGCCCGGGTGGCCTCCGGGTCCGCGGACATACCGTCCAGCTCCCGCACCCGGTCCGTGTCGATACGCGCCGGAAGCAACCCCACGACCCGAATTCCCCGCGGCCCCAATTCGTCCGCAAGGGACTTGGCGAATCCGGCGAGCCCCGGCCGCAGCCCATTCGAAATCGTCAGCCCCGGAATTGGCTCATGCACGGATGCCGACAGCACGAACCCGATGACGCCGCCGTCGTCAAGTTCCGCCGCTGCCGCCCGGGCAAGCCGGACGGCCCCCAGGAAGACCGACTCGAAAGCCGCCTGCCACTGTTCGTCCGTGTTGTCGGCGGCGAATCCCGCCGGCGGCCCGCCCACACTCACGAGAATGCCGTCGAATCCCCCGAAGGCGTCCCGCGCGGCGGCGATCAGCCGGGCCGGCGCCGAGGGATCGGCATTGTCGACGGCCAGTCCGACGGCGTTCGGCCCCAGTTCGGTCGCGGCGGCGGCGACCCGCTCCTCGTCCCGCCCGGTCAGGACGACCTTCGCCCCGTCGGCCACGAGCTCACGCGCCGCCGCGTTGCCCAGTCCGCGGGTGGCCCCCGTGACGACGTACACCCGGTCCTTCAGTCCAAGATCCATGGCCCCTATCCTGCCCGGTCGGCCCCGAACAGGGCGAGGGCGGTGTGCACCAGGCCGATGTGGCTGAAGGCCTGCGGGAAGTTGCCGAGCTGGCGGCCGGCGACGGGGTCGTACTCCTCGGACAGCAGGCCCACGTCGTTGGCGAGGCCCACCAGCCGGTCGAAGAGTTCGTGCGCCTCCTGGACGCGGCCCGTCATGTGCAGCGCCTCCGCGAGCCAGAACGAGCAGGCCAGGAAGGTGCCCTCGCTGCCCGGCAGCCCGTCGACGGTCGTGCCGTCCACGCTGTAGCGGCGCAGGAAGCCGTCATGGCTGAGCTCGGCGCGGATCGCGTCGATGGTGCCGATCACGCGCGGGTCGTCGGGCGGCAGAAAGCCCACGCGGGGGATCAGCAGCAGGGCGGCGTCGAGTTCCTGGGAGCCGTAGGACTGTGTGAAGGTGCCGCGCTCGGCGTCGTAGCCCTTCTCGCACACCTCGCGGTGCACCTCGTCGCGGAACTCGCGCCAGCCGTCGAGGTCGCCCTCCAGCTCGGGGTTGCGCTCCAGGGTGCGCACCGCGCGGTCCGCGGCCACCCACACCATCACCTTCGAGTGCACGAAGTGCCGACGGCCGCCGCGCACCTCCCACAGCCCCTCGTCCGGCTGCCTCCACTCCGTGCGCAGCCACTCCATCAGGGAGGACTGGATCGCCCACATGTGCGGCTTGATGGGCAGGCCCGCGTGCCGGGCCAGCGCCAGCGTGTCCATGACCTCGCCGTACACGTCCAGCTGAAGCTGTTTCACCGCCTCGTTGCCGACGCGTACGGGCGCGGAGCCGGCGAACCCGGACAGCCACGGCACCTCGAACTCGGGCAGCCGCCGCTCGCCCGCCAGGCCGTACATGATCTGCAGGTCGGCCGGGTCACCCGCGACCGCGCGCAGCAGCCAGTCGCGCCAGGCCCCCGCCTCCTCCCGGTAGCCCGCCGACAGCCCCACGTTCAGCAGGAGGGTGGAGTCGCGCAGCCAGCAGTAGCGGTAGTCCCAGTTGCGGACGCCGCCCAGTTCCTCGGGCAGGGACGTGGTGGGGGCGGCGACGATGCCGCCGGTCGGCCGGTAGGTGAGGGCCTTGAGAGTGATCAGGGAGCGGATGACGGCGTCCCGGTACGGGCCCGAGTAGTGGCAGCGGCCCGCCCACTTCTGCCAGTCGCGGACGCTGGCGCGCAGCGCCTTGTGCGGGTCGACGAGAGGCGGGCGCGGCTCGTGCGAGGGGTGCCAGGTGAGGACGAACGCGACCTTGTCCCCCTTCTCCACCGTGAACTCGGAGTGGGTACCGAAGTCCTCGCCCCAGGTGTGCACTTCAGGTTCGCTGCGCAGCCAGACCGAGTCCGGGCCGGCCACGGCCACCCGGTTGCCGTGGGACTTGCGCACCCAGGGCACGATCGAGCCGTAGTCGAAGCGGATCCGCAGGGTGCTGCGCACCGTGACGCGGCCGTGCAGGCCCTCCACGACACGGACGAGGTCGGGGGCGTGGTCGCGTTGGGGCATCAGGTCGGTGACGCGGATCGCGCCGTCGGCGGTCTCCCACTCGGTGTCCAGCACCAGGGTGTCCTGGCGGTAGGCGCGCCGGGTGCAGGGGCCCTTGGTGTGCTTGGGGGCGATGCGCCAGTGGCCGTTGTCCTTGTCGCCGAGGAGCTTGGCGAAGCAGGCGCCCGAGTCGAAGCGGGGCAGGCACAGCCAGTCGACGGAGCCGTCCCTGCTGATCAGGGCGGCCGTCTGCTCGTCGCCGATGAGGGCGTAGTCCTCGATGCGGGGGTGCACGCAAGTGCGGGTTCCCCGAGGGCCGGTGGGCCAATCAGGGTGGGGGCCGGGGGAGTGATGGGTCAGGGCAGGGAGCGGGGGAGCGGCAGGGCGGCGGTGGATCCGGTGCCGGAGAAGATGACGCCGGGGTCCGTCGGGGCCTGGTTGAGGACCCACAGGCCGATCAAGGTGGCGAGGGCGAACACGACCGCGATCAGGACGGCGAGCACCAGCCGGCGCCGGCGTTCCCGGCGCAGCCACTCGCCGCGCGCCGTGCGATAGGCGTCGGGCGGGGTCCGCACCCCGTCGGCGAGCGCGGCCAGCGCCTCCCGCAGCTCCCGCTCGGTGCGGTCCGGACCGGTGCCACGTGCCCCGGTCGCGTCTCGATGCGTCATCGCCGGGCCTCCATCGCCTGGGTCAGGGCGGCGAGGCCGCGCGCCGTATGGGTCTTGACGGAACCACAGGAGATCCCCATCGCCGCGGCGATCTCGCTCTCCTTCAGTCCGAGCCAGTGCCGCAGCACCAGCGCCTCGCGCTGGCGGGCCGGCAGCTGCTGCAGCGAGTCGATCAGGACGCGCTGGTCGTCCCGCAGCAGCGCGGTGCTCTCGGCCGAGGCGACGAGCTCGTCGGCCGGCTTCTCCACATGCTTGCGGGCCACTTGGAGATGCCGTATCCGCATCCGCGTCAGATTGCACACCGTGGAGCGCAGATACGCCTCCGCCGCCTCGGTGTCCCGCAGGCGCCGCCACTTCCGGTAGATCTGGTAGTAGGCCTCCGCGACGACGTTCTCCGGGTCGTCGGCGCCGAGCAGGACGGCGAGGCGCAGCATCGACGCGTAGTTCAGCTCGAACAGGCGGGCCAGACCGGCCTCGCGCTCCAGGTCCGCCGGGTCGCTCACCGCGGGGGCGAGCGGCACGGCCGGTACGGGGCTGCCGGCGCCCTCGGGTCTCAGGTGCTGTCTCACGGGTTGTTCGCTCCCGTCTCGGGGCGCCGCCTGACGCTCAGGCGCGCCGGCAGGTCGGTCAGATCGGCGCCGCGCGGGACGCCCAGACGTTCGAGTACCGCGGTCCCGGCCACGGCGACGAGCAGGTTGAGCAGCAGGGCGGCGAGCCCGGCGTAGATCTCCGGTCCGGAGCCGAGCGCCACGATCGACGAGAAGCCCTCCCGTACGACCATCCAGGTCCCGGCGACCATGCCCACGGCCCACCCGGCGAGCAGCGCCCGCGGATGCAGCCGCCCGGTGAACAGCCCCACCGCGACCGCCGGGAAGATCTGCAGGATCCAGACCCCGCCGAGCAGCTGGAGGTTGATGGCGTCCTGGTCGCGCAGCCCGAACACGAACGCCACCGCGCCCACCTTCGCGGTGAGCGACACCGCCTTGGCGATGCGCACCTGCCGCTTGGGCGTGGCCGTCGGATGGACGTACTCCACATACACATTGCGTACGAAGCTGGTGGCCGCCGCGATCGACATCACCGCCGCCGGGACCAGCGCCCCCACGGTGATCGCCCCGAACACCAGCCCGGCCAGCGGCGCCGGCATCAGCCGGTCCACCAGCATCGGTACGGCCGCCTCGGCGCCGCCCGCCGGAGCGCGCACGCCCGTCGCGAGCGCCGCGATGCCGAGGAAGCCGAAGAGGGCGAGCAGCCCGGTCCAGGCGGGCAGCGCCACGGCAGCCTTGCGCAGGGTGCGGGGGCCGTCGGCGGCGAAACCGGCGGTCAGCACATGCGGGTACATCAGCAGGGCGAGCGCGGAGCCGAGGGCGAGGGTGGCGTAGGCGGGCTGCTGCTCGGGGGTGAGGAGCAGCGCCGGGCCGCCGAGGCGCTCGGCCGCACCGTCGAAGACGGCACCCGGGCCGCCCACCCGGGCGAGGACCAGCCAGGTCACCGCGGTCAGTGACACGAAGACGGCCACGGCCTTGAGCGCCGAGATCACGGTGGGGGCGCGCAGCCCGTGCCGGTAGGTGGCGACGGCCAGCCCCGCGAACAGCGCCACCATCACCAGATCACCGGCCGCCCCGCGCGGATACACCCCGCCGGCCGTCAGGACCGCCCGTATCCCGAGCAGTTGCAGCGCGAGATACGGCATCGTCGCGAGGATCCCGGTCAGCGCGACCACCAGGGCCAGCGGCGGCGAGCCGTACCGGCCGCGCACGAAGTCGGCCGCCGTGACATAGCCGTGCCGACGGGCCACGGTCCACAGCCGGGTCAGCAGCACGAAGGCCAACGGGCAGACGATCACCGTGTACGGCACCGCGAAGAAGGCGGGCGCCCCATTGCCGTACGCCAGGCCCGGTACGGCGGCGAAGGTGTACGCGGTGAAGATCGTGCCGCCCAGCAGCAGCCACGTCCACACCGGGCCGAGGCTGCGGTCGGCCAGCGCCCAGCCCTCCAGCGCCGGGAGCCGGTCGCTGGGGCGCAGCCGCCGCGCCGTGACGGCGAGCAGCGACGCCCCGCCGATCACGGCGAGAAACGTCGCGGTCATGGCGCCGTCGGCCATGGGTCACCGTCCTTGGTGTGCCTGTGCCCTTGCGCGAGAGTTGCGCGGACGACCCGGACGGAGGACAGGGACCGGCGGGAAATTTCCCGGAAATTCGCTGTCAACCTGTTCCGGGCGGTGGGCAACTCTTGCACAGACCGACAGCGAGCGGGAGAGGAGCGCAGGTCATGGCACGGACCGGTCATCACCGGCTACGGCGCGTCGCCATCGCCGTACTGCTTCTCGCGCCCGCGGCAGGACTGCTGTGGGTCCCCTGGTACGCCGGTGCCGAGCCGCGGCTGGCCGGGACGCCGTTCTTCTACTGGTACCAGCTCGCCTGGGTGCCGGGGTGCGGCCTCTGCCTGCTCGCCGCGTACGCGCTGACGGACCGAAGCAGACGTCGACACCGACATCGACAGCACTGAGCCGTACGTTCCCTTCCGCTTCACCGCCGCCTGTTCAGGTCAGGAGCCGCCATGCCCGTATCAGCCATGCCCGAATCCGGTCGTCCAGCGCCGGAAAAGTCACGAATGTCGCCGAAGTCCGTCGCGATCTGGAGCGCCGTCGCCCTCGCAGGCGCTCTCGGCTGGGCCGTGCTCGCCCTGTCGCGGGGCGAGGAGATCTCGGCCGTCTGGCTGGTCGTGGCGGCCCTCGGCTCGTACGCGATCGCCTACCGCTTCTACTCCCGGTTCATCGCCCGGAAGGTCCTCCAGGTCGACGACACCCGCGCCACCCCGGCCGAACGCCTTGAGGACGGTGTCGACTACCACCCCACCGACAAGCGGGTGCTGTTCGGCCACCACTTCGCGGCGATCGCCGGCGCCGGTCCGCTGGTGGGCCCGGTCCTGGCCGCACAGATGGGCTATCTGCCGGGCACGATCTGGATCATCGCGGGCGTGATCTTCGCCGGCGCGGTGCAGGACATGATCGTCCTGTTCCTCTCCATGCGCCGGGACGGCAAGAGCCTCGGCCAGATGGCCCGGGACGAGATCGGCAAGGTGGGCGGCGCCGCCGCGCTGATCGGCGTCTTCGCCATCATGATCATCCTGCTCGCGGTCCTCGCGATGGTCGTCGTCAACGCGCTGGCGGAGTCGGCCTGGGGCACCTTCTCGGTCTCCATGACCATCCCGATCGCCCTCTTCATGGGCTTCTACCTGCGCTATCTGCGGCCCGGCCGGGTCGTGGAGACCAGCTTCATCGGTGTGGCCCTGCTGCTGCTCGCCATCCTCGGCGGCGGCTGGATCCAGGACTCCTCGCTCGCCGAGTACTTCGTCTGGAGCCCCGAGACCCTCGTCTTCTGCCTGGTCGGCTACGGCTTCGTCGCCTCGGTACTCCCGGTGTGGATGCTGCTGGCGCCCCGCGACTACCTCTCCACCTTCATGAAGGTCGGCACCATCGCCCTGATGGCCGTCGGCGTGCTGATCGCCGCCCCGAACCTGAGGACCGAGCCGGTGACGGAGTTCGCCTCGACCGGCGCCGGACCGGTGTTCGCCGGTTCCCTCTTCCCCTTCCTGTTCATCACCATCGCCTGCGGCGCCCTGTCCGGCTTCCACGCCCTGGTCTCCTCCGGCACCACGCCGAAACTGATCGAGAAGGAGTCCCAGGTCCGGCTGATCGGCTACGGCTCCATGCTCACCGAGTCCTTCGTCGCCGTCATGGCGCTGATCGCCGCCTGTGTGCTCGAACCCGGCCTGTTCTACGCCATGAACGCCCCGGCCGCGCTGCTCGGCCCGACCGTGGACACCGCGGCCGAGGCGGTGAAGAACCTCGGCTTCACCATCACCCCGGACCAGCTGACGGACGCGGCCCGGGCGGTCGAGGAGGAGACCCTGATCGGCCGCTCGGGCGGCGCGCCCACCCTCGCCGTGGGCATGTCGGAGATCTTCGCCGGGGTGATCGGCGGCGCCGGGATGAAGGCCTTCTGGTACCACTTCGCGATCATGTTCGAGGCGCTGTTCATCCTCACCACGGTGGATGCCGGCACCCGCGTCGGCCGCTTCATGCTCCAGGACATGCTCGGCAACGTCTGGAAGCCGATCGGCCGGGTCACCTGGAAGCCCGGCATCTGGATCACCAGCGCCCTGGTCGTCGGCGCCTGGGGCTACTTCCTCTACGCCGGTGTCACCGACCCGCTCGGCGGCATCAAGCAGCTCTTCCCGCTGTTCGGCATCGCCAACCAGCTGCTGGCCGCGGTGGCCCTGGCCGTCACCACCACCGTGCTGATCAAGTCCGGCAAGCTGCGCTGGGCCTGGGTCACCGGCATCCCGCTGGCCTGGGACGTGGCCGTCACCTTCACCGCCGGCTGGCAGAAGATCTTCTCCGACAACCCCGCGATCGGCTTCTTCGCCCTGCGGGACAAGTACGCGCGGGCCATCGAGGACGGTCAGCTGCTGCCGGGCGCCACGGACATGGACGACATGCACACCATCGTCCTCAACAACACGGTCGACGGTGTGCTCATGGCCGTCTTCCTCCTGCTGGTCCTCACGGTCCTGGTCAACTGCGCGGTGGTGTGCGTCCGCGCCGTCCGTGCGCGTCACCCGCTGGCGACGACCGAGGCACCGTACGTCGAGTCCCGTATCGAGGTGCCCGAGCAGTCCGGTGAGCCGCTCGTGGGCGTCCGGTCGTGAATGTCCGACGGTGGGCCGGGGCAGTGCGCTGGTATCTGCGGGAGCTGACCGGTGAGGCCGAGTACGACCGTTACTGCGAACGCCACCGCCGTCACCACCCGCACGCCCCGCTCCCGACCCGGCGGGAGTACGACGTACTGCGGACCCTGCACCGGGAGGAGCACCCGCAGAGCCGCTGCTGCTGACGCCGCACATCGGTACAGCCCCGCGCCTCTTGAGTACGTGCACTGGACGTACCTCAAGGGGCGCGGGGAACTGCGCGACCAGCCACCGACTACCTGCAGCCGCCCACAAAGCAGAACCCTCACGGCGAGACATGGACACAGATGCTGAGGCGCCCACGATCCCTCCTGATCCGCCCGGAACTGGACGACGACCCCCTGCACAGGACCCTGCTCGAACTCCGTCCAACCCAACAGCTCCACGGCCTCGGAGTCGACCGCACAAGCCCCGCATGGGAACCCGTGGCCGAACTGCTGCACGCCACCGGACGCGACTGGGACCGCCGAGCCCACCGTGTCTCCGTCCTCGCCCAGGGCCTGCCCGCCGTGGTCTCCGAGCGATGGACCGCTGACCGGCCCGGCGACGGTGACGCCCTGGTCCTACGGGCCTTCGTCCAGTCGGGCCGCGCCTCCGCCGAGGGGCACTCCGCGGTCCGCCGGGCCGAGCAGACGTGCCTGGACGCCGCCGCGGCCTGCCCGGAGGACCCGACGCCCTGGCTGGCGCTGCTGACCCTGATGCACTCCTGCGCGATGCCGGTGCAGGACGCGGTGCCGGTGTGGACCCAGGCCGTGACCCGCGCGCCCTGGCATCGGACGGCCTACCACCTGATGCTGCGGTACCTGTCCCCGCGCGGCCGGGGCACGGTCCCCGACATGATGGACTTCGCCTGGCAGGCCGCCTTCCAGGCACCGCACGGCTCCCCGGTCGCCCTGCTGCCGGTGACGGCCCGGGTGGAACTCGCCGCCCACCGCCAGGCGCGGTCGGAGCGCACGGAGCAGTCGGCGCTCGACGGGCTCGGTGAGAACGCCCACTGGAGCGAACCCAGATCGGTGCAGGAGCTCGACACGGCCCTGTCCCGATGGTTCCACGCCGCCGCCGCGCCCCACGCCGAAGCCGTCGTCGACCTCAACGTCCTCGCCTTCGCCCTGACCCGCGCCCACCGCCCGGACGAGGCGGCCCTCGTCTTCCGGCGCATCGGCCGCCATATGACCGCCCACCCGTGGGACCTGCTGCCCGCACCGGAACGCACCTTCCGCTACTGGCGGGACCAGACGACGAGGCGCCGCAAATGACAGGGTCCTCGTGGCCGGCGCCAGGGCCGAGCCGCCAGGCCGACGGGCTCGCGCCGCTCATACCGGGCGGCGCCCCGCACTACACAGGGCGGCGCCCCGCGTTACATGGGTGGCGTCCTGCGCTACACCGGGCGTAGCCCCGCTACACCGGGCCGCGCCCCGCGCTACACCGGGGCCGGAGTCGTCTCCGACTCCTCCGTTGCGGCCGGCGTCGACCGGTCGCGGGCCTCGCGGCGGGCCAGGATGAACCAGCCGAGGGGAACGCCCGCCGCGAACAGCCACCACTGGATGGCGTACGCGTAGTTCAGCGGGGCGTTCTCGTTGCCGGGCCTGCCGATCAGCTCCGGGGTGTCGCCCTTGGGCTCGGGTGTCGTCTGCACGACATAGCCGCCGAGCACCCGGGCGTCGAGGCGCCGGGCCTCCTGCTCGCTGTTGATCAGCATGACCTGCCGGTCGGGGAGGCCCTTGAGGTTCTTGATGCCGCTCGCCTCGGTCGTCTCGTCGGGCATCAGGCGCCCGGTGACGGTGACCCGGCCGCTCGGCGGTGCGGGGACCTTGGGGAACGCCGTCTGGCTGGGGCCGTCGGCGGGGATCCAGCCGCGGTTGACCAGCACGACCTTGCCGTCCGTCAGGACGAGGGGGGTGAGGACGTGGAAGCCGACCTCCTCGTCGGCGTTGACACGCCGCCGGACCACGACTTCCCGGTCGGTGTCGAAACGGCCCTGGGCCGTCACGGTGCGGTACCGCTCCTTCGTGGTGACGGTGTGCCCCGGGGACGTCAGCTCCTCCACGGGGGCCGCCTTGGCGCCCAGCGCGTCGTCGACCAGCTGGTTGCGGGCGGAGCGCTCCTCGTAGCGGTGCATCTGCCAGATGCCCAGCCTGATCATCGTGGGGATGAGGAGCAGGGCGACCAGCGTGAGGATCACCCACTGCCGGGACAACAGGAAGCGGTACACCCCACGACCGTACAACTCGGTCGTGGGGTGTCTTCAGGCGGGTGCCGGTCCGGGCGGGTGCCGGTCGGGGCCCGGCCGGGGTCACACTTTGTCGACGATCCCCACCTTCCCCTCCTCGCGGGCGCAGTGGGCGCCGCAGTACCAGTGGCCCTCGACCTCGACGCCCTGCCCGATGATCTGGACGCGGCAGTGCTCGCAGACCGGTGCCATACGGTGGATCGCACAGGAGAAGCAGTCGAAGACGTGCACCGCGCCCTGTGCGTGCACCTCGAAGCTCATGCCGTAGTCGTTTCCGCATACTTCACATGTCGCCATGCGCCACAGGGTGAGCCGTCACCGCGGTCCGGGCGAGGGGGCTCGGGGCGAGTCGCGCGGCAATCACCCGTCCGTACGGTCACGGCTCCGACGCCGGTTCCACGTCCCTGAGGAGCTGCCCGAACGCGGCCTCGTCCACCACCGGCGTCCCGTACTGCCGGGCCTTGACCACCTTCGAGGTGCTCGCGTCCGGGTCGTTCGTGACGAGCAGGCTGGTCACCCGGGACAGGCTCGTCGACACATGCAGCCCGGCCTCGATCGCCCGGTCCTCCAGCAGGTCGCGCTCGACCGACGTGTCCCCGGAGAAGGCCACCCGCATGCCCTGTTTGAGCCTTTTGCCGTCTTCGTAGCGCCCGGGGTTGGGGTAGGGGCAGGCGGGCCTCTTCCGGGACGGGCGCCAACTGGTCGGCCGGTACCCGCTGTAACCGCCGTTCCCGCCCGCCTGCTGTCCGATCCGGGGCGTGGCGGTGTCCCGCCACTCGGTCAGCGGCCGGCACTCCTGCAGCGGCAGCCGCACACTGCCCGCCGCCGCGGCCCGCAGGCTCGGCCGGAACGCCTCCGCCAGCACGCGCGCGTCGTCCAGCGCATGGTGCGCGCGCTGCTGTACGACGCCGAAGTGCGCGGCCAGCGACTCCAGCTTGTGGTTGGGCAGCGGCAGGCTCAGCTCCTTGGACAGCGCGATGGTGCACAGCCGCTGCCGTACCGGGGCCTCGCGCTCCGCGCGCGCGTACTCCCGCGCGATCATCTGCCAGTCGAAGACGGCGTTGTGCGCGACGAGCACCCGGCCGTCGAGCCGGTTCGAGAACTCCTCGGCGATGTCGGTGAAGAGGGGCGCCGCTTCGAGTACGTCGCTCGTCAGACCGTGGATCCAGACCGGGCCCGGGTCCCGCTCCGGGTTGACCAGGGTGTACCAGTGGTCCTCGACCTCGCCGCGCGCGTCCAGCCGGTAGACGGCCGCGGAGATTATCCGGTCGTCCCGGGCCAGGCCCGTGGTCTCCACGTCAACGACCGCGTATCCCTGGGGATACGCGGTCGGCCACGCATGGGGGGAGGGCGCTGCGGTCGTACGGTCTTCGAGCATGGTCACTGAGGATACGGGCCGCCACTGACAGCCCTGACCGTCAGGTGCCTTGCCGCGCCCGCCTGTTCGAGCCCGGCGAACGCACGGGCGTCAACCGGTCGGCGCGCACCCGGTGTTGCCGCACCGTGCCGCACCGTGCCGAGCCCGGTGACCGCCCGGGAGCGTCGGTACGTCCCGGATGTCCCCTGCGGTGCGATCCTCCGCATGTGACCGAAGCAACGCATGACGAGGCCCACGGCGGCGCGCTGAGCGAGCGGCTGAACTGGCTGCGGGCGGCCGTTCTCGGGGCGAACGACGGCATCGTGTCGACCGCGGGACTCGTCGTCGGCGTGGCCGGCGCGACGGACGACCGCTCGGCCCTCCTCACCGCCGGGCTCGCCGGGCTGCTCGCCGGGTCGATGTCGATGGCGGCGGGGGAGTACGTCTCGGTGTCCACCCAACGCGACTCGGAGAGGGCCGCGTTGGCCCAGGAGACGCGGGAGCTGCGGGAGCGGCCCGAGGCGGAGCTGGAGGAGCTGGCGGGACTGCTCCGGCGCCGTGGGCTGTCCCGGGACGTGGCCATGGAGGCGGCCGTCCAGCTGACGGAGCGGGACGCGCTCAGGGCGCACGCGCGCGTGGAGCTCGGTATCGACCCGGACGCGCTGACCAACCCGTGGCACGCGGCGTGGGCGAGCTTCGTGGCGTTCACGGCCGGGGCGCTGCTGCCGCTGCTCGCGATGGTGCTGCCGTCGGCGGACTGGCGGCTGCCGGTCACCGTCGCCTCCGTCCTGGCCGCGCTCGCCCTCACCGGCTGGAGCAGCGCCCGCCTGGGCGGCGCCGCCCCGCCACGCGCGGTGCTGCGCAATGCGGCGGGCGGGGCGCTGGCGATGGGGGTCACCTACCTGGCCGGGACGCTGCTGGATGTGGCGGGGGTGTAGGGGGCGTAGCGGCGGGCGCGGCTTGCGGAACATCGCGCAGGTGGCGGAGCGGGGAGAAGAAGACGAACCAGCCGGCCGCCCACGTACCGACGAAGGCCAGCCAGAGTGTGGGCCGCACCCCGATCAGGGTGCCCAGCGCCCCGCCGAGGACGCCGCCGACGGGCAGCGTGCCCCACACGACCCAGCGCACGGCCGCGTTCATCCGGCCCATCAGCTCCGGCGGTGTCACCGACTGCCGGTAGCTGAGCTGCGCGACGTTGTACACCGTCACGGAGAAGGCCGTGACGCCCCAGCCCAGCGGGAACAGCAGCACGCCCCAGCCGCGCCAGGCGGCCGCCGCGATGACCTGCGGTGCGCTGAACACCAGCATCGACACCCAGATGATCCGCGCCGAGCCGATCCTCTTGGCGAGCCGGCCGGCGAACGCTCCGCCCGCGATCGCGCCGACGGCCGAGCCCGCCAGGACCAGCCCGGTCAGCGCGGGACCCACCTGCAGCACCCGGACCAGGAAGACCATCGCCAGCGCCGAGGCCATGCCGGAGAACAGGTTCGCCGTACCCGTACACGCCACGAGCCGCCGCAATATCGGGTGCCGAACGACGAATCGCAGCCCCTCGGCGATCTGGCTCCGCAACGTCTCGCCCTCGCGCCGCGCGGGCGGCGGCTCCTCGCGTGTCCTGATCCCGGACATCGACAGGACCGAGACCGCGTACGAGAGCGCGTCGGCCGCCATCGCCCCCGCCGCGCCGAACGCCGCGACCAGCCCCCCGCCCAGGCCGGGTCCGCCGAGCTGCGCGAACGCCTGAGTGGTCGCCAGCTTGCCGTTGGCGTCCATCCGGAGATCGGCGCGGATCAGCGACGGCACATAACTCAGGTACGCGACGTCGAAGAACACCGTGCACACGCCGGCCGCGACCGCGACGACGTAGAGCTGAGCCATCGTCACGGTGCCGAGGGCGGCCGCCAGCGGTACCGAGCCGATGATCAGCAGGCGGAGGACGTTGCAGACGAGCATGACGGAGCGCTTGGAGCCGCGGTCCACGAGCGCGCCCGCGGGCAGCGCGATCAGCGCGAACGCCACCGTGGTGGCGGCCGTCAGCAGCCCGACCTGGAACGTGCTCGCCTTGAGCGCGACGACCGCGACCAGCGGCAGAGCGATCTGGGTGACCGCCGACCCCATCTCACTGACCGTCTGACCACTCCACAGCAGCATGAAATCCCGCTGCCGCCACAGGCTCTGACCGTCGCTCTCCGACCCGGCGTCCCGTAACTCCTTGGCCACTTCCGTCACAGCACCGACTCCGCTCTCGGATCCACGGCCCGGACCGAGCCGCCGATCATCATCACGCCGGCACGGTGCTCCCGGTTCTCGTCGGCATCCCCCGGCGTCTCGCTCCGGCTCCAGATCCGGGCGATTTCCGCTGGTCAGTGACCCGCTCGGCCCCCTCGAAGCGCGCCGGGCGCCGACCGGGACGTACGGTGAGACGCGTGCTCGAACACCCCCGGGCGCACGCACCACCAGCGACGAGAAGGACCCTCGCCATGCGCGCCACCACCATCCACGCCCCCTTCGACATGCGTGTGCAGGACGTGCCCGACCCCGTGCTCCAGGAGTCCACGGACGCCGTGGTCCGGGTGCTGCGCGCCTGTATCTGCGGCAGCGACCTGTGGGCGTACCGGGGCGAGGCGGCCCGGCAGCCGGGGCAGCGCATCGGCCATGAGTTCCTCGGTGTCGTCGAGGAGGCGGGTTCCGAGGTGACCGGGGTCAAGCGGGGCGACCTCGTCGTCGCGCCCTTCATGTGGTCCGACGGCGCGTGCGACTACTGCCGCGAGGGCCTCACCACCTCCTGCGAGCACGGCGGCTTCTGGGGCTCCGTCGGCTCCGACGGCGGCCAGGGCGAGGCCGTGCGCGTCCCCTACGCCGACGCCACCCTCGTTCAGCTCCCCAAGGACGCCGCCTCCGACGAGCATCTGCTGTCCGGCCTGCTGACCCTCTCCGACGTCCTGGGCACCGGTCATCACGCCGCCCTCGGCGCCGGGGCCCGCCCCGGTGCCACGGTCGCGGTCGTCGGTGACGGTGCCGTCGGGCTGTGCGCGGTGCTCGCCGCCAAGCGGCTCGGCGCCGAGCGGATCATCGCGCTCGGCCGGCACCAGGTCCGCACCGACATCGCACGCCGCTTCGGCGCCACCGACGTCGTCGCCGAGCGCGGGGACGCGGCGGTCGAGGCCGTACGCGAACTCACGCGCGGGCAGGGCGCGCACGCCGTGGTCGAGGCCGTCGGTACGGAACAGTCCATGCGTACGGCGGTCAACATCACCCGGGACGGCGGCGCCATCGGCTTCGTCGGTGTGCCGCACGGCAGCGGCACCGGGCTCGACCTCAGCGTCATGTTCGACGGGAACATCGCGCTGCGCGGCGGCGTCGCACCGGTCCGCACCTACATCCCCGAACTGCTGCCGGACGTCCTGGACGGCACGATCGACCCGTCGCCCGTCTTCGACCTGACGGTCGGGCTGGAGGACGTCCCCGCCGGCTACAAGGCGATGGACGAGCGCACCGCGCTCAAGGTCCTGGTCACCAACTGAGGCCGCTCACCAGCGGATCGGCACCGGCAGCGCCGTAAGCAGCCCCGACAGCGCGACCACCGCACCCAGGGCGACGACCTCCGCCCGCGCGGGTGTACAGGCGGTCAGCGGGTCGTCGGCCCGGCGCAGCCGGATCCGCGCCCACAGGGCGAGCGCGGCGACGGCCACCATGAGGATCACCTTGGCCAGCAGGGCCCGCCCGTACGCCGTGTCGGTCAGCTGCTCCAGGATCGTGTCCGACGGCATCCGGCGCAGCGAACTCCACACCCCTGTAGCCGTGACGGCGGCGAGCAGTACGGCCGCCACGCGCGCGTAGAGCCCCAGCAGCGCCGCACCCGCCCCCCTGTCGTCCCCACCGCGCAGGGTCCGCAGGGCGTACAGCAGCCCGCCCGCCCAGAGCGACGCGCAGATCAGGTGCACCAGCGTCAGCCCGGAGCCCAGCAGCGGGCCGTGCTCGGTGGTGGGGTGCGCCCGCAGCGCCTCGGCGACCAACACCGCGGCCAGCGGGCCCACCTGGGTCGCCGGCCGTCGCGACAGGGCGCACAGACCGGCCACGGCGAAGGCGTTGACCTCCAGCAGGGCGAGCTTGCCGTCGCGCGACGCGTAGAGGCCGCCGATGTCGAGGTCGGCCGGGCTGGTCGGCACGAGGTTGCCCGTGGAGACGACCGAGGCGAGGCCCAGGGCGGCGACGAAACCGGCGGCGGCCGCGTACGGCGCCCAACTGCGGGGCACGGCCGGGGGAGCGCCGGGCACCGAGCGGGCCAGCCGACGCAGGAACAGTTCCCCGAGCGGGACGCACAGCGCCGCGAACAGCACCGTGCGCAGCAGCGCGATCCCGGCCGTGCCGGGCGCGGCGGCCTCCCCGGTGCCGTGCAGCGCGGCCGACGGCCCGAGCAGCGGGATCAGCGCCGCGAGCCCGACCAGGACGAGCACGGCGACGGCCCGGCCCGCACCGGGGTGCCCTCCGGGCTCACCCCCGGCGGACACACCAGGGGAGGATCTGGTCAACGTCACCTCAGGATCTTCACAAAGCAACACAGAGCCGGGCAAGTGCCGGAAAACAAGTGGCGGTACGGCATTCCGCCGATGGGTACGCTTCCAACGGCCCCGACGCTCAGCCCATCGCGCGGAAACCGGGGCATCTGCCGCGCGGGCCCATCCCTGCGGAACCGGGACCTCTGCCGCTCAGCCCCGCCTCACGGAAGCGGGCTCGCCGCCGCTCCGCCTCGCCTCACGGAACCGGGGCCTCTGCCGCTCAGCCCCGCCTCACGGAAGCGGGCTCGCCGCTCAGACCCACCCCGCCGGATCCGCGCCCCAAACCCCCGGCGGTCGCCCCCAGTCGACGGGACCGCCCGCGAACGACACCGGCGGCAGGGCGTACCGCAGCCGTCCGAGAGGGCTGTCCCGCTCGCTGAGCCAGGCGTCCGGAGCCTCGTACGTCTGCTCTCCCCGAGGGCCCGGCCGGAGCCCGTTCACCAGCCACTCCGCCGTGCGCGCCAGTGACAGCCGTACGCACCGGCCGTACCCCTGCTCCCGCCGCTCGGTCAGTGCCCGCAGTACCGCCGCCGCCAGCAGATACCCCGTGCCGTGGTCGAGGGCCTGCGCGGGCAGTGCGCCGGGGCGCTCGGCCGATCCCTCGATCGCGGCGATCCCGGTGGCGACCTGGACGAGGCTGTCGAAGCCGCGCCGCTCGCGCCAGGGCCCGTAGTCCCCCCATGCCGAGAGCTGCGCCACGACCAGCCCGGGCCGGCGCTCGGCCAGTGCGTGTGCCGACAGCCCGAACCGGTCCAGGGCGCCCGGCCGGTAGCCGGTGACCACGACGTCCGCAGCGGAGAGGAGTTCCTCGAAGGCGCGCCGGTCGGCCGCCAGGTCCAGCGTCGCCGAGCGCTTCCCGAAACCCGTGTCGGCGTGCTGGTCGGCCAGTTCGGGCAACTGCGGCGCGTCCACGCGCAGGACGTCGGCGCCGAGCAGGGCGAGCGTGCGCGTGGCGACGGGGCCGGCGATGACCCGGGTCAGGTCCAGCACGCGTATCCCGGCGGCGGGCAGCAGAGGAGTGCCGTCCAGCGACGGGAGGGCACGCGCGTGTGCCATGTCCAGGCGCTCGTGCTCGACGAGCGGACGCCGGACCACCTCGGCGGTCTGCTCGTGCGCCGCCCACTCCTTCGGGGTGCGCAGTGCCACGGCCAGCCCGCCGGTCGCGTACACGGCCTCCTCCACCTCGTGCGAGGACCGCTCGGCCAGGGCCGCGCCCACGGCGTCCGGGTCTTCCTCGGTCACTCCCAGCGCGGCCAGGAGCGGGGCCCGGTGGTGGGGATAGTTCGCGTGCGTCCGCACCCAACCGTCCGCCGTGGGCCAGAACCGTGACAGCGGCGCGAAGTTGACCGGTGCGCGGCCGTCGACCAGCAGATGCCGTTCACTCACGAACGCCGTGGCGACGGCGCCGTCGTCCAGCCGCACCCCGGGTACCTCGGTGAGCCCGGCCCGCCGCGCCCCCAGTTCGGCCGCGGCCAGCGCGCACGCGCCCACGCACGCGCGCGCCAACTCCCGTACGGGAAGGCGCGCATGAAGCGCACCCTCCCGCACCACGGTCGAGACCCGGGGGAGCAGGGCGGGATCGCCGCCCACCGCGGACCAGGCTGTACTGATTCCAGTCATGACTGCACTATGCAGTATTGACTCGATCAATATGGGTCAAGGTGTTCAGTCCACGGCGTCCAGCGCGTCAACGACGCCGAACCCGTAGAACCCGTTGAACCGCTTGCCGCCCTCGCACACCGCGTCCTGCTTGCCGTCGCCGTCCTGGTCGTACGACTCCGGGCAACCCGGGTTGTCCGCCTGGGCCTTCAGGAGCGCCTGCAGCATCGCCGGAGTCGCCTTCGGGTACTTGGACTTCAGCAGCGCGGCGACACCCGCGGCGTGCGGCGAGGCCATCGACGTGCCCTGCAGCCAGCCGTACTCGCCGTTCGGCATGGTGGACAGGATGCGGCCGTTCTGCGACGGGGTGTCCGTCGGGATCTGGAACTTCCGGTCACCGCCCGGCGCCGCGATGTCGACCACGCCGTAACCGTAGGACGAGTAGTACGACTTCTCGTTCTTGACGCCCGTCGCGCTCACCGTGACCACGCCCGGCAGCTGGGTCGGCACGTCGAAGCACGTGTGCGGGTCGATGGTGCGGCTGACCGGCGTGGAGTCGTCGGGGCTGGTGTCGTCCACGATGGAGTCGGCGTTCATGTCGTGGTTGGAGTTGCCCGCCGAGGCCAGGTTGAGCGTGCCCTTCTTCTGGGCGTACAGCTGGGCCCTGTTGACCGCGTCAACGATGGCCTTCTGGTCGGGGTCGTCCATGCAGTTGTACAGCCACGGGTCAACGTAGTAGCTGTTGTTCGTGATCTCGACGCCGTGGTCGGCGGCGAACACGAAGGCGCAGACGACGTTCTCCGGGTAGAAGAGGCCGTTCTTGGGGTCGCTCACCTTGATGCCGGCGACCTTGACGCCCGGCGCCACACCCGCGACGCCGATGCCGTTGCGGGCCGCGGCTATCTCACCCGCGACATGCGTGCCGTGGTAGTCCTCGGTCGGGTTGTACGGACGCCAGGCGCCCGCGCTGGTGTCCGGGACACCGCCGACACAGTTCGCCGACTGGGCCGCCGAGAAGTTCGGAGCCAGGTCCGGGTGGGTGTCGTCGACGCCGGTGTCGATGACGGCGACGGTGACATTCGAACTGCCCGGGTTGATCTTGGCGGCCTTGTCGGCGCCGATCGCCCGCAGGTCCCACTGGTCGGCCTCAAGAGGCTCGCTGTCGGCCGCCGCGTCGGACATCCGCGCGGTCTTCGTGGCCTGCTTCTTCGTCAGGAGCTGGACGGGACCCTCGTCCGTGGTGCCGGCGGCGGTCAGCGGCGTCGTACGCGTCGCGCCCGCCGACTCCACCCCGCGCACCGTGCGCATGACCTTGGCGAAGTCGGGGTTCGCCGAGTGGGCGACGATCACGCCGATCTTGTCGTACGAGGTCACGACCGTGCCGTCGGCCGCCGCGATCGCCTTCTTCACCGCCGCGATCGTGCGATGGTCCGGTCGGGTGTTGACGACATACGCCAGGGCGGTCGCGTCCGCGGCCTGCACGGACGGCTCCCCGAGCGGTGCGGCCGAGGCCGCCGCCGGCAGGAAGCCGAGCGAGGCGGTCAGTGACAGGGCGAGGGGCACGGCGAGGCCGAGTCGGCGTCTGGACCGCAGATGAGCCATGGGTTCTCCACATCATCCGGAACGGAAGGCCCGCCCGAAGCAGGGATGGGTGGCCGGGCAGGTACATGACGATTTGTGCTGGAGCGAAGCTATCCCTGATCTTCCGTGCCAGCAATCACTGATCCGAGCGACTTCGGAAAGAAGCACTCGGAGTTGAACCGGTTCTCGCGTGGCGCCGTGACCTTGGGAAGGAGGCGCGAGCAGGATCGAGCCCCCTGTCGGATCACGCGCCGGGGCCCTAACATCGCCACCCGGCTCAGGTGATCCACGTCACCATGAGGAACAGAGCCGCATGCCCGTACCCAACCCGTCCCCACCCCCCGACCCTTCCCCTCCCTCTTCCCCGTCCACCGTCGCAACAGCGCCCGCAACGCGAGGAGACTCCGTGGCCACCGACGCACCGCCCCCCTCGAAAGAGCAACACAAGCTCCCCTCCACCGAGGAGTTCGCCGAGGTGCAGGAGAGCGCGGAGTTCGGTGAACTGCGCCGCTCCTACCGCTCCTTCGCCTTCCCGCTGACCGTCGCCTTCATCACCTGGTACCTGCTGTACGTCCTGCTCTCCAACTACGCGGGCGACTTCATGGGCACCAAGCTGTTCGGCAACATCAACGTCGCGTTCGTCCTCGGTATCGCCCAGTTCATCACCACGTTCCTCATCGCCTGGTGGTACTCGCGCCACGCCGGCGCGAAGCTCGACCCCAAGGCCGAGGCCATCAAGACCCGTATGGAGGGCGGCGCATGAGCCCCGCGATGACCCAAGTGCAGCTCGCCGCCAACGAGGCCAGCGAGCACCGTCCGCTGATCATCACGCTCTTCGCGTGCTTCGTGGTCGCGACCCTGTTCATCACCGTCTGGGCCGGCCGCCAGACCAAGGACGCCGCCGACTTCTACGCGGGCGGCCGCTCCTTCAGCGCCTTCCAGAACGGCCTCGCCGTCTCCGGCGACTACATGTCCGCGGCGTCCTTCCTGGGCATCGCGGGCGCCATCGCCCTCTTCGGATACGACGGCTTCCTCTACTCCATCGGATTCCTGGTCGCCTGGCTGGTCGCGCTGCTCCTGGTGGCCGAACCGCTGCGGAACTCCGGCCGCTACACGATGGGTGACGTGCTCGCGTACCGCATGCGCCAGCGCCCGGTGCGCACAGCGGCCGGCACCTCCACGATCGTCGTGTCGATCTTCTACCTGCTCGCCCAGATGGCGGGCGCCGGCGTCCTGGTCTCGCTGCTCCTCGGCATCACCACCGACGCCGGCAAGATCCTCATCGTCGCGCTCGTCGGCGTCCTGATGATCGTGTACGTGTCGATCGGCGGCATGAAGGGCACCACCTGGGTCCAGATGGTCAAGGCGGTCCTGCTCATCGGCGGCACGATCCTCATTACGTTCCTGGTGCTGCTGAAGTTCAACTTCAACATCTCCGACCTGCTCGGCAAGGCCGCCGAGAACAGCGGCAAGGGCGCCGCCTTCCTGGAGCCCGGCCTCCAGTACGGCGCCACCGGCACCTCCAAGCTGGACTTCATCTCCCTCGGCATCGCCCTGGTCCTGGGCACCGCCGGTCTGCCGCACATCCTGATCCGCTTCTACACGGTGCCCAACGCCAAGGCCGCCCGTAAGTCCGTGAACTGGGCGATCGGCATCATCGGCGGCTTCTACCTGATGACCATCGCCCTCGGCTTCGGCGCCGCAGCGCTCATCTCGCAGGACGAGATCATCGCGTCCAACCCATCCGGCAACACAGCCGCCCCGCTCCTCGCCCTGCACCTGGGCGGCGTGGACTCGGCCTGGGGTGCGATCCTGCTCGCCACGATCTCGGCGGTGGCCTTCGCGACGATCCTCGCCGTGGTCGCCGGCCTGACCCTGGCCTCGTCGTCGTCGTTCGCCCACGACATCTACGCGAACGTGATCAAGAAGGGCCAGGCCACCGAGAAGGAGGAGATCCGGGCCGCCCGCCTCGCCACCATCGGCATCGGCGCCGTCTCCATCCTCCTCGGCGCCCTCGCCCGCGACCTGAACGTCGCCGGCCTGGTCGCCCTGGCCTTCGCGGTCGCGGCCTCCGCCAACCTGCCGACGATCCTCTACAGCCTCTTCTGGAAGCGGTTCACCACCCAGGGCGCGCTGTGGTCGATCTACGGCGGCCTGATCGTCGCCGTCGGCCTGGTGCTGTTCTCGCCGGTCGTCTCCGGCGACCCGAAGGCGATGTTCCCGGACGTCGACTTCGCCTGGTTCCCGCTGAAGAACCCGGGCATCATCTCCATCCCGTTCGGCTTCCTCATGGGCTGGCTCGGCACCGTCCTGTCCAAGGAAGAGCCCGACGCCGGCAAGTACGCGGAACTGGAGGTCCGGTCCCTGACCGGCACCGGCGCCCACTAGGCAGGCATCCCGAGCGGCCGCGTCGTAGATCCCTACGACGCGGCCGTGTCGTACGTCGTGGGATCGGGCCGGTGTCACTGTCAGTGCGGTCACGTAGGCTCGCAGGTGACAGAAGTTGAATCTGGTCGTGACGAGGGAGGGGGCCCACGTGCTCATCGACACCTACGGCCGAGTGGCCACCGACCTGCGGGTCTCGCTGACCGACCGCTGCAACCTGCGGTGCACCTACTGCATGCCCGAGGAGGGCCTGCAGTGGCTGGCCAAGCCCGACCTGCTCACGGACGACGAGATCGTCCGCCTGATCGACATCGCCGTCACCTCCCTCGGTATCGAGGAGGTCCGCTTCACCGGCGGCGAGCCCCTGCTGCGCCCCGGCCTGGTGGGCATAGTCGAGCGCGTGGCCGCTCTCACGCCCCGCCCCCAGATGTCCCTGACGACGAACGGCATCGGCCTCAAGCGGACCGCGTCGGCCCTGAAGACGGCGGGCCTGGACCGGGTCAACGTCTCCCTGGACACCCTCCGCCCCGACGTCTTCAAGACCCTCACCCGCCGCGACCGCCACAAGGACGTCATCGACGGCCTGTACGCCGCCCGCGACGCCGGCCTGACCCCGGTCAAGGTCAACTCGGTCCTGATGCCGGGCCTCAACGACGACGAGGCCCCCGACCTCCTCGCCTGGGCCGTGGAGCACGACTACGAACTGCGCTTCATCGAGCAGATGCCCCTCGACGCCCAGCACGGCTGGAAGCGCGACGGCATGATCACCGCCGGCGACATCCTGACCTCCCTGCGCACCCGCTTCGAGCTGACCCCCGAGGGCGAGGAGAAGCGCGGCTCGGCCCCGGCGGAGCGCTGGCTGGTGGACGGCGGCCCCCATGTGGTGGGCGTCATCGCCTCCGTCACCCGCCCGTTCTGCGCGGCCTGCGACCGCACCCGCCTCACGGCCGACGGCCAGGTCCGCACCTGCCTGTTCGCCCAGGAGGAGACGGACCTGCGCGCCGCCCTGCGCTCCGGCGCCCCCGACGAGGAGATCGCCCGCATCTGGCGCCTGGCGATGTGGGGCAAGAAGGCGGGAGCGGGCCTGGACGACCCGAGCTTCGTCCAGCCGGACCGACCGATGTCCGCTATCGGCGGCTAGCTGCAACGCCTCAAAGGGGCGCGGGGAACTGCGCGACCAACCACGACGGACCCGCAGACGCGCAAAGACGTGTGCCACCCCGGAACTGATGGCGCGCCGTCAAACTCCCCGCGCTTCCCATTCCTCCAGCAGCACAACGTCCTTCAAAAACCCCCGCACCCCGAGGAACTGCGACAAATGCTCGCGATGCTCCTCACAAGCGAGCCATGTCTTGCGCCGCTCCGGCGTATGAATCTTCGGGTTGTTCCACGCCAGCACCCACACGGCATCGGCACGGCATCCCTTGGCAGAACAGATAGGCGTGTCACTCACAGATTCGTCTCACAGATGCGCACAAAAGGCGACGCCGAGCAGCCACGGGGGGAGCTGCCCGGCGTCGGTCCATCGCTCCGACGGGGGATGCGGAGCGTCCACGAAGTATGTCACGGGTAACCCGTCCCCCGGCACCGGAACAACACTATTGATCTGAGCTTTTCCTGAGCTTGGCGCGGAGTCGCCTGCGGAGCGCACCGCTCCGCAGGATCACGTCCCGTCGTCCGGTTTGCTTTGTGCGCCCGGCGCGGAGTCACCCGCCACATCTTCCGGGAACGATTCCGCGGAACCGTCATTCGTCCCCTGCGGCGCGATCATCGGACGTGTCGGCGCCATCACGAACGTCGACGGCAGACCCGGCGCATTCTCCCGCCCGGCGTTGGCGATCACCACGGAGATGTACGGCAGGATCGCGCCGAGCACCAACGCCACGATCGCGACGTGCCGTTCGACGTTCCACAGCGAGGCCGCCAGGATCACCGACACCGTACGGATCGACATCGAGATGACGTACCGGCGCTGCCGGGCGCGCACATCGTCCTGCAGCCCCGCCCGCGCCCCGGTGATCCGGAACACCTCGGAGTGGCCGCCCGCGTGCAGCTTCCGCATCAGATTCCACCATCCGCCCGCATCGGACTCTCCCCCTGTCCGTACCCGTCCGGCCCCCGGTCGGGGACCCGGGCCAGGACACCTTCCACGGTACGCCCCGTCTGCGTCGCCTACGAGACCGGGGCCCCTGTCACCTGGGGGAACACCGTCAGCCGTAACGCGTACGGCGGTACCCGGCATGCGGCGTACCCGAGCCCCGCCAAGACTGGCCCTACTGCTCACCCCGAGGCGTAGGAGGCGGCGATGGGCTGGTTGTGGGCGATCATCGTGGGATTCGTGCTGGGCCTGCTCGCCAAGCTGCTCATCCCGGGCAAGCAGCACAGCCCCCTCTGGCTGACCACCATCTTCGGCATGCTCGGCGCCATCGTCGGCAACTCCATCGCCCGAGCTTTCGGCGTCGACTCGACACGCGGCATCGACTGGAGCCGCCATATCTTCCAGATCGTCGCAGCAGTGATCATCGTGTACGCGGGGGACATGCTGTACATGGCAACGCTGGGCAAGAAGAAACAACAGACGTGAGCGCTTAACGCCCTCAGTGGAAGCGCCCTGCAGGGGCGCGGGACTGTATCGATTTGCGGCTCCGCCGCGGGGCGCGATCAACCACGACGAAGCCGCAGCCCGCAGACCACCGCACCCCTACGGCGAACCCCGAAAACCTACGTGCCCGTAACCTCTACAGCCGCAAGGTTCTTCTTCCCCCGCCGCAGCACCAGCCACCGCTCGTGCAACAGGTCCTCCTTCGCCGGCACGGCATCCTCCCCGGCGACCTTCACGTTGTTCACGTAAGCCCCGCCCTCCTTGACGGTCCGCCGAGCCGCAGACTTACTGGCGACAAGCCCGACCTCGGCGAAAAGGTCCACCACCGGCCCGAGCTCGGCAACCTTCACATGCGGCACCTCGGACAGCGCGGCAGCCAACGTCGCCGCGTCCAGATCCGCCAGCTCCCCCTGCCCGAAGAGGGCGCGGGACGCGGCGATCACCGCGGCCGTCTGGTCGGCGCCATGCACCAGCGTCGTCAGCTCCTCGGCCAGCGCCCGCTGCGCGGCCCGCGCCTGCGGACGCTCCTCCGTCTGCTTCTCCAGCTCCTCCAGCTCCGCACGGGACTTGAAGGACAGGATCCGCATGTAGGTCGAGATGTCCCGGTCGTCCGCGTTCAGCCAGAACTGGTAGAACGCGTACGGCGTCGTCATCTCCGGGTCGAGCCAGATGGCGCCGCCCTCGGTCTTGCCGAACTTGGTGCCGTCCGCCTTGGTCATCAGCGGCGTCGCCAGCGCGTGCACGGCCGCGTGCGGCTCCAGCCGGTGGATCAGGTCCAGACCCGCCGTGAGGTTGCCCCACTGGTCGCTGCCGCCCTGCTGGAGCGTGCAGCCGTGCCGCCGGTACAGCTCCAGGAAGTCCATGCCCTGGAGCAGCTGGTAGCTGAACTCCGTGTAGCTGATGCCCTCTTCGGACTGCAGGCGCCGGGCGACCGAGTCCTTGGTGAGCATCTTGTTGACGCGGAAGTGCTTGCCGATGTCCCGCAGGAACTCGATGGCCGACATGCCGGCCGTCCAGTCCAGGTTGTTCACCATCGTCGCGGCGTTGTCGCCCTCGAAGGAGAGGAAGGGCTCGATCTGCGCGCGCAGACGGTTCACCCAGTTCGCGACCGTCTCCGGGTCGTTCAGCGTGCGCTCGGCCGTCGGGCGCGGGTCGCCGATCTGGCCCGTGGCGCCGCCGACCAGCGCCAGCGGGCGCAGGCCCGCCTGCTGGAGGCGGCGCATGGTGAGGACCTGGACCAGGTGGCCGACGTGCAGGCTGGCCGCGGTCGGGTCGAAACCGCAATAGAACGTGACGGGACCGTCCGCGAGAGCCTTGCGCAATGCGTCCTCGTCAGTGGACAGGGCGATCACGCCACGCCACTTCAGCTCGTCGACGATGTCCGTCACGGTTCTCGTGTCTCCTCGATGATCTTCGGCCGGTCGGATGACAGCCGATGCAAACGCCTACGAGGTTATACGCCCTGACTGACAGAGCTCATGTTGAAATCGGGGACGCGCAGCGCGGGCATCGCCGCCCTGGTGAACCAGTCGCTCCACTCCCGCGGCAGGGTCTTCTCCGTACGCCCCGCCTCGGTCGCCCGCCCGAGCAGGCCCACCGGCGACTCGTTGAACCGGAAGTTGTTGACCTCGCCGGTCACCTCGCCGTTCTCGACGAGGTAGACGCCGTCCCGGGTCAGGCCGGTGAGCAGCAGCGTCGCCGGGTCGACCTCGCGGATGTACCAGAGGCAGGTCAGCAGCAGTCCGCGCCCGGTGTTCGCGACCATCTCCTCGATCGAGCGGTCCTCGCCACCGTCCAGGATCAGGTTGTCGATGCCCGGCGCCACCGGCAGACCGGTCAGCCCCGCACTGTGCCGGCTGGTCATGAGGTGCTTCAGCTCGCCCGCACGCAGCCACTCCGTCGCCCCGAGCGGCAGCCCGTTGTCGAACACCGACTGGTCGCCGCCGGAGGAGTGCGCGATCACGAACGGCGCGGACTCAAGGCCCGGCTCGTTCGGGTCGCTGCGCAGCGTCAGCGGCAGCTCGCTCAGCTTCTCGCCGACACGGGTCTTGCCGCCGGGCTTGGAGAACACCGTCCGGCCCTCGACCGCGTCCCGCCCCGACGCCGACCACATCTGGTAGATCAGCAGGTCGGCCACGGCGGTCGGCGGCAGCAGCGTCTCGTACCGCCCTGCCGGCAGCGACAGGCGCCGCTCGGCCCAGCCGAGGCGTACGGCCAGCTCGGCGTCGAGCGCCGTGGGGTCCACGTCCTTGAAGTCCCGCGTGGAGCGCCCCGCCCATGCCGAACGGGTGCGGTCCGGCGACTTGGCGTTCAGCTCCAGCGTCCCGTTGGGCTGGTCGTGCCGCAGCCGCAGCCCCGTGGAGGTGCCCACGTACGTCGACACCAGCTCGTGGTTGGCGAAGCCGTACAACTCCCGTCCTCCCGCACGCGCGCGTGCGAACGCCTCACCGAGCGCCGGGGCGAAGTCGGCGAACACGGTGGACGAGGTCTCGGCCGGGCCGTCCGTGAAGTCCGGCGACGCCGATACGTCCGTCACCAGCGGCTGCGCGTCCTCGGCGGGCCCGGCGCCGCGCGCGGCGGCCTCGGCGGCCCGCACCAGCGGCTCCAGCTCGTCCGCGGTCACGGCCGAGCGGGACACCACCCCGGAGGCCGTGCCCTCCTTGCCGTCGACGGTCGCGACGACGGTGAGCGTCCGCCCGCGCGTGACGCCGTTCGTGGTGAGCGCGTTGCCCGCCCAGCGCAGATTGGCGGTCGACTGCTCGTCGGCGATGACGACGCACCCGTCGGCCCGGGACAGCTCCAGGGCCCGCTCGACGATCTCGTGCGGCTTGTTGGTACGGGCGCTCATCGACCGGCCTCCTGCGTGGTGTTGAGGATGTTGACTCCCTTGAAGAGGGCCGAGGGGCAGCCGTGCGACACGGCCGCGACCTGCCCCGGCTGGGCCTTGCCGCAGTTGAAGGCACCGCCCAGGACATACGTCTGCGGGCCGCCCACCGCGGCCATCGAGCCCCAGAAGTCGGTGGTCGTCGCCTGGTACGCGACGTCCCGCAGCTGCCCGGTGATCCGCCCGTTCTCGATCCTGAAGAACCGCTGCCCGGTGAACTGGAAGTTGTAGCGCTGCATGTCGATCGACCAGGACCGGTCGCCGACGACATAGATCCCGCGGTCGACGCTCCCGATCAGATCCTCCGTCGACATCCCGGCCGGGTCCGGCTGCAGCGACACGTTGGCCATGCGCTGCACCGGCACATGGCCGGGGGAGTCGGCGAACGCGCACCCGTTGGACCGGTCGAACCCGGTCAGCCTCGCGATCCGCCGGTCCAGCTGGTAGCCGACGAGGGTGCCGTTCCTCACCAGGTCCCAGGACTGGCCCGCGACGCCCTCGTCGTCGTACCCGATGGTCGCCAGACCGTGCTCGGCGGTGCGGTCACCGGTGACGTTCATCAGGTCGGAGCCGTACCGGAGCTTGCCGAGCTGGTCGAAGGTGGCGAAGGAGGTGCCGGCGTAGGCGGCCTCGTAGCCGAGGGCGCGGTCCAGTTCGGTGGCGTGGCCGATGGACTCGTGGATGGTCAGCCACAGGTTGGAGGGGTCCACGACGAGGTCGTACGGCCCCGCCTGCACGCTCGGCGCCCGCATCTTCTCGGCGAGCAGCTCGGGGATGCGCGCCAGCTCGTCGTCCCAGTCCCAGCCGGTGCCCGTCAGGTACTCCCAGCCGCGTCCGACGGGCGGTGCGATGGTGCGCATGGAGTCGAACTCGCCGCTCGACTCGTCGACCGACACGGCGGTCAGCTGCGGGTGCAGCCGGACCCGCTGCTGGGTGGTCACGGTCCCGGCGGTGTCGGCGTAGAACTTGTTCTCATGGACGGTGAGCAGCGAGGCGTCGACGTGGTTCACCCCGTCCGCCGCCAGCAGCCGCGCGCTCCAGTCCGCCAGCAGCGCCGACTTCTCCTCGTCGGGCACGCTGAACGGATCGATCTCGTACGACGAGATCCACGTCTTCTCGCTGTGCACGGGCTCGTCGGCGAGCTCCACCCGCTCGTCCGACCCGGCGGCCTTGATCACCTGGGCGGACAGCTTCGCCATCGCCACCGCCTGCGAGGCGACCTTGGCGGCGGCGTCCAGCGTCAGATCGACACCCGACGCGAACCCCCAGGTCCCGCCGTGCACCACCCGCACCGCGTACCCGAGGTCGGTGGTGTCCGACGAACCGGCGAGCCTGGCGTCCCGCAGCCGCCAGGAAGCGCTGCGCACCCGCTCGAACCGGAAGTCCGCATGCTCGGCGCCCAGCGCACGCGCGCGTGCCAGCGCGGCGTCGGCCAGCGCGCGTAGCGGAAGCGCCGTAAAGGCTTCATCGATCGTATGGGGCACGGAGGTCTCCCTGCTGTCGTGGCCTGTGGGCACCGATCATTTCGCGCGGGCACGGCCGTGGACCACAGGTTTCCGGCTGGAGTCGGCAACTTTCTGTAGGGACCCGACAGCGACGCCGGTAAGCCACTGTCGGTGCCCGAATGTCCGATGCCGGGACCGGACCGATAGGTTTTCGGGGAAGCCGCCTGTCATCCAGCTGTTCGGGCGGGTGTGTCAGACCCCTATCGAAAGGGTGATCCGTTGAGCCGCTCGGTTCTCGTCACCGGAGGCAACCGGGGCATCGGCCTCGCCATCGCCCGCGCATTCGCCGACGCCGGCGACAAGGTCGCGATCACGTACCGCTCGGGTGAGCCGCCGGCCGGCTTCCTGGCCGTCAAGTGCGACATCACCGACACCGAGCAGGTGGAGCAGGCCTACAAGGAGATCGAGGCCGAGCACGGCCCGGTCGAGGTGCTGATCGCCAACGCCGGCATCACCAAGGACCAGCTCCTGATGCGCATGTCCGAGGAGGACTTCACGTCCGTCCTCGACACCAACCTCACCGGCACCTTCCGCGTGGTCAAGCGTGCCAACCGCGGCATGCTGCGCGCCAAGAAGGGCCGCGTCGTCCTGATCTCCTCCGTCGTCGGCCTCTACGGCGGCCCGGGCCAGGCGAACTACGCGGCCTCCAAGGCCGGCCTGGTCGGCTTCGCGCGCTCCCTCGCCCGTGAGCTGGGCTCGCGCAACATCACCTTCAACGTCGTCGCGCCCGGCTTCGTCGACACCGACATGACCAAGGTGCTCACCGACGAGCAGCGTGAGGGCATCGTGAAGCAGGTGCCGCTCGGTCGTTACGCGCAGCCGGAGGAGATCGCCGCGACGGTGCGGTTCCTCGCCTCGGACGACGCCTCGTACATCACTGGAGCCGTCATCCCCGTTGACGGCGGACTGGGAATGGGTCACTGATCACCATGAGCGGAATTCTCGAGGGCAAGCGCATCCTGATCACCGGTGTGCTGACGGAGGCCTCCATCGCCTTCCACGCCGCCAAGCTGGCCCAGGAGCAGGGCGCCGAGGTCATCCTGACCGCCTTCCCGCGGCCCACGCTGACCGAGCGCATCGCCAAGAAGCTCCCGAAGCCCACCAAGGTCATCGAGCTCGACGTCACCAACGACGAGCACCTCGCCCGCCTGGCCGACATCGTCGGCGAGGAGCTCGGCGGCCTCGACGGCGTCGTGCACTCCATCGGTTTCGCCCCGCAGGACGCGCTCGGCGGCAACTTCCTGAACACGCCGTTCGAGTCGGTCGCCACCGCCATGCACGTCTCGGCGTACTCCCTGAAGTCGCTGACCATGGCCTGCCTGCCGCTGATGCAGAACGGCGGCTCGGTCGTCGGCCTCACCTTCGACGCGCAGTACGCCTGGCCGCAGTACGACTGGATGGGCCCGGCCAAGGCCGCCCTGGAGGCCACCAGCCGCTACATGGCCCGTGACCTGGGCAAGCAGAACATCCGCTGCAACCTCGTCTCGGCCGGCCCGATCGGCTCCATGGCCGCCAAGTCCATCCCGGGCTTCAGCGACCTGGCCTCCGTCTGGGACAGCCGTTCCCCGCTGGAGTGGGATCTCCAGGACCCGGAGCCGGCCGGCCGCGGCATCGTCGCGCTGCTGAGCGACTGGTTCCCGAAGACCACCGGCGAGATCGTCCACGTGGACGGCGGTCTGCACGCCATCGGCGCCTGATCCCACCCGCGTCGCCGACGCCCCGTTTCCCGCAGCGCGCGGGGAGCGGGGCGTCACCCGTTCGGCCTATCCGGCGAGGCGGCCGAGGCCGACAACTGCGCACCCTGGAGTACGCGTTCATCCCGCGAGCCCCTCTCCCGTACGGCCGAGGAGGTCCCGTTGTGCGCTTGTCCCGCCGCCTGGCCTCAACGTCCGTCGCCGTCGCTCTCGTACTGCCCCTGTCGTACGAGGCGATAGCCCACGCGCGTGTGCCCGCCGCCGAGGTGCGGCCCGAGGAGCCGTTCGGCTCCGCATGCCGCGTACGCGTCACCGGATCCCAGGTGACCGCTTACTGCCACAACCCCTATCCAGGTACCGATCGGGTGAGCCTGCACGTCGAGTGCGCCCGTTGGTGGGACATCGACACCGATGGCTCACCGGTGGACGCCGGGCCCGCGCAGACCGTGCGGCTGACCGGGCGCTGCTGGAAGGAGGTCGGCTCGGTGTGGGTCAGCCACGACCGGGAGGGCTGAAGCGTCCCGGACGGCACAGGAACGGATAGCTCGCCGCCTCGGCCGCGGCCGCCGTCGCGTCGCCCGCGCGGATCGCGTCGACCAGGCGCGCGTGGTCCATGTGCGTCTCCGGCGTCAGCTCGGTGCCGACGTCCTCGCGCAGCCAGTCCCGCAGCACCTCGCCCAGGTCGGCGTACATCGCGGTCATCACGTCGTTGTGGGAGGCCGCCACCACCGCCAGATGGAACGTCGCATCGGCCGCCACGAAGGCCTCCGCGTCCCCCGACTCCCAGGCCTCCTCGCGCCGCACCAGAAGGGCGTCCAGCTGCTTGAGGTCCTTCTCCGTGCGCCGCTCGGCGGCCAGCTGGGCGGCGGACGACTCCAGCGTGGCGCGCAGCTCGGCGATGTGCCGGGGGTCGGCGTCGGCGAAGCGGCGGTGCATCACGCCGGCCAGCTCGCTGGTCGCCACCACATAGGTGCCGGAGCCCTGGCGGATGTCCAGCAGGCCGTTGTGCGCGAGCGCGCGGACCGCCTCGCGCACGGTGTTGCGGGCCACGCCGAGCTGCTCGACCAGCTCGGGCTCGGTCGGGATACGGGAGCCGACGGGCCACTCGCCCGAGGTGATCTGGTTCCGCAACGCCGCGATGACCTGCTCGGACAGCGCCGAGCGGCGGGGGTGGCTCAAGGGCATGGCACACCTTCGCACGGGAGGAGCCCGCATGAACGGACCGAGGGTGGACAGCCAATCATCCCATGATTCTATGATGGCCTTATGGCGAGCAAGGAAACCCGGACGGCGACGTCCACACGCATACGCACCTCCGAGGCAGACACCCCCGAGGCCCGCACCACCACGGAGCCCGCCACGCGCGCGTGGACGATACGGCTGCTCGTGCTCGCCATCGTGCTGACCGCGCTGAACCTCCGCCCCGCCATCACCAGCCTCGGCGCCCTCCTCGAAGAGGTCCGCGACGCGCTCGGCATGAGCGGCAGCGTCGCCGGGCTCCTCACCTCGGTGCCCCCGCTCTGCTTCGCCGTCTTCGGCGTCGCGGCCCCCCGCCTGGCCCGTCGCTTCGGCCCGGGCGCGGTGGTGTGCGCGGGCATGGTCGCCATCAGCGCCGGCCTGCTCATACGGCCGTACGCGGGAAGCACGGCCGGCTTCCTGGCCGCCACCGCCCTCGCCCTCATGGGCATCGCGGTCAGCAACGTCCTGATGCCGGTCATCGTCAAGCGCTGGTTCCCGGACCGGGTCGGCTCCATGACC